>DASPOJ010000022.1:0-2412 GCA_035626055.1 Candidatus Methylomirabilota bacterium | reverse complement strand
ACGACGACGCCGGAGCCGAGTTTCTGGCGTAGGCTGTCGGAGAGTTGCCGGAGAGTTTCGCGGTCGGCGTTTTCGATTTCCGCGGAAAGGACCTTGACACCTTTTACTTCGCGCACCTGTTCGAGCAGTTCATCGAGCTTCGAGTGCGCGGATTTTCGTTTGAGCGTTTCGAATTGCTTTTCGAGCTGGCGCTGCGATTGTTCGTTGCGTTCGAGCGCGGCGGCGAGATTTTCCTCCGTTACGCCGAGGCGGCCCGAAAGTTGCGCGAGAGTCTCCCTCGCGCGCTGGTAGTCGGCCACCGCGGCTGCGCCAGTGATGGCTTCGATTCGGCGCACGCCCGCGGACGACGCTTGCTCGACCGTGACTTTGAAGATGCCGACTTCGCCAGAGCGGCGCACGTGCGTGCCGCCGCAAAGTTCCTTGCTGTAGAAGCCTCGCGGGGAATTCGCATCGGGAATTGTGACGACGCGGACGTTATGCTCGGGATAGCGGTCGCCGAAAAAAGCGAGCGCGCCGGAGGCGAGCGCCTCATCGAGCGGCAACAAGTCCGTCGCGAGCTCGGCGTTCGTGCGGATCTGATCGTTCACCTGCTCCTCGATGTCGTGCAATTCGGCCGGATCCACGGTGGCGAAATGCGAAAAATCGAAACGCAGGCGATCGGGCGCGACGAGCGAACCCGCCTGCTTGACGTGCGTGCCGAGGATGTTGCGCAGCGCGGCGTGCATCAAATGCGTCGCCGTGTGATTGCGCTTGACGTGCTCGCGGCGTGCGCCGTCGGCAACGCACGCGACGCGATCACCGACGCGCAACGTTTCCTTCGCAATGATCTTGTGCGCGATCAAACCGGAGACAGGATAGTAGGCGCCGCGGACCTCGGCGAGTTCGAGCGATTGCTCGTTGTTCCAGAACGTTCCCACGTCCGCCACCTGGCCGCCGGATTCGGCGTAGAACGCCGTGCGGTCCAACACGATTTCGGCTTCGGCCCCCGGCGCAAGTTCATTGACTGCGCCCAGCTTGGTGACGATGGCTTCGATGCGGCAATCTTTGGCGAGCGTCTCGAAATAGAAGTCGGGTTCCGTGCGATACAACTCGGCCAGCTTTCCGTAAACCGGGCTCGCGATTTCCTTGTGCGCGCCTTTCCAGGACGCCTTTGAGCGCGTCCGCTGTTCGCTTCTCGCCGCCTCGAACGTGCTCAAGTCGACTGAAAAACCGAGATCTCGGCATGCTTCCTCTGTGAGGTCAGGTGGCAAACCATATGTATCGTAAAGCTTGAACACCTCATTTCCTGCCAGCAGAAAGGGGCGACCCATGATGTCTTCAAACTTGCTAAGCGCGGGCCCTAGAGCCCCCCGAATCGCCCGAATTTGACGACCAGCCTGGCGATCAAACTCCTTCATCCTGATGCCAGGGTCCTCGCCGAGTGACCCACTCAAGGCCGACGTTGTGCCGATCAGATCTAGCTCCAAGTTCCGCAGAGACGCGATGAGCCCGTGGGCTTCTCTTTGCTTGTCAGGCGACGCTTGTCTAAGCTCCGCGGAAATAGCATCTAGGGATGTAACGAACAACCTCACGAGGCCAACGTTCACTATTCTGCGGAATCGATCTTCCTCTGCTTTCAGGATACGTAAGGTTGTGGGCACTGCCCCTTGAAGTTCAGGATAAGTGCCCTCCATGACCTCCCGCACTTTGCCCGACACGCCTGAGATCGAGGGCCACGTGTCAGCATTCAGGTAATGGGCATGTAGAAAGGCTCTCCGCAAAATCTTCCTCAAGACATATCCCCGCTCGTCGTTGGAAGGAACAACACCGTCCGCGATAAGGAATGTTGCGGCCCTAAAGTGGTCTGAAATGACGCGTAGGGATGCAGCCCCTCCTCTTCCTTTTTCAATTGCCTCCTCGTCGTTGAGATCGAGGCCGCAGAGCTCCGCAGTCTTCTGCAGAAGGGGCGTGAATAGATCGGTATCGTAGTTGCTGATTTTGCCTTGCAGTGCGGCGGCGAGGCGTTCGAGGCCCGCGCCGGTGTCAATGGAAGGGCGGGGAAGTGGGCTGATGCGGCCTTCGGCATCGCGATTGAATTGCATGAAGACGAGATTCCAAATTTCGACGTAGCGGCCGCAATCGCAGGGGAATTCGCAATTCTTGTGGCCAAGGTCGCTTGCCGCCGGGCCCATGTCGTAGTGGATCTCGCTGCACGGGCCGCAGGGGCCGGTGTCTCCCATGGCCCAGAAATTTTCCTTGAGGCCTGGGACAGCGATGACTCGGTGTTCAGGTGCGCCGACTGCTTTCCAGAGCGCCGCCGCTTCTTCGTCGGTGCCGAGGGGATTGCCGGGAGTGATTTCCGCGCCGCCGAAAACGGTGAAATAGAGCCTTTCGAGCGGGATCGCGAACCAATCCTTTGAGGTGATCAGCTCG
>DASPOJ010000021.1:0-4304 GCA_035626055.1 Candidatus Methylomirabilota bacterium | reverse complement strand
AAGTCGAGCGCGGAACAGAGCTGGGCAAGGAGGCACAGCCCATTCTCGCGCAGGGAGGATTGGTTCCCGACGAAATTGTGCGGGCGATGGTGGAAGAATGGATCACCGGTCCGGAGTGCGCGGGGGGATTCATCCTGGATGGTTTTCCGAGAACGCTTCCCCAGGCAGTCGCCCTGGATGGGATTTTGAAGGATCGCGGCTTCCCAAAGCCGGTGGTCTTCTTCTTGAAGGTGGAGCGGTCCAGGCTGTTGCGGAGGTTGACCGGACGACGCATCTGCAGCATCGGAGGGGAGATTTATAACGTGTACGATCTCCCGCCCAAGGTTCCGGGCCGCTGCGATAACGATGGCGGCGAGTTGGTAATGCGATCGGACGATCGCGAGGAAGTGGTTCGGCCCCGGCTGGATCTTTACGAAGAGAGGACCCGGGGAGTTGTGGATCGCTATACGAAGCTGGGCCTTCTGATGGAAGTGGATGCGAACCAGGACCCCGGCCTGCTGACCGAGACGCTGTTCGAGATCCTGGGTCCGGCGCGAAGCGAATGATTGTTTGCAAGTCAGCGGCGGAGTTGGAAACGATGCACCGCGCGGGATTGATCGTGTGGGGTGTTCTCGACGCGTTGCGGCACATGGTTCGCCCGGGGCTGACGACGTTGGAATTGAACGAATTTGCAGAGCGGAGCGCCATGGAAAAGGGTGCCCGGCCCGCATTCAAGAATTACCGCGGCTACCCGGCCTCCCTTTGCACCTCGCTGAACGAAGAAGTCGTGCACGGCATCCCTTCTGGGAAGCGGCGTTTGCGAGAGGGAGATATCCTCTCGCTGGATTTCGGCGTCGAGTTGGACGGCTATTACGCGGATGCGGCGGTGACGATTCCGGTCGGCGCAATCCGGCCCGAGCTGGAGACTTTGCTGAGCGTGACGCGGGGGTCTCTAGATCGCGCAATCGAGCGGGTCCGGCCAGGAAGCCGGTTGGGCGACGTTTCAGCAGCCGTGCAGGAGTGGGTGGAGAAGAACGGTTTTTCGATCGTGCGCGAGTTCGTGGGTCATGGTATCGGGACGCGCATGCACGAGGAGCCCAACGTCCCGAACTATGGCGACCCTGGACATGGTCCCCGGCTGCAAGAGGGCATGGTCTTCGCGATCGAGCCGATGGTGAACGCGGGCCGCCCAGAGGTGCGCGTCCTGGAGGATCGCTGGACCGCGGTCACGGCCGACGGCAGTTATTCGGCGCACTTCGAGCACTCGGTTGCGGTGACGTCAAACGGCCCATGGATATTGACCCGGCCCCGGGAAGCAAGCGGCTCGTCCTGGTGAGTGGGGAATCGGAGTCATCGTGAAGCGACCGCACATCGAAAAGAAGCACGCGGACTCGGGGAATCCGAAGGAGGACGCCATCGAAGTGATGGCGACCGTCATTGAGCCGCTGCCGAATGCGATGTTTCGAGTCGAGTTGGAGAACAAGCATCAGGTACTGGCGCACATTTCCGGCAAGATGCGCAAGAACTTCATTCGCATCCTTGCGGGAGACAAGGTCGCAGTCGAGCTTTCGCCCTACGACCTGACGCGCGGTCGGATTGTGTACCGGTATAAGTAAGAGTCGCGGGGAGCGAGAAAATGAAAGTGCGGGCCTCGGTCAAGAAAATTTGTGACAAGTGCAAGGTCATTCACCGGCGCGGCGTCGTGCGCGTCATTTGCAGCAACCCGAAGCACAAGCAGCGCCAGGGATAACGCCCGGGCGCAAGCCCGGAAGGGCGAGAAGGAGCAGGGATGGCACGTATCGCAGGTGTGGATTTGCCGCCGCAGAAGCGGCTGTGGATCGGGTTGACCTCGATCTACGGGATCGGGCAGCCGCGCGCGCGGGCGCTCAGCGAGAAGGCCGGCGTTGAGCCCACCAAGAAGATCAAGGACCTGACCGAGGAGGAAATCAACAGGATCCGGCAGGCCATCGAATCCGAAGGGCGCGTCGAAGGGGATCTCCGCAAGGAAATCCAGATGAACGTGCGGCGGCTCATCGAAATTCAGTGCTATCGCGGCCTGCGCCACCGGAGGAATCTCCCGGTCCGCGGACAGCGCACGCACACCAATGCCCGCACGCGGAAGGGCCCGCGCAAGGGCGCGGTCGCAGCGAAGAAGAAAGTCGCGGTTCGAAAGTAAGGAATCGTGAAGAGAGGGTAGCCGAGTGGCCAAAGAACCGACACAGGACGCGGGCGCAACACCAGCGCCGGCAAAACCTGCCAAGCACAAGAAGGAATTCAAGAAGAAGCGCGAGCGGCGCGTCGTGCCGCATGGCGTGGCCCACATTCAGGCCACGTTCAACAACACGATCATCACGATTGCGGGGCCGGACGGCCGCGCCGTGTGCTGGTCTTCGGCGGGCTCGATCGGCTTCAAGGGCTCGCGCAAGGGCACGCCGTATGCCGCGCAGCAGGCGTCGATTGCCGCCGCTGGCGTCGCCCGCGATCAGTATGGAATGAAGAGTATCGAAGTTCGGGTGAAGGGGCCGGGTTCGGGCCGCGAGTCCGCTGTCCGAGCGCTGGCGGCGGCGGGGCTGCATATCGTCCACATCAAGGACGTTACGCCGATCCCGCACAACGGTTGCCGTCCGCCCAAGCGCCGGCGGGTCTAGCGCGGCGCGAACGAGGTTCGTAGTTCGCAAAAGGAGAAACGTCGTTGGCAAGACATCGAGAAGCGGTTTGCAGGCTGTGCCGCCGCGAGGCGCAGAAACTCTATCTTAAGGGTCTCCGGTGCTTCACGGAGAAGTGCGCGATTGAAAAGCGCAACTTCGTTCCGGGCCAGCACGGCCAATCGCGGCGCCCCAAGGTCGCGGGCTACGGCCTGCAGTTGCGGGAGAAGCAAAAGGTGAAGCGCACCTACGGATTGCTCGAGCGGCAATTCCGCAACTACTTCGAGAAGGCGGAGCGCACGCAAGGGCCGACCGGGGAGAACCTGATCGTGATGCTGGAGCGGCGGCTGGATAACGCCGTCTGGCGGATTGGATTGGCCAGCTCGCGGTCGCAGGGGCGGCAGCTGGTGCTTCACGGCCACGTGCGCGTCAACGGCCGCAAGGTCAATATCCCGTCGTATCTGGTGAGCGTGGGGGAAGAAATCAGCTTAAAGGACGACATGCACCAGAACCCCATGATTCTGGAAGCGCGCAACGTCGCGCAGAGCCAGAGCGCCGTGCCGTGGCTGGAACTGGATCGCGAAAAGTTCAAAGCGCGCGTCGTTGCGCTGCCGAAGCGCGAGAACGTGCAAACGCCGCCCATCAACGAGCAGCTCATCGTCGAGCTGTACTCGAAGTAAGCCAGGGGGAAAAGTTTTCGAGCCCCGCGTCGCGGGGAGGAAGGACTGTGACGATGTGGAAAGGTTTTCAGAAGCCAAAGCGGTTGGCGGCGGAATTCGAGTCGTTGACCGACAAATACGGAAGATTCTCAGCGCAGCCGTTTGAGCGGGGCTGGGCCACGACGGTCGGGAATTCCCTGCGCCGCGCGCTGCTCAGCTCGATCGAGGGTGCAGCGATCACGGCCGTCAAGATCGAGGGCGTCCTCCATGAGTTCTCCTCGATTCCGGGCGTCGTTGAGGACGCGACCGACATCATCCTCAATTTGAAGCAGATTCCGCTCAAGCTGAACAACGACCAGCCGAAAACGATTTACCTCAACGTCGAAAACCCCGGCGTCGTGACTTCAGCGATGATCGAGGAAGACACGGATTTTGCCGTGCTGGACAAGAGCGTGTACATCGCGACGGTCAGCGAGGGCGGCAAACTGCAATTCGAGATGCGCGTCAAGAACGGGCGCGGCTACGTCGCGGCCGACCGCAATTTCGATGAAGACCTGCCGATCGGGTACATTCCCGTCGATTCGGTCCACTCGCCGGTGCGCAAAGTCAACTACGCCGTCGAAGCGGCCCGCTTGGGCCAGATGACCGACTACGAAAAACTGTCCCTCGAGGTCTGGACCAACGGCGCCATTACGCCCCAGGACGCCATCGGCCTCGCCTCGAAGCTCGTGAAGGATCACATGAGCATTTTCATCAATTTCGAGGAGCAGCCGGAGATCGCCGAAGAGGCGGTCGAGTCCTACAACGATCCTCGTGTCGAGCACCTGGATCGGTCCGTCGAGGAACTGGAACTCTCCGTTCGGTCTTACAACTGCCTGAAGAACGCCAACATTCAGTCCATCCGCGAACTCGTGCAAAAGAGCGAGAACGAAATGCTGAAAACGAAGAACTTCGGCCGCAAGTCGCTGAACGAGATCAAGGAGATCCTGCAGAAAATGGGCTTGAGCCTCGGCATGAAGTT
>DASPOJ010000020.1:0-17235 GCA_035626055.1 Candidatus Methylomirabilota bacterium | reverse complement strand
CGCCGCTGGCCGCAGTACAGCGATTGCCGGACGACGAAATCATCCAGCGGCTAACGGCCGTCCGCGGAATCGGCGTCTGGACGGTGGAGATGTTGTTATTGTCGCAGCTCGGCAGGCCGGACGTCCTGGCGAGTTCCGACTACGGCCTGCGGAAAGGATTTCAGATCGTCTACCGCAAGCGGCGCATGCCGAAGCCGAAGGAGTTGCACGCATTCGGCGAACGCTGGCGGCCCTATCGCAGCGTTGCAAGCTGGTATCTGTGGCGCGCCGCTGACGCGGCAAAGCAGGCAAAATCGAAAAATTCCAGGAAGGCCCGTTAGAGGAGCGCCAACGAAGCGCGCCGCGCTAGTCGGCAGCGCCGGCGACCGCGGGCGCGGCTTTCGCCGCGCGGGCCGTGAGATAGAGCGCTCCCACTCCCGCGATCACCACAATCCCTTCGATCCAAACTGAAAAAGTGTGGAGGCGGTCGAAAGCCACTCGGATCGGGCTGCCCGGCGGTGTCGCAAAAATCGAGCCGGATTCCAGGCGGAGCATCCCCATCTTTGCAACCACGCGAAACTGCGAGACCGCGGTGAGCGCAATCATCAAGAAAACGAGAAGCGATGCGGGCCGCGCGAGTACACCCGCGGATTTGCCGAGCAGCAGCGTCGCAAGCAGATACGCCAAGCCCAGCGCGATCCCCGCAATATGGAGTCGCGAAAGGGAGTAGCCGATCATCGCGCTCGCCTCGTCCGGATTCGCCACCATGCGGAACGCGCCGGGAACGATGACCGTGCTGAAATACAGGATGGTGCCAACCCAGGTGCCTAACGTGAAAAACTGGAGTGAGCGCAGCGTCGAGGTCATGCTGGTTTTCCTTTAGAATGAGTGTCGGACACTTGTCGTCTCTCGGCCGCGCTCTGACGAGCGCTGCGTACGCGGCAGGGCGCGGAAAGGGATCCATGGTGGGCGATCAAGGACTTGAACCTTGGACCTCTCCCGTGTGAGGGGAGCGCTCTAACCAACTGAGCTAATCGCCCTGTATTCCAGTATCTAACAGAAGCAACGGGGTTTTCAACCGATGGCCACAGCTCTAGCGAACCAATTGGGACTCTTGAAGCGCACGGTCGGGCGGGCGATCCGAGGCAAGGACGACGTCATCGAACTTTCCATCGTCACGCTGCTCGCGCGCGGCCATCAGCTGATCGAAGACGTTCCGGGGGTGGGCAAGACTACGCTGGCGCAGGCGCTGGCCCGCTCCTTCCAATGTTCGTTTCAGCGCATCCAGTTTACTTCGGATCTGCTGCCTTCCGACGTCACCGGCATCAGTGTGTTCAACCCTGCGTCGCAATCGTTTGAGTTCAAGCCGGGCCCCATCTTTGCCAATATCGTGCTCGCCGATGAGATCAACCGCACGACGCCCAAAACGCAATCGGCGCTGCTCGAAGCGATGAACGAAGCGCAGGTCACCGTGGACAATCAAACGCATCGTCTGCCGCAGCCGTTTCTCGTTCTGGCCACGCAAAATCCCATCGAACATCACGGTACGTACCCGCTGCCCGAATCGCAACTCGACCGCTTCCTCATGCGCATTCGCATGGGCTACCCTTCGCGCGAAAGCGAGCGCGACATCCTCCGGCAGCATCGCGGCTCCGATGGGCTCGACAGCATCGAGCCCATCATGGACGCGGCCGAGGTCGCCGGCCTGCAGCACGCCGTCGAGCAGGTGCGCGTGGACGACAGCCTGGCCGACTACGCCATCGAGCTCGCCGAGCGCACGCGCCGCTCCGAACAGCTGCTGCTCGGGGTGAGTCCTCGCGGCGTGCTGATGTTGCAGCGCGCCGCGCAGGCGCGGGCGTTCCTCGATGGCCGCGACTTCTGCCTCCCTGACGATTTCAAAAAGCTCGCGATTCCTGTCTTCTCGCACCGCCTCGTGCTCAACACGCGTTACGCCACAACGCAGAAAAAGTCCGAGCAGTCGGATGCGATTCTCCAGGACATTCTGGAATCCACGCGCGTCCCGCTCTGATGGCCTCCGCACTCGCGCTTCGCTGGTGGCGCAGCCTGGATCGCCCGGGATGGCGCAGCTTCGCCATCGCCATGTTCGCGCTGGTGCTCGCCCTGCTGCTGGCGATCTATTCGGGCGTGGCGGCGCAGAGCGGAAGATTGTGGCTGGCCGCATGCGCGTCGCTTTCAGCGCTCGGACTCGCCGGCTGGGTCGCCTTCATGATCGTGCCCGTTCTCGCGCGGCGGACGCCGCTGCGGTGGCTCGCCTACCAGATCGATTATAAATTTACGCGCACGGGCATGATCTACGTGGCCGGGGTGATGATTCTCGCGCTGGCCGCGCTCAATACGGGAAACAATCTTCTCTTCATCGTACTGGCCTGCTTGCTTGCGGGAATTCTGATCTCGGGCGTGGCGTCGCGCACAGTGCTTTCGGGCGTGGACGTGCATTTGAGTTTGCCGGAGCACATTTTTGCCGGGCAGCCCGTGATGGCCTTGGCCGAGCTGCGCAATCACAAGCTTTGGCTGCCGTCGTTTTCCCTTTCGATTGTTGGCGAGCAGCCCGCGAAACGAAAACAGCCGCGCGGCAAGAAGGAACAGAAACTCGCCGCGCCTGCCGCGATCCTGACGCGGCCGGTCTTCTTTCCATACGTTCCGCGGGCGCAATCGTGCGAGCAAAGCGTCGAGATGTCGTTCCCGCGTCGCGGTGTTTACAAACAAGAAGCGCTCGGCCTGCGCACCGGATTCCCTTTCGGCTTCCTCCAGAAAACGCGCCGCGTTTCGAGCGATCTGGAAATCATCGTTTATCCCTCGGTGAAGCCGACGGGGGAGTTCTACGAAATCCTGCCGCTGGTGAGCGGCGAACTGGAAAGCTACATGCGCGGCCGCGGCCACGATCTCTACGCCATCCGGGACTACCGCCCCACCGACAGCGCCCGCCAGGTCGATTGGAAAGCGACGGCGAAACGCAGTGCGCTGCAAGTTCGCGAGTTTGCGCGCGAGGATGAGCGGCGGCTGCTCGTTGCGCTCGATCCGGAAGTCGACCCGGTGCGCTTTTCGAGCCCGGCCGAACTTCAGGAAAGATTCGAGAAAGCAGTCGGGCTGTGCGCCAGTCTCGCCTGGCACTTTTACGAATACAATTCCGTCCTCGAATTTCGCACAGTCGGCACGACGCTGCCCGCCGCTCCCGCCGGGGAGAACATTTACGACGCGCTCCGGGCCCTGTCGAGAGTGGAGCCGCTCGAGAGAACCTCCGCCCGGTCGTATCTGAGCGATTTGGGCCAGTGCACCGGAATTTTCAAGATCATTGTCACCTTCCAGCCGCGCGGCGCCATTCCCACGAGTCTCTGGACTTCCTCCTTCATTCTCTTCCAGTAGCGCAGAGAGAACCCCCCGGTCGCGCGCGCCATTGCCGAAAGTGTGCGAGAATCCTGCGTGGCATGACCGGAAAACTCACGGGCGCGCGGATTGCGTCGTTTCGACGGAAACTGCTCGCGTGGTATCGCGACGCGAAGCGCGATCTGCCGTGGCGCAGCACGCGTGATCCCTATCGCATCTGGCTCGCGGAGATCATGCTGCAACAAACACGCGTCGCGGCAGTCGTCCCCCACTACGGGCGATTCCTCGATCGCTTCCCTACGGTCGAGGCGCTGGCGCAGTCGCCGGTTGAAGACGTGCTGCGGCTCTGGTCGGGACTCGGCTATTACACCCGCGCGCGCAATCTGCATCGGGCGGCACGGGAGATCGTGGCGCGGCATGCCGGTCAATTTCCAAGCGATCCATCGGCGGCCCGCGCGCTTCCCGGGATCGGCCGCTACACGGCGGCGGCAATCTTGAGCATCGCCTATGGCGAACCGCACGCCGTGCTGGACGGCAACGTCGCGCGCGTGCTCGCCCGGCTCGACGCGATTCGCGGCGACCTCCGCGCGCCCGGCCGCTGGCGTGGCTTGGAAGCCCGCGCGCAGGAAATCCTCGCGCAGAGCGCGCCCGGCGATTGGAATCAGGCCATGATGGAACTGGGCGCCGTGGTCTGCCTGCTGAAAGCGCCGCGATGCGACGCCTGCCCCGTGCGGAATTGGTGCGGCGCCGCCGCGCTCGGAATCGCTGGCGAATTGCCTGCCGCGCGCGCGAAACCCAAGCCGGTGCGCGTCACGCTGGCTGCCGCGGTGTTCGTGGACCCTCGCCGCCGCACCCTGCTGTTGCAATCGAACGCGCGCGAAGCTGCCTTGTTCTCGCGGCTATGGCAATTCCCCGCCGTCGAAGCCGATGGAGATCCGCGCGCCGCACTCGCCTCGCATCTTCAAAGCAAGTTTGGCTTGCGCGCTGCGGATTGCGTGCCAGCGGGCGATTCGCGGCACAGCGTGACGTTTCGGCAGATTCGCCTTGCGGCATTCGTGGTGCGTGTGAAGCGCCTGCCGCGCGTGGCGGGAGCGCGGACGCCAAAGCTCGCGGAACTCCACCGGCTGCCAATCTCGAACGCCACTCGCAAGATCGCCGAGCACGCCCTGAGGATGCTTTCGCAGCGGCCGCATTCACACCGACCGTAATCAGTAGGCGCCCGCGCCCGAGCCGCACTGCCCCCGGATGTTAGAATTCCTGTAGAACAATGTCACCGCCGCCCCAGCCTCCGGAAACGCGTCTCGCCGCGCTGGACCGCTACTTCAAGCTATCGCTCTATCTGCTTCTCCTGACGAGCGTGCTGGCGCTGGTTTCCACCGGGAAATTGGATCTGATCGCCATCATCGCGGCGCCAGCGGCTCTGCTCGTCAAAGGCTATCGCTGGTTGCACGGACACAAGCCGGAACTCCCGCCGCGCGCCGCCTCCTGGCTCGTCATCCTCTATTTTGGTTTCTTTCCCGTGGACCTCTGGTGGTTCTCGCGCGGCTTCGCGAGCGGCGCGCAGAGCCCCGCGCTCTTCGCGGCTCTGCTTGCCACCGTGCACTTGATGCTGTTTGCGATGATGGTGCGCCTGTTCAGCGCCGCAACGACGCGCGACTATCTGTTTCTCGCTATGCTGGCTTTCGCGACGATCCTGGCGGCCGCCATCCTTACCGTGGACACCGCCTTTCTCGTGTTCTTCCTTGTCTTCATGATCCTTGCCATCTCCACGTTCATGGCGCTGGAGATGCGCAGCAGCGCGGAAGCGGCCTCGGCCGCGCCGCTCGAACCAGGAACGCAGGCGGCGCGCCGCTTGCGTACGGCGCTCGGCGCAACGGCGGGTGTCCTGGCCGTGGCCTCCCTGCTGATGGGCGCGGTGATCTTTTTCCTTCTCCCCCGGTTTTCTGCGGGATATCTCTCGAGCTACAACCTGCAACCGACGCTGATGTCCGGATTTTCCGACGATGTGGAGCTCGGCGAAATCGGCGAGATCAAGAAAAACAGCTCGATCGTCATGCGGATTCAAGTGGAGGGAGATGCGTCCGCTGCGGAGACGATGCATTGGCGCGGCGTCGTGCTGACGAACTTCGACGGCCGTCGGTGGTTCACTGACGAGCGCGAAATCAGGACTCTCACTCCGGGCGAGAACGGTTGGTTCTCGTTACCCCTTGCTGAAGGAGAGACCCAGCGCCGCACGACGCGGCTGCTGTACTCCGTGCTCCTCGAGCCGATCGCCACCAACTCGCTGTTCTATGCCGATGAGCCGACGGCCACGCGCGGCGGATTTACAGGGCAGGAGTCCGCACTGTCGCTCCGGCGCAGCTATCTCGCGGTGGACTCGACCGGCTCGGTCTTCAACCCGTTCCACAATTACTCGCGGTTGAGCTACGAAGGCCTTTCGCTGATGCCGGCGAACACGCCGGCGGACTTGCGCGCCGCCTCAACCAGTTATCCGGAGTCAATTCGCGGGAGGTATTTGCAATTGCCTCCGCTCGATCCGCGCATTTCCGCGCTCGCGCAGCAAATCACGGCGAATCTCTCCTCGCCGTTCGACAAAGCCTCGGCCATCGCGGCATACCTGCGGACGCACTACAGCTACACGCTCGATCTCTCGGGAACGCCTCCCACCGCCGACCCGTTGCCTTACTTTCTCTTCACGCGACGCGCCGGACACTGCGAGTATTTCGCGTCCGCCATGACGGTGATGGTGCGCAGCCTCGGAATCCCGGCCCGTTACATCAACGGATTCCTCCCCGGCGAGTACAACGACGTCGGAAACGATTACATCGTTCGCGCGAGCGACGCGCATAGCTGGGTGGAAGTTTATTTTCCCGGCTACGGCTGGATCACCTTCGATCCCACGCCGCCCACGGCAGAAAGCCCGAAGAATTGGAGCGCGCGGCTCGGCGAATACTGGGATTGGTTCCAACTGACCTGGAGCGAATGGGTCATCAACTACGACTTCGCGCATCAATTTCAGATCGCGCAAAACGTCGAGCGGACGTCGCGCACCTGGACCGAGCAAATGCGCGCACGCTGGGACGCGGCCCACGACGCAGCGGTCGCGCGAATGTTGAATGCGCAGGCGCGACTTTTGCGCTGGCCGCATCACGTCGCGCTCGGCGTCGCGCTGCTCGCGGGGCTTGTGGCTCTGATTCTGCTTGGGCCCGCGCGAAAGCGGCTGCGCATGGCGTGGCAGATGCGCTCCGGCCGCGGCGAGCTAAGCCCGCACCTCGCCACGCTGCACTATCAGAAAATGTTGCAACTATTAGAGCGCCGCGGCCTGCGCAAAACTCCCGCACAGACGCCGCTCGAATTCGCGACTTCGATTGGCTCGCGCGAGATCGCCGCTCACGTCGCGCAACTCACGGCTCTCTACCAAGTTGCACGCTTCGGCAATCACGGCGCGCAGATCGAGCAGATGTCCCCGCTGCTGCGTTCGATCCGCGACGCTCTGTGCTCTCCCCGCCGCGCATGGAGATGAATTAGCGCGAGCAGATGGCATCACATTTGCCAACTGGCAGTAAGAGAATCATTGTCATTCTGCGCCCGCCTTCCGCCCGCTCCGAAGCACATCGCGGCAATATGCTAAGATAGCTTCCACGAGCGATTATTTTCTCCCGCGCCGTCATGCCCAAAGCCGGATTCATCAGCCTCGGATGCCCGAAGAACCTCGTGGATAGCGAGGTGATGATGGGCATCCTTGCGCGCAACGGCTACGAATTCACGCCGCGCGCGGAAGAAGCGGAAGTCCTCATCGTCAATACCTGTAGCTTCATCGAGCCCGCGCAAAAAGAATCCATCGACACGATTCTCGAGATGGCCGAATACAAGAAATTCGGCGCAGCGAAGCGATTGATCGTCGCCGGCTGCCTCGTCGAGCGCTACCGTGAAGACATCCGAAAACAAGTTCCCGAGGCGGACGCCGTCGTCGGCACGGGCGAAGTCGAGCGCATTCTCGAAGCCGTGCGCGGCGAATGGAATTCGAGCGCGCCCGCAGCCAAGCCCGATTACCTGTACCACGACATGACGCCGCGCCTGCTGACCACGCCGCGCCACGCCGCGTACATCAAAGTGGCCGAGGGCTGCGATCATCCCTGCACGTTCTGCATCATTCCGCAATTGCGTGGAAAGTTTCGCAGCCGCAGATTCGAATCCGTCGTCCGCGAAGCAATCCAGCTCGCCGATGCCGGCGTGCGCGAAGTCACTTTGATCGGCCAGGACACGACTTCCTACGGCGAAGATCTCGGCCTGCGCCACGGCCTGCCGCAACTCCTCGACCGGCTCGCGGACGTCGAGGGCCTGCAATGGGTGCGCTTCCTCTACGCGTATCCGAATCGCGTCAGCCAGAAACTCCTCGACACGATTTCCCGGCGGCCGCGTCTCGCCAGGTATTTCGACATGCCCTTGCAGCACGCCAGCCGCAGCGTCCTCGCGCGGATGAAGCGCGGCGGCTCCGGCGAATCGTTTCTGCAATTGCTCGAGCGCATTCGCCGCACGATCCCCGGCGTGGCGATTCGCACGTCGTTCATCGTCGGCTTCCCCGGCGAGACGGAAGCGGACTTCCGCGAACTGTGCGAGTTCGTGCGCGAAGCGAAATTCGATTGGATGGGCGTCTTCGCCTATTCGGACGTGGAGAACGCGGCGAGCCACGCGCTCGGCGAAAAAGTGCCCGGGAAGACGATCGTTCACCGGCGCGACCGCTTGATGGCGATCCAGAAAACGATTTCCGAGCGCAATTTGCGGAAATTCGTCGGCCAAAAGTTCCCGGCGCTGGTCGAAGGGCCGTCGCGCGAAAATGATTTGGTCTGGGAAGCGCGCCTGGAAACGATGGCGCCCGAAATCGACGGCAAACTCTTCCTGAGCGACATCGAGACGGAGAGCGGCGCCGCGCGCCCTGGCGACATCGTCGAAGTTGAAATCACGCAATCCCACGACTACGATTTGGCCGGCCGCGTAACGCAGATTCTCGATGCGCGAATCGAGAGACTGGCAGCGCTTGCCCCCGAAGCGCCCGCGCGACGAATCGGCACGGGCGCGGCGTTGCGCGTCCTCGCATAGGTCGTGAGTCGGAAGTTCGCAGGACAGTTCTTAGGGGGCCGGAGCTTTAGCTCCGGCGTCACGGCCCGGATTCTTCAGGAGTTTTGACCCCTGAAGGACTTATTACAACATGACGCGAATTGTTATTCGCGACTCTAGGGCATAACAATGAAATTCAAATGTCCGATTTGCGGCAAGCCGACGGATTCCGAAGCGGATCGCGATTTCCCCTTCTGCAGCGACCGCTGCCGCTTGATGGACCTCGGCAATTGGGCAGCGGAAAAATACAAAGTCGCCGCAGAAACCAAGATGGACGAGTCCGAACCAGAGAACGGCGGAACGCGTGAGCCAGACGCCAACCACGAAAGCGAATAGCGCGCCGCGCAAGCCACGCTTCGCCCTCTCGATCGCGACCGTATTCGGCCTCGGCTATATCCCGAAAGCGCCAGGCACCTTGGGCTCGCTGGCCGCAATTCCGCTCTACTTTTTCGTGCATGCTACTATCTTTCGTTCGTGCATTTCTGCCAGCTTCATTCTAAGCACGCATGCAGTGACGATGAGGTTTTTGACCGCTCTTCTGGTCGATTCCATGGCTGCCCTTGCGATTGCTGCTATCGGGGTATGGGCTAGCTCGCGAGCTGCAAGCTTCGCGGGCCAGAAAGACCCACAATTCGTCGTCGTTGACGAGGTTTCTGGCCAGCATCTTACGTATTGCCTCGCGAGCGCGCTGACATTCGCCTCGCTCGCGGCTCGGACTGCCTCGAGGAGCCGGGCGTTTGATCTGTTCTTATCGTCGGTTTCCGTCCTCAACTGGAAATTCTTGCTCGCGGGCTTTATACTTTTTCGCGTCTTCGATATTTGGAAGCCGTTCCCCGCGCGGCAGGCCGAGTCCCTTCCCAGCGGCTGGGGCATCATGGCGGACGATTGGATCGCTGCCGTCTATGCCGCACTGGGACTTTGGTTGCTTCGAGCGCTGGGTCTATAACCGCGCGCAGGTCGTCTTGGAAACAAACGGCATACCTCGAATCGAGCGGATCGCTCCAACCGCAGCCATTCCCGGCGGCGACGTCACCATTCACGGCCGCGGCTTCGGCGCGCACACCGGCGTGCGGCCGCGTGTTCGCTTTGGCGAATCTGAAGGCGGCCTGCTTGTTGCCAGCGACAACTATCTGATCGCGCGCGTCCCCGACGGAGCCGCGGGCGGTTCGGTGCGCGTCGCGACTTCGCGCGCCGAGAGCCAGCCGTTCTCCATGCACATCGGTGTGCAGATCGCCGACAATCTCCACCCCGTCGCCAATCCCGCCGTGGACGCCGAAGGCAACATCTACGTCACCTTCAGCGGACAGCGCGGCCAACGCGTTCCCGTGTCGCTCTACAAAATCACGCCGAACTACACCGTCAAGCCTTACGTCACGAAGCTGATAAACCCCACGGGTCTCGCGCTCGACCGCGAGGGCGTTCTCTACGTTTCCTGCCGCGACGACGGCACGATCTTTCGCATCGCGCGCGACGGCCAACCCGAGCATTGGGCCGAAGGCATGGGGGTCGCGACCGGCCTCGCTTTCGACCGCGACGGAAATCTCTTCGTTGGCGACCGCAGCGGCACGATTTTCAAGATCAGTCCCAACAAGGAGATTTTCGTTTTCGCGACGCTCGAACCTTCGGTTGCCGCCTATCATCTCGCGTTCAATCCCGGCGGCGATCTGTTCGTCACCGGGCCGACCACGTCCAGCTTCGATCGCGTCTTTCGCATCAGCCAGCAAGGCGAAATCACTACGTTTTATCGGGGTCTGGGGCGCCCGCAAGGAATGGCCTTCGACGGCGCGGGCAATCTCTACGTCACTGCGTCTCTCGCCGGGCGGCGCGGCATCGTGCGCATCGCCCCGGACGGCCACGCCGAGCTTGCGCTCGCGGGCAACGGACTGGTCGGCCTCGCGCTGCCCGCCGGTCACCGTGCCGTGCTCGCCACCAGCGGCGCCGTCTACAGCCTCGATTGGGAAGTCGAGGGACTGTCTCTACCGTCGTAGCTCGCGATGAAAGCTGAGATCATCGCAGTCGGATCGGAGCTGCTGACCCCGGATCGCCTCGACACCAATTCCCTCTTCCTCACCGAGCAACTCAATCGCTTCGGCATCGAAGTGGCGCGCAAGACGGTCGTCAGTGACGATCTCGAAGACATTCGCAACGCCTTCCGCGAAGCGCTCGACCGCGCCGAGATCGTCATCTCGAGCGGCGGACTTGGCCCCACCGAAGACGACCGCACGCGCGATGCCGTCGCACAATTGCTGCATCGACGCCTCACACTGAATCCCGGCGTGTTGCGCGGAATCGAAGAGCGCTTCCGACGGTTTGGACGCACCATGGCCGAAATCAACGAGCGGCAAGCGATGGTGCCCGAGGGCGCGACGGTCCTCGAAAACGCGCGTGGCACCGCGCCCGGGCTCCTGCTCGAAGTGGGAGAACGTCTGGTGATTTTGTTGCCGGGCCCGCCGGGCGAATTGCGGCCGATCTTCGAGGCCGAAGTGGAGAAGCATCTCGCCCGCCGCGCCCCGCACGTACGGCTGCATCACCGCCAATTGCGCGTGGCCGCGATGCCGGAATCGGAAGTGGACCAGCGCATCGCGCCCATCTACACTGCCTACGCGGACGTGCAGACGACCGTGCTCGCCGCGCCCGGCGACATCGAGGTTCATTTCCGGATTTGGTCGGCGGATGAGCAAGCCGCGGAGAAGCGCCTGGAGGAACTACTGCAGCGAGCCACGCTCGCAATCGGCGCGAGCGTCTATGCCACGCAGGCGCAAACTCTCGAAGAGGTCGTCGGCCGCGAGCTGACGCTGCGCCAGTTCACGCTCGCGTCGGCCGAGAGCTGCACCGGAGGGCTCGTCGCCGAGCGCATCACGCGCGTCGCCGGCAGCTCGGTGTTTTTTCTCGGCGGCGTCGTTTGTTACAGCAACGAATTGAAGACCGCGATGGTGGGCGTCCCCGCCGAGCTGATCGCCTCGCGTGGCGCCGTAAGCTCCGAAGTCGCCGTGGCGCTGGCTGAGGGGATTCGCCGCCGGACCGGCGCGACCTTTGGCGTGGGCGTCACGGGAATCGCGGGGCCTTCCGGCGGCTCGCCGGAGAAACCGGTCGGCACGGTGCATGTTGCCGTCGCGGGCCCCGGCGGCTCGCGCGAGCGCGAGCTGCACCTCACGGGCGATCGCCAACGCGTCCGCTGGCAAGCGGCGCAATTTGCGCTGGACATGGTGCGCCGTCAAATACAGGAAGAGCAATCGCCGGGCGCAAACGCGAAAGGCTGAACTCGTGCGACTGTTCGTCGCTCTCGACATCCCCGAAGACGTGCGCCGCGCGCTGGCCGCGTGGGTCGGCCGCTTCCGCGATTCCGTCCGCGGGCCGCGCTGGACGCGCCTCGAAGGATCGCACATCACCTTGAAGTTCATCGGCGAAGCCCCCTCGGAGCGCGTGGGCGAAATTCGCGCGGCGCTCGCCGCGATCCACAGGGGCGCTTCCATCGACTTGCGGTTTCGCGGCAGCGGCTTCTTCCCGAGCGAAAAGCGCCCGCGCGTGTTCTGGGCGGGAATCGAATCTGGGCCGGAGTTGCCGGAGTTGGCCGAGTCCGTCGAACGCCAACTCGTGCCTCTGGGCTTCCCTCGCGAAGCCCGCGCATTTCAGCCGCATCTGACGCTCGCGCGATTTCCCTCCCCCGAAGGAATCGAGCGGCTCCGGGACAAATTGGCAGCCGCGCCTCCCGCAGAATTCGGCGCATCACGCGTGCGCGAGTTTCATCTCTACCAAAGTATTTTGAAACCGAACGGCGCGGAGTACACTCGTCTGGCATCGTTCGATTTCGCGGGAGGCGATTCGCGGTGAACGCGGTGGTGGTTCTGGCGCCCTTCCTGTACGGCAAGATATGGATTCTGACTGCGGCTTATCTCCTGGGTACGATTCCCTTCGGACGATTGCTGCTCAGAGCCCATAGGGGCATTCGCCTTCTCGGAAGCGGCAACATCGACGCCGCAGAGGTCGCGCGCGAAGCCGGACTGGCGGCGGGCTTGTCCACAATGCTCCTCGACGCCGCGAAGGGTTACTTCTCGGTCTGGCTCGCGGCGCATTTCATGCAAGCCGACATCCGCTGGATGATGTACGCCGCCCTGTGCGCACTTCTCGGTCATATGGCCCCCATCTGGTTCGGATTTCGCGGTGGGCGTGGTGTCGCCACCGCCGCCGGAGCATTCCTCGGGATTTGCTGGCCCGCGGTGGCGCTGGGATTCTCCGTTTGGCTCCTCGTTCTCTGGTTCCGGGGCTATGTTTCGCTCGCTTCGATTTCGGCGGCAGCGTCATTCCCCATGCTGATGTACCTGCTTTATGCGCCGCGGCACGCCCCGCCATGGATCGTCTCCTACGGAACGCTCCTGGCAGCGGCGGTCGTTGTCCTGCGTCACAGGGCTAGTATCCGGCGGCTCCTCTCCGGAACCGAGACGCGCTTCGGCCTTGGCAAGCCAAGAAAGTAGAGTGAGTCGCCCCACCGGGCTGCTCCGGCTTCCACGGAACACCTCGAATGTGGACCGCGCGGCCAGCCGCACCGGCCCGTTTGCACATCCGCTATCAGACTGGCCACGGAGCCTTCCCCGGACCCCCGGCACCCCCTAGAATGGAATTGGGTGGCCGCCCGCCCATGAACCTGGAAACGGTCAAAGACGCCGTCTTCCGTCGCCCTCGCATTCTGTGGATGGTGCTGGGCGGAATGCTGCTTGTCAGCGTCCTTCCCTTGGGTCTCTACCACCGCCAGGTTCTGAAACTGAGCCAGGAGAAGCTGACCGACACCGAGAGCGTCCAGCAAAGCGACATGACGCGCTCGGTCGCCGATGAACTCCAGCTCTTCAACTCAAACCTCTACGAGCAACTGGTCAGCGAACGCCAGATTCTCGCCCTCACGGACCTCATCGGCTCGGTGAACGATCCTGTGAAGGCTCCCCAAGTGACGCGGCTGCTGGAGAACTTCGTCGCCAGCAATCCCGACATTCTCTATCTCACCGCCGTAGGAACAGATGCCCGGGGAGCCGGCGCGGGCAGCATCGCCGCGGATCAGGATCCTTTCGTCGGCAACGCGCTGCAGCGGGCATTCACGGCATGCCAGCAATCCCTGGTTTTCCGCAGCGACCCGCTGGCGTTCGGGAAAGACAACCGCCCGGCGTTTGTCATGGCCGTCCCGCTCCAGGTGGACGACCAATATGGCGGAATGCTCGCCGCCGTCGTTTCGCTCGACGGCATTCTGCGGCGCCTGCAGGAGGCGAGTGTTCGCGGCCGCGTGGTCTTCGTGGTGGATGAGGAAGGCCATATCGTGGTCCACCCGGACACGAGCCTGTACGTCCCCGGTACCGATGCCAAGGCCGGCTCGGACATCGTCACCCAAGTGACCATGCTGCCCAAGGAACTCCGCACGACCGAGACGGTGCGTCAATTCATGATGCAAGAGAACGGCAAGCAGATTCCCATGATCGGCACCTATAGTACGATCCCCGATCTCAACTGGGCCGTCATCGCCGAGCGCAGCCTCGGGGAGGCGCGCGAAGACGTCGGCGTGACCGAATTGAACGCGCAGGCCCTCAAGTTCGTCGTCGTCGTCGCCTTCGTGGCCTTGATCCTCGGATATTTTTTCGCCGTGGGGATCAGCACGCCGATCCGCGCCCTGGCCGCTTCCACTCGCGCGATCAGCCGCGGCGAATTCCATCAGCGCACGCCCGTGCAGGGCGCGGCTGAAATCAGCGAATTGGCCGAAACCTTCAATGGCATGGCCTCTGACATCGAGCAGTACATCGAGCGCCTTAAGCAGGCCGCGCAGGAAACGCGCGAGCTCTTCCTCGGCAGTATCAAAATGCTTGCCGCCGCCATCGACGAAAAGGACCCCTACACGCGCGGCCATTCCGGGCGCGTGGCGAAGTATTCGGTCGTCATCGGACAGCACCTCGGCATGAATGAGGTCGAGCTCGATCGCTTGCGCATCGCCGCGTTGCTCCACGATGTCGGCAAGATCGGCGTGGACGATCGCGTGTTGAAGAAGCCCGGCTCGCTTACCCCTGACGAATTTGAGTTGATGAAGCAACATCCGAGCAAAGGCGCGAACATCATGCGTCCCGTCGCGCAGTTGAAGGACATGCTCCCCGGCATCGAACTGCACCACGAGCGCGTGGACGGCAGAGGCTATCCTCACGGCTTGAAGGGCGAAGAGATCCCGCTCATGGCGCGCATTATCGCCACCGCCGACGTCCTCGATGCCATGACCACCGACCGCCCCTACCAGTCCGGCATGGATCTCGAGTTCTCTCTCACCAAGATCCGCTCTCTGGTGGGAACGCACTTCGACTCCCGCGTGGTGGATGCCCTCGACGCCGCCGTGAGCAAGGGTGAGATTCGCCTAAAGGCCAAACCCAGCCTCGTCGAAGTCTGACCCCCCTCGCTGTACCCCCTCGCAACCGGCGATTCCGATGATTGGCCGCCGCAGACAAGATTAAGCGCATTCGATAAAGCACCGTGGTGCGTCATCAGTTTCTGAATTGCCGGCCACTCGCCCGAAATTGCCGGATTCGCTTCGCACAGATGCGAGTTGCCTATTGGGAACCGTCACAATAGGATGTGGCGTTGCAGAGAGCTGACAGCCAAACGTGAGAACAGAATAGCGGCGATCCGCTGACGACTAGATTAACAATGAGGGTGAACTCCAAATCGCTGACCACCTTTTTTCGCGACCAGGGCATTTATCTGTTCATCGCTCTTGTGGTCGGCGCGATTTTCTGGGCCATCGGCCAGCCCGTAAATCCTTTCACCGTCATCCTGTACTCGCTCTGCCTCGGCAATTTCCTTTCGCCTCCCATGCAATGGCTGCGCGTCCTGTACGAAAAGCCATTTCCTTATGACTGGCTGATTTTCCTGACCCTGCTGTGTGTCCTGCTGCCGCCCGTCTACGCGCTGTCGAGCGTAATTGTCTGGTGGTTCGCCCCGCCTGTTCCACAATCGCTTGGGCACTTGATCGCCACCGGCTGGAAGCTGCCCTTCTTGATCACCGCCGTCTACGGCGTCATGAGATTTCTCTATGGCAGGACCAGAGCGCGGCTCGAGCGCCGCAACGTCGAGCTGCAGCGCATGGTCCAGGCCGGCGCCGCGCGGTTGGAAATCCAGGACCAGGAATTGCAGCGGGCGCGCGAGATCCAGGAGTCGCTGCTGCCCAAGGAGATTCCCCAACTGCCGGGATTTGAGGTGGCCAGCGCTTGGCAGCCCGCACGCGCGGTCGGCGGAGATTACTTCGATGTGTTGAAGCTCGGTGATAACCGGCTGGCCATCTGCATCGCCGATGTCGCCGGCAAAGGCGTTCCTGCCGCTCTGCTCATGGCCAACGTGCAGGCTAGCCTGCGCGCATCGGTTCGCGACCTGGATAGCCCCGCGCGCGTATGCAGCATCGTCAACCGCATGCTCTGCGAAAGCATCGCTGGCGACAAGTTCGTGACGTTCTTCTGCGGCGTCCTGGACGCCGGCACCCGCACCTTTCGCTACTGCAATGCCGGCCATCCGTACCCCATCCTGGTCTCTTCCGGCGTCGTGCGCACGCTGGAACAGGGCGGCGCGGTGCTGGGCGTTTTCCCTGCCTGGACGTATCAGGACTCGAGCCTGGACCTCAGTTCCGGCGACAGGCTGCTTCTTCTTACTGACGGCATTACCGAGGCCGAGGGGCCGAATGGCGAAGAATTCGGAATGGAAAAGGTCGCCGCGTTCGCCGAAGCACATGCGGCGAATTCCGCCGCGAGGATGAATCAGCAACTGCTTGCTCAGGTTACGGAGTTCTGCGGTGCGCAATTTCGGGATGACGCCACCCTGCTGGTGCTGGCAGTAAAGTAGCCGCCGATTGCCAGCGGATCACGAACCACCCTGAAATTGACGCTAGGTGGGCAAGACCAGCTCTTGCAAGCCCCAGAGGGGCAGGCCCGCCCCGCCGCCATAGCCTTGGACCCTGGCGAAGCCTGACCCGCCTCTCTTTCTGCGGCACGATTCGCGCTCCCTTGCTTCCCTTCCGCCTTCTCAAGCAGCCCCAGAGAGTGTGCGTGAGAACAAAGGAATTGTGTCAGGACACGACTTCACGGGGTGTGAACAACATCCGACGTTGTCATTCCGAGGGCGGTTCTTGCCCGAGGAATCTGCTTTTCCGCTGTTTTCTGGCGAAGAGCGGATTCCTCGCGCGCCGCGGCGGGTGGCGGGCGGCGGACGAAGGCGGGGCACAAACCAAGACACTACACAACGCGCTGCGATCTGACTCCTCACAGCAATTCGGGTTAGAATCACCGTTCGGGCTCGGCAGCCCTCGCACACTCATGCTCTCCCTTTTCGGACAAAACAAAGACGAAGGCTCGCTTCTCGACCGGCTGAAGCAATCGGTAGCGAAGACGCGCTCGCAACTCGCCGCGCGCGTCGAGGACATCTTCAAGGGCGAGAAACGAATCGATCCCGCGGCTCTCGCGACTCTTGAGAACGCGCTTCTCGCTACCGATCTCGGCATGCGCACGACGCGCGAAGTGCTCGACGCCGTCCGCCAGCAGCTCGAACGCGATGCACTCCGCGACTCGGATGCTTTGAAATCAGCGGTCAAATCCCAGCTCCTCGCGATTCTGCGCGCCGCGCCTGAATCGAATAACGGCGCCGGCCCCGCCGCGCCGGCGGACGGCGAGCCGCAAGTGCTTTTCGTCGTCGGCGTCAACGGCACGGGAAAAACCACGACCATCGGCAAATTGGCCCACCAGCTGCACCAGCAAGGACAAAAGGTTGTGCTCGCCGCCGGCGACACTT
>DASPOJ010000019.1:0-26488 GCA_035626055.1 Candidatus Methylomirabilota bacterium | reverse complement strand
GCGGACTCGCGTCCCGAATACAATTCTCCTCGAGGGCTGTGATGCGTTTCGGAACTCCACGGCATGAAGCCGCGCGTCCGGCCTCATTGGAACGAGGCTATTTCCTTATCGGCTTGCGGACTTCGTCGTAAACAAAAATCGAGAGCACGACGAGAATCCACACCGGGAAAATGGCCATCCCCGGGATTGCCTCAGCGACGAGGCCGGGAAGAATCGCCCACCTGCGGCCAAGGACCAAAAACAGGAGAAACGCTGTGCCGAGGTCCACGGCCCACTGTACGGGCGGAATCAGCTCAGTCCAGAAGGAGACGATGTCGGAGAGACCCGCCACACCAAGCGCGAGCGCGAGGCGTCCCCACGACATTCGCTTCGCGGGAGCTTCGGCGCGCTCGACGATTACGACGGGCGACTGGTTGGGCGATGCAAGAACCACGTCATTGACTTGGTCTGACATAATGACGATATGTTGCCATGCCAGACGCGCAGGCGCAACGCGAGCGGAACGCCCGCGTGCCCTGAGCGAGACTCGCGCCATCAGGTCGCGCTTGTGCTAGGATTCTGGCCGTAACCCGCCGGAACGCCGCACGTTCGAAGGAGTCACGCCATGAAAAAAGCGATTCGTTATGGACTCATCGCGATCGCAATCCTTATCCTGATTCTGATCGCACTGCCGTTCTTCATTAGCATCAACCAATTCCGTCCCACCATCGAAGAAAAACTTACGACCGCGCTCGGGAGGCAGGTGCAAGTCGGCAATCTGAGCCTCTCGATTCTGAGCGGATCACTGTCGGCCGACGACCTCGCGATCGCAGACGATCCGGCATTCAGCAAGTCCCCGTTTCTCACGGCGAAATCGCTGCACGTCGGGGTGAAGTTGATGCCCTTGATTTTTTCCCACGCTCTGAATGTCACGGGGCTGACCATCGAGAAGCCAGAAGTGACCTTGCTTCACAATCCGCAGGGCCGCTGGAATTTTTCATCGCTCGGCGGCAGCTCCTCTTCTTCGGGCGGGAGCACGAGCGCGACGGCATCGTCGTTTGTAGTCGAAAAGCTTGAATTGAAAGACGGAGAGATGATCGTCGGGTCCACGACGTCGCCCAAGCGCAACACATACAGCGGTGTGAGTCTCGAGATGGACAACGTTTCTTTCACTTCTCAGTTCCCCATCATTCTTTCGGCGACTCTGCCGGGTGGCGGAACCCTCAAACTCAACGGCAGCATCGGGCCAGTAGACGCGACGGATGCTTCGCTCAGCCCGCTCGAAGCGAAACTGGATATTTCGGGGCTCGAT
This sequence comes from Candidatus Methylomirabilota bacterium, assembly GCA_035626055.1. GTDB lineage: Bacteria > Acidobacteriota > Terriglobia > Acidiferrales > UBA7541 > DASPOJ01. The sequence goes on along the minus strand of DASPOJ010000019.1, from coordinate 25,197 downwards.
CTCGGCGCGACGGGATTTGTCGATCCGAGCTCGGGCCTGGGCGGGAAACTGGATCTGGATTCCACGGTCTCATCGAAGGGCGGATCAGCGAACGCGAAGGGCGATTTGAAGCTGATGAAGCTTCAATTGGTGAAGGGCAGCTCTCCAGCGGGTGCAACCGTGAATGTAGCGTTCAATTCCACATACGATTTGCGCCGCAGCACCGGCGTGCTGAGTGAAGGGAACATCACTGTCGGCAAAGCGGTCGCGCACGTCAGCGGGACGTACGACCTCAGCGGCGAAACGCCTGCGGTCAATCTCAAGTTGAATGGGCAGGACATGCCGGCGCCGGACTTAGAAGCCGTGCTTCCCGCGCTCGCCATCATCTTGCCAAAGGGCGCGTCGCTGCAATCGGGCACGCTCAGCGCGAATCTTGCGTCGTCGGGGCCGACGAGCAGGCTCATCACGACGGGCACCGTCGGTTTAATCAACGGGAAGCTGGCTGGATTCGACCTTGGCTCGAAGATGTCGGCGCTTTCGGCTCTTAGCGGGGTGCAAAAAGCGGCAGACACGACGATCGAGAAATTCACCTCCAACGTTCGCGTCGCGCCGGACGGAACGCAACTGTCCGCGCTCGACATGGTCGTTTCCGGGATTGGAGAGATTACCGGGAGCGGAACGATCGGGTCCGACAGCGCACTCGATTTCAAAATGTCGGCCGGGCTGGCCGCACTGGGCGGAGGACGCCACGGCGTTCCTTTCAAGATCGAGGGGACGACCTCGGACCCGAAATTCGTTCCCGATGTGGGCGGAATGGTGAGCGGTGTCGTTGGCAATGCGATTTCGACCCCCTCGAATGCGGCAGGCGCGATCGGCGGACTGCTCGGGAAAAAGAAGAAGCTTCCCTTTTGATACGGATCGCTCACCGCGCGAGGCGGTGATTCAGTAGAGCAGGACCGCGAGATGGTAGGCTGTGAAGCCGCCTTGGCCGCCGCCTCCGCCGGCACACGCACCCGCTGCGGCGGAATGGTAGCGGCTGGACGCGATCTTGCGCAGGAGCGGGTCCGGCAAAGAATCCAGGTTGGCCGTATCGAATCGAAAATAGAGCAGCGGCTGCGGATTTCCGCTCGCGACTCGGCCGCCCGCGCAAATGCGCCGTGCGTCTTGAGTGCGCGCAACCAACTGCAATCCCTGCGCCTGGAGAAGCGAATCCAGTTTGGTTTCTTGCTCGTCGATGTTCAAATCGGCGACGGCGCGGGAAAAATCCTCTGACGCGAATCGTTCTCCTCCACGCACGGCAACAGAAATCCCGAGGGAGTCCAGATCCGGATCGAGCAAGTTTGCGCGATGTGGCCGCGAGTTCATCCACCCGATCTGAATCTCGCTAGCGCTGGGGGCCTCGGCGACGTTCTCCGCCAGGGCGCTGAAATGCGCGCCGGCGCGGCTCGCCCGCGCGGTCATGTCCGGTTCCCCTGGAAATTGATGCGTAATTGCCCTCCGCTGAGCCATAAGGAGCGCGTGCTGGCGTGCGGCGCTTGCGAGCGCATCGTCCCACCGGAGTTGCGGCAGCCCGCGAGAGGCGCGTTCTCGATTGGCGGCCTCGAAGAGAAAGCGCTCCGACGCAGAATCGGTCTGCTGGGCCTGGGCGCGTGCGGCGAACAGCATCGCCGACATGAGCCAAGCGATCATCGTGATTCGTGCGGTGCGCACCTGATGCTTTCCTCTTTCCAATTAAACCTGTGCGAGGAGATTCTTACTCGATTATTTGCGCCTGGGGTTCGTTCCGCGCAACGTCCTCGATCGCCCCCAGCAAGCGAGCAACAGAATCACGGCTTGGAAGAGGTGACAGGAAAGAATTGCTCGCAGAATGGGAGGGGCACGCTGACTGGAGCGCCCTGCGTCACGAATGCCTCGAAACAAGACGGGCCGAAGTGAGGTAAAGAGGGATCAAGCGGAGATTTGAGATTTCAGAGGGAGGGGGCTCCGGGCACGGCGGAGAGAAACTACAGAGAGAAACAGCAGAGAGATCCCTAGCCGTGCCTCGATCTTCAATCTCCCGGCAAGACCAAGCGATAAGTAGAATGCTGCGGGGTGCGAGATACGACTGAATCTAGAATCAGCGTGGTCCCTTCGATTTGGCCCTGATAGTGAACCGTTCCCTTCCAGGTCGACACAGTCATCTCGATAGCCGTTCCCTGAATCTGATATGTTCCAAAGTCTTTGTAGGGCCTGTGGAACCACTTGGCAATCTTGGCCACTTCGTCCGCCGTTCCGGTTCCGCCCGTCTCCATCGCGAGCACTGTTCCGTCGGAATATAACCGGAGGTAACCCCAGTATCGACCTTGTATTTTTGCATTCGGTCCTGGCAGTTCGGCCTGATACAAGCCGGCAAAACGAGAGGCTGGCGGTGGGGGCGCGATAGCCATCGTCGTATTCCCGTTTTCATCCGACGTTCCCCGATATGCGACCTCCAATCCGGCCGCATCGCTTGCGTGACGCTCAAACGAGCCATTCACCACCTTCAGTTGTCCGTCAACGAACATGATCGTGCCCGAGAACCAGACGTCGTCATCGATCACGCATTTGTCATGAATAACTGTCTGCCCATGCAGACTCGCCGGGTCGATGGTCATCTTTCCGTTCTCGTCCGACGCTCCGCCATAGACGAGATCCAATCCGGCGAATCCCCACACACGACGCTCAAATGTACCGTTCGCCACCACCAACTGCCCGTCAACGATCTTGAATGTTCCCGATGTCCATTCAAGGTCGCCTGCCGCTCCCCTCTCATGGATATCCGTCTGCCCATGCAGACTCGTCGGGTCGATGGTCATCTTCCCGTTCTCGTCCGAGGTCCCGCTATAAGTGAAATCCAGCCCCGCGCCGCCTCTTCCCGATCCCTTAAATGAACCGTTCACAACAACCAAATGTCCGTCGATCACCTTGAATGTGCCGCTCCCCCAGAGATTGGGGCCGCTGCTATAAGCATTCTGCGCCGTGATCTGCGTGTTGCCGGTCAAGCTGCCGGACACTACCGTCTCCTTGCCATTGATATCCGAATGCACCAAATAGGCTGTATCTCTTCCCTGCATAAACCTGGTGCCGGTTCCATTGATAACGACAAGATGCCCGTCTACTAGAGCGAAGGAAGAGCCAGATGACCATACAGTGTCGCCCCATTGATATTCATCATGGAGAGTCGTAGCGCCTTGCAGGTTCGTGTCTCTCTCCTGCCCATAGTTAAAGGTAACAGTATAACTGAAATCCAATCTTGCAAATGGATTATACACTCCCTTAACGATCCCAGTAACAGCCTGATTGGCGTGCCTTTTCTGTGCCTTGATTTCTTTCGACATCCCCAACGTGCAAGAATAAAGCAAGAACAGCAGGAAATATGTCTTGAAGGCAGAGGAACATCCCATCGGAGGGCTCCTGTTTCGCCCAATACACCTTCCCCCCACTCAAGTCAAGCACTGTTTGTGAGCATTATCTGGAATGCGTGGCGACGATCGCCAAAGCAAGAACCCCGCGAGAATTTTCGAGATGGAGTTCCCTCCTGGAAGCCAGCGGACACAGATGGCTCGCATCATATCATCGCTCGAAAGACGTGGCCCGTGACCCGCAGGTCGTGGCGCGTGGCAAGTGATGAGCGGACTTCAGTTGTTGCGGGTCGTGCAATTCAACTTGAATTCCATCGAGAGGAACGACTTCCACGCGATTCTACGGGCGAACGCGGGCATGGGCTCGATGGGACGATTGAATTGCCTGCGGGGACTGCAGCGTCCGTTTCACTGCGTGTTTCTGGCGCTGCGGCGGTGATTACATTGAATGGGAAAACCGAGAAGACGCTCTGGAATGCAGACATCGGAGGCGGGGAGGTTGAGATTCGCGGGAGGAACCTATTTCGTGCACGCCGACTGTGCCGTACCCGCAAGCGACGCCAGCGCGGCTGAATTCACATCGCGGCCCGCTTAGGGCCGGACCGTAATTGGTGCGCCTGTGTAGTTCACTACTTTGTCGGCGCGATCTGTGGGGGCAATCCCGGCGCCGTGACCGGCCGTAACGAATACGATCTGAAACGTGCGCGTCTCGAGCATTCCCGGGAATTTTCCGTGCCGCTCGCCGATCGTGAGTTCCTGCTTGGCCTCGTCCCACTTCAGTGGAATCGTCGCGTAAACGCCCTTCTCGTAATTGTAGTTGTCGTTTTCATCCTCGTAGAGCGTGAAACCGCCGTCCGCGCCGGTGTAAACGCGCAACTCAATCGGGTCGGCCGGCTTCTCCGTGGAGAACTGGATGTCGGGGCCCATCGGCAGAATCGATCCGGCGCGAACGTACAGCGGCATGCGATCGAGCGGTGCGCTAGCGTCGATCGTTGAGGGGCCCTCCACTTCGTTCCCGGTCCAGAAGTCGTACCACATCGCCTTCGGCAAATAGAGGCGCCGCGAAGTAGCCCCAGGCTCTGTCACCGGGTTGACGAGAATCGCCGGCCCAAAGAGGAATTGATCGCCGATGTTCTGTGCTCTTACGTCGTCGCGAAAATCCATCACTAGCGCGCGCATCGGCGTGTAGCCTTCGTTCGTCGTCATCCACGCCACCGAGTAGATGTAAGGCATCAACCGGTAGCGCAGGCGGTCGTAATCGGTGAGGATCGCCTGAGCCTCGGGGCCGTAGGACCACAGCTCGTTCACGCTCGGCACGCGCGTACCGTGCACACGGAAGACGGGGCAGAAAGCGCCGTACTCGAACCAGCGAACGAACAATTCACGATACGCAGGATCGTCCGGATGGCCGGTGACGAACCCGCCGATGTCCGTCGTCCAGTAGGGAATGCCGGAGAGATCGAAGTTCAACCCGGCGGGGATTTGCCGCGCGAAGCTCAACCAATTCGCTTCAACATCTCCCGACCATGCCGCGATGGAATTGCGCTGAATTCCGGCGAAAGCGGAGCGAGAGAGAATGAACACACGCTTCTGATCGGTAACGGCTCGCTGATTCAGGTAGACGCCCATCGTGTGCATTAATGGGAAGAGATTCGCGTAGCGCGCACCGCTGCCGATAAAGACCTTGCTGCCAACCAGGTTATTTGTCTCGCGGTATTGCGTTTCGGGCTCGTCGGTATCGAGCCACCAGGCGTCCGCGCCGACAGCGAAAAGCTTAGCGAGAAGTTGCCAATAGTATTGGCGCGCGGCGGGATTGTACGCGTCGTAAAGCGCTTGCCCTTTGGGGTGAATCCCGTCCGCCTCGAGGGTGCTCAAGAGAAGATATCCGCGCTGAGACATCTCGTCGTACACAGACGATCCGGGTTGAAAGAACGGCCAGAACGAGAACATCACGTGAAAGTTGTTTTGGTGCAGATCGGCGAGCATTCCTTTGGGATCGGGATAATTCTGATTGAACACGGGCTCGCCCATCGTGGTCCACCAGAACCAATCCTGAACGATGTTGTCCACGGGGATGTGCAGCTCGCGGTACTTGTGCGCCACGCCGAGCAATTCGTCCTGCGAGCTGTATCTATTCTTGCACTGCCAAAAACCGTAGGCCCACTTCCCGAAGAGTGGCGCCGCGCCCGTCAAATCGCGATAACCGGCCTCGATGCGATCGAAATCCGGGCCGTAGAAAAAGTAGTAGTCGATCGTGTCGGCGATTTCGGAGCTGAGGTAGAGAGCGTGCGGGAACCGGTTATTGAAGCGGCTGCGGGAGGAATTGTTCCAGAGAATGCCGTAGCCATTGCTCGAGAGAAAGAACGGCACGGAGATATTCGTGTTGTCCTGCGAGAGCTCCACGGATTCGCCGTGATAATTCAAGACGCCGGCCTGATGCTGCCCAAGACCGTAAAAGGCTTCTGTCGAATCCCAAAGATTCGAGACCAATTCCGAATGATATGTTTTCTCTCCGTTGACTTCGACTGGGGTCAGGGTGCGTTCATCTTCTTGAAAGAGCTTTCTTCCCGTGGCATCGCTAAATAGAATCCTGCCGTCCTCGCGGAAGATAGTGACCTTCATTCGAGATGTCGTGAGAACAATGCCTTTGTCCGTCGTATCGAACGTCCACTGCGCGGCGGGCCAAGCCGTCTTGGTGACGATGTAAGAAGGCTCGTCCGGAAAGGAAGTTGTCGGGGAGTAGACCACGTGGAAGGTCGAGTCGTCACACACGCCGACGCGCAGCATTCCCGCCTTCATCGTGAGAAGTACACCGTCGCTTTGCCGCTCCACGCTGACGACTGGATTGGCGGGGTTCCACTGTGCTTGAATGTTCAGCGGCAAAAAAATCCAGGCAAGCAAAACGCTCAATGGAACGGCCTGTCTCAGGTTTCGCATGAATTCCTCCCTTAACGGTTGCGGATGCAAAGCCACCCCCCGGCAGCGAAGCAAATCCTATCACCCCAACTCGCCGATACAAATTGCGCTCGAGGACGGGCTTGCATCCCGGAGCGCCTGACAGGCTATACTCAGCCCGGCTGGCGATTTTGCGAGGAAGTATGGCCGCAAAAATTGAAGTGGAAAAGCTTGGTGAGCAGGAGTTTCTCGTGCGCGTGCGCGAAGGCTCAACCGAGACAACTCACCGCGTCACGCTCAAGTCCGGGGACTATCAAAGGCTGGCGGGAGGAAAAGTCTCCGCCGAAGAACTCATTCGCAAATCCTTTGAGTTCCTCTTGCAGCGCGAATCGAAGGAATCAATACTCTCACGATTCGACCTGCCGGTGATCGGACGCTACTTCTCCGAATACGAGCGCGAGATTAAACGGCACCTGTGACGCGGGCCGCCTGCGTGTTCTGACAATTCCGCGACTCAATCTTACTGGCTCAACTCGGCAACAATGAAGAGGCGCCGTTCCGAGATCTTTTCAACACTCGGAACGACGCCCATGAACTTCAGCTCAACCTATGCGCCTGTTTTGACGCAGCGCGCCTACGGTTTGCCGTGGTGATCGTCGTTACCCCCGGCCGGAGGATGTCCACCGCCCTGGTGGGCGCCTCCACCACCGTTCGGGTGGCCGCCGCCGTGATTGTTCCCCTGCGAGCCGCCGCTGCCATGCGTATTGTTGTTTTGACCGTGAGGCGTCGTGTTTGGATGGGGCGTACTCGACGTATTCCCCGGGTGCGAGCCATTGGCGTTGCCAACATGACTGCCGTTGGCATTACCGGCGTGGTTCCCATTGGCATTGCCGGCGTGACTTCCACCGACATTTCCAGTACCGCCGCGAATTCCGTTTGTGTGGCCGTTGGCGCCGGCCCCGCCCGGACGATAGGTGCCGTTGGTGCGCGCTGATTCCGACCCACGCGCCCCGATGGCGCCGTGCTCAAAGTCGCCCGCGTGCGTCGTCGCAGCGACGTTGGGGTGGCCGTGATTCGCTGAGGCGAATTGCGAGTGGTTCGTGCTCGCCGCATGTTCGTGCGACATTTGCTCGGACGTCGGCGGTGTGTGATTCTCGTGAGAATAGCGCTCTTCATCCGCGTTCGGATGGGCGTTGACTCCGCCTGTGCCGCCGTTGTAGCTCACGTGGCTTGAGTTGTTGTTTATCACCGTTCTGTTGTACGTGTTGTGTATGTTGACATTCACGTTGTTCACGGTGCGATTGTAGAAAAACGCCCCGCCACGCCACTCGCCGCCCCAGAAACCCACGCCGCCGTAGCCAAATCCGTAGTTAATGCCCCCGTAAAAACCAACGTGCGGCCCCCAATATCCCGCGTGCCAGGCGTAAAACCCGCCGCCCCAGCCCCAATAGCCGGGAGTCCAAAGCAAACCCACGACAGGTGGCCTGACCCAAGTTCCGGGAACCCAATAGTAGTCATCCGTGCCATAGGCCCAGTAGCCGGGCGTCCAGAGGTAGCCGTCGCCGGGGCAAACTGGCTGCGCGTACACAGGAATTGGCGGCGGTCCGACGGTTATCGAAACTCCGACGGCGACCTGCGCGGAAGCAGGCGTGGGAATCGCCAAGGTCATAGTCAAAGCAGCAAGAGCAAAGGCCAGGACGAACGAGAACTTACGCATGTGCTTCACCTCTCGAGATCAGTTTCACAGTGTATAGAACACGGAAAGACGAGAATGGTTTCGGTCTGTGCGGGCGCATGTGGCGATCCGAGGCTGGGAGAAACCTCAACAGCTCGCTTGCCTCACGAGACGCCCCGGTGGCTGAGCGTGCCCGAGGCCTCTCAACTAACAAACCTACCCTCATCGTCCGCGGCATTCAAGTGAGTCGCAGAGGCATGTGTTAACGTTCACAATCACAAGCGGTCAGCGGGCGCTGCGCCAAGGTCGTATATCACGTAGCGACGGTCGGACTTGAAAACGCGAATTCCCGGCACTTGTAAGAACTGTTCGGGAAGCATCGGGGTCACATAGGCGATGCGCACGTGCCGCGGGAGGAGCGCCATCGATATCTGAATTCGATCGAGTACAGCGGACAGCACCGGCCCGCGGAACGAGTTGTAGATGTAGACGACGCAAGGGTCCGGCGGCAGGTCGAACTCCGTCGCGTCCACGTGGAGTACTTGCAATGCGCGGCAGCGGCGTGCGGAGCGAACTCGCTCGAGATTCGCTCTGCTTGCATCGCACAGCTCTCTTGCGAAATCGATGCCGATCACGGACTTAAAAGGATACCGCGCGGCCTCGGCCAACACGCGGCCCTTGCCGCAGCCATAGTCAACAAAGCAGTAATTGCGAAAATCCAACTCCAGCTCGCGGAAAACAGAGCGAATGTCCTCGGGCTCGCTGGGCGAATACGGATTGGCGTGCTCCAGGTTTTCCGGGCGCGTCAATTCCAAGGTTGAGAGCGGCTCGATGTCCGTGGTGCGAATTCCGTGTCTCAAATCATAGAAAGCCGATGAATAGTAGTCGTACGCCATCACAAGCGTCCGCAGTGGATGTCGGAAGTGCCTCGCTTTCAGCATGTTTCAAGTAATTGCACGACGAATTTGCCTGATTGAGGCACGGAGGAACGCATTATAGCAGCCGGGCCGCGCCGTTCTCCGCCAGTACGGCGCACGAAGTTTCCAGCAATCTCCTAGGCTGACGTCTCCCATTTTCCCGATGCCGCCGAGCGTTCGACGGCATCGAGGATCATGTTGTTTCGCCAGCCATCAAAGAAGTTCGGTGACGGCGACTCGCCTTTCGCGACCGCCTTCAGGAACTCGTAAATGACATGCGTGTGGGTGTGCTCGTAGCCGATGATGTGGCCTGCCGGCCACCAGGCGGAGATGTAGGCGTGCTGGCCCGGCTCGGTCGCCAGAATCGTGCGGAATCCGCGCGCTTCCGGCGGGTCCTCGTGATTGTAGTACTCCAGCTCGTTCATGCGCTCGAGATCGAACGCGACCGAACCCTTGCTGCCGTTGATCTCGAACGTGTTATGATTCCGGCGGCCGACAGCGAAGCGAGTCGCCTCAAACGTTCCGACCGCGCCGCCTTCGAGCTTGCCAAGGAATAGCGCCGCGTCGTCCACCGTGACGGGCGCCATGCCCGATCCCGCGACGCCAGCCAACGCGCCGCGATCGTCCGCGGGAACCGGCCGCTCCTTGATGAACGTCTGCAACATCGCCGTGACCTCGGTGATTTCGCCTGCGAGGTAACGGCAAAGATCGACAATGTGCGCGCCCAAATCGCCCAGTGCACCGGAGCCCGCCTGCGTCTTGTCCAAACGCCAGAGCCGCGGGAATTGCGGTTCCACCAGCCAGCTTTGCAGGTAGCGCGCGCGAAAATGGTAAATGCGGCCCAGTTTTCCGCTCTCGATCAAATGCTTCGCGAGCATGATTGCTGGAACGCGCCGGTAGTTGAAGACGATTCCGTGCACGACTCTTGCGCGCGTGACCGCGTCGAGCATCTCGCGAGCCTCGGCGCCTGAATTCCCCAGCGGCTTTTCGCACAGAACATGTTTGCCCGCCTGCGCCGCGGCCACGGCAATTCGCTTGTGGAGATATCCGGGCGTGGAAATATCCACAGCGTCCACGTCTTTGCGCTCGAGCACGCGCTCCCAATTCGTCTCCACCGATTCCCATCCGAAGCGCGCCGCCGTGGCCTCAGCCCCCGCGCGGTCGCGTCCACAAATCACACGCATGCGCGGCTGCGGGCAATCCGGGAAAAAGTGCGCCACGGTCGAATAGGCATGGCTGTGCGCCTTGCCCATGAACTTGTAGCCGATCAATGCGATGTTGATCTCTGACATTTTGTCCTGTTCGCCGGCTGTTCGCGGAAGAGTCAAGCCCACCAGGGTTTCGCCGGCTTCTCCTTCAGCAGCACGCCATGCAAGAACGCAGCCGCCTTGGCGACCCCCTCCTCGACGGACATCAGGCTGTCCTCGTGCTCGATCGAGAGGACGTCATCGTAGCCCACCATCCGCAGCGTGCTCACGAAGGTATTCCACCATTCCACGCCGTGGCCATATCCGACGGTGCGAAAAATCCAGGCGCGATTCAATTCGTCGGTATAGGGCTTGGTGTCCAGAACGCCGGACTTGTTGACATTGCCCTGCCACAGCATCGTGTCCTTCGCGTGCACGTGGAAGATAGCGCCGCCGAGCTGGCGAATCGCCGCGAACGGATCGATTCCTTGCCAGAACAAATGGCTGGGATCCAAGTTGCATCCCAAGTTGTCGCCGGATGCTTCGCGCAAACGCAGCATTGTCTCGGGCGAATACACTAGAAATCCGGGATGCATTTCAATTGCGATCCGCACGCCGCGGTCCCGCGCGAACCTGGCGTGCTCGGCCCAAAACGGCAGCGCCTTCTCCTCCCATTGCCATTTGAGCAGCTCGGTAAAATCGGGTGGCCAGGGACACGTCACCCAATTCGGAAATTTCGCATGCTCCGAATCGCCGGGGCATCCAGAGAAATCGATCACCGTACGCACAGCCAGCTTTTCGGCCAGCAAGATTGTGCGGCGCGAAGTGTCAGCGAACCTCTCGCGAACTTCCTTCACAGGATGCAGCGGATTCCCGTGGCAGCTCAGGGCGCTGATTGAAAGGCCGTGATCGCCGATCTTCTTCTGAAAATCACCGCGCGCTGCTGCGTTCTCCAGCATTTCGAGCTTGCAGTGGGGATCGCCGGGATATCCTCCCGTTCCCAGCTCAATCGTCGAAATGCCGAGCTTCTCGATCTGGACGATGACATCGTCCAGCGCCAGCGGGCCGAACAGGGCGGTGAAAATGCCAAGGCGCATATGCGTCCCTTTCTTGCGGCGCGAGCGGATGGAAAATCCGTGCCGCAAGAACTGAGAGTGTACATCACCATGCAGGGAGCAGTGCCGCACATTCAACGAATCAGGCCGGCGCCGCGCTCCAGACGGAAAACACGTAGGTCGAGACCGGGGGAGACTCGCGCGAACGGGCGCTGTCCCTGTAAACTTGGTGTGCCTCACCCGAGTCTAAGGATTACCGTTTGCGAGCTCGAATTGCGGCATTTGTAGTCATCATCCAGGCGATTCTTTCTCTTGGCCATTGGTTCGTTTATGAAACATGGAAGTTCTTCGCGCCGACATCCGCGGCCGGCGTGACGCTGGCGCTACGCGCCCCTCTGGCCGTCTTGTCGGTGAGTTTCGTCGCCGCGTCGCTGCTTTCGTTTCGCTATTACAATTTCCTCGTCCGCGTCTTCTACGCCTCCGCGGCTATTTGGATCGGGCTCCTGAACTTTCTATTCATGGCGGCCTGCGCCTGCTGGATCGCCTATCCCTTGGTGGAACTGTCCGGGTTTCGGATCAGCCGCCCGGCCATCGCAGGCGTCCTGTTCGGACTCGCTGCTTTGACATCTCTTTGGGGAATCATCAACGCTTCCTGGACGCGCGTGAAGCGAATCAGCGTTGAGCTTCCTAATCTGCCCGATTCCTGGCGGGGGCGCGTCGCCGCGCTCGTCACGGACACGCACCTGGGACACGTGCGCGGGCGCCGTTTCATCCGGCGCATTGTGACGATGCTCCGGCGAATCGAGCCGGACATTATTTTCATTGGAGGCGATCTCTACGACGGAACCAAGGTCGAACCCGACCGCTTTGCCGAGCCGTGGAAAGAAGTCTCGCCCCGATTCGGCACGTACTTCGTCACCGGGAACCACGAGGAGTTCTCAGACCCCTCGAAGTATTTCGATGCCCTTTCGCGCGCCGGCATCCGGGTTCTAAACAGCCAAAGAGTGATTGTGGATGGCCTGCAGATCCTCGGCGTGCGGTACCGCCATTCGCTGGACTCGATGCGTTTCCGGTCGGTGCTCGAGCAGGCGCAGTTGGACCGGAATCGCGCGAGCATCATGATTTCGCACGTGCCGCATCGCCTAGCGATCGCGGAACAATGCGGCGTCTCCTTGCAGCTCTCCGGCCACACGCACGGCGGCCAGATTATTCCGGGCACTTGGATCACGCGGCGGATCTTCGGCGAATACACCCATGGATTGAAGCGATTCGGAGTGATGCTCGTTTACACTTCCTTCGGCGCCGGAACGTGGGGACCTCCCATGCGCGTCGGCACGCATGCGGAGATTGTCTTAATCACGTTCGAGTGAGCGCGCCGCTGTGTCCCGGAATGCGCGGAGGTCTTTTGCTGTACAATTGAGGGCGGGCGCCCGTAGCTCAGCTGGATAGAGCGAACGCCTCCGGAGCGTTAGGTCGGGAGTTCGAATCTCCCCGGGCGCGCCACTCCTCCCGACGACTTGTCTTCAATGACTTCTGTCGATACCCTTCAGTTCGTTTCGAACTCGAATTCGCGGCTTGGTGCGCCCGGAAGAGATCAACATTCCACTTGTCCGGCTTCCGCGTTTGTAAGGAACTGGCGTGAAGATCGTTGGTGATACTTTGTTTCCGGGGATTATTATGTGGGTTGCTCTAAGTGCGGGATTCGCGGAACACGAAGCATGAAACTCGCGTCTCGAATTCATCGGCACTCACGCTTCACCGGAATCATGTGTTGTGAGCGGCGAGTGCCAGTGTTGTTGGCGCAGGATCCCACTGTAAGTTGCGAGGAGTTCCGCCCATGCTATCAAACAAAAGACTTGAGTGGCCGGCGTTTGCTTTGGCGCTATTGGTGTTGATCGGCATCGGACAGGCAATAGGGCAAACGCCTCCGACAGGCGTGGCAGCGCCGCGGCTCGAAAAACGAGGAATCTCTTCGCAGCTAATCGTGGATGGCAAGCCGTTCTTGATTCTAGGCGGCGAGCTGCGCAATTCCAGTTCATCGAGCCTAGCCTACATGAAGCCCATCTGGCCGCGGCTGGCAGCGATGCACTTGAATACTGTGTTGGCGCCGGTTGCCTGGGAGACGATTGAACCCGAGGAGGGAAAGTTCGACTTTGGCGTTGTGGACGGTTTGATCCAGGGAGCCCGCCAAAACAATCTGCGGCTGGTGCTCTTGTGGTTCGGAAGCTGGAAGAATACCTACTCGAGCTACGTGCCGGCGTGGGTGAAAGGCAAAACGGATAGGTTTCCACGCGTTCAAACCAGCGACGGGCGCGATACAGAGCGGCTCTCGCCCTTCAGCGCCACGAATCGCGATGCCGACGCTCGTGCATTCGCATCCTTGATGCAGCACATTCGGGAGATCGACGGTGATGCCCACACTGTGATCATGGTGCAGGTCGAGAACGAGGTGGGAGTGATCCCCGATTCACGAGATCGTTCCGCCGCAGCGAACGCGGCGTTTACAGCAGCGGTGCCTTCGGAATTGACGAGTTACATGCAGCGCCACCGGGCGGCGCTGGTTCCTGATTTTCGCGCGATGTGGGAAGCAAACGGCGGCAAAACGTCTGGATCGTGGGAGGAAGTGTTCGGGAAGAGTACGCTGACGGACGACCTCTTCATGTCATGGTATTACGCCACTTACATCAACCGCGTAGCAGCCGCGGGAAAGGCGGAGTGCCCGCTTCCGATGTACGTAAATGCGGCGTTGATTCGGCCCAGTTATCAGCCGGGCCAGTACAACAGTGGTGGTCCGCTTCCGCACTCGATGGATATCTGGCGTGCCGCCGCCCCGAGCATTGATTTGCTGTCTCCCGACATTTACCTCGATGATTTCGTGGGGTGGTGCCAGAAATATGCCCGCCCCGACAATCCGCTATTCATCCCGGAAGCTCGAGGCGGAACCGAAGGCGCAGCAAACGCTTTCTATGCGGTTGGGCAAGTCTCGACGATCGGATTCTCACCGTTCGGAATCGATTCCGAGGACACAGCCGCTGCCTTCACTACGGCGGAGTCTGGCAACAAGGAAAAACCGCGAGGGGGACCTATTGGCGACGCCTATGCCATATTGTCGCAACTGATACCGTTGATCCTGGAGAAGCAGACGACTGGCGAGATTGGTTCCGTGGTTCTAGAAGGTGAGGCTCAGCGAGCGGCCAGGATTTCATTGGGCGACTACACCATGACCGTCACTCGTTCGGCGAGCGTACCGGGCGACGCCTCTTCCATCGCGGCACGCACCTCGGCGCTATTTCTCCAGACAGGCCCCAACGAATACATCGTCGCAGGAAGCGGGAACGCTCTGGTCACGTTTGCGACGAGCACTCCCGGCTTGCCGATCGTCGGAATCGAGAGCATCGACGAGGAGTTCTTCGATGGCGGTCAGTGGGTCCCCGGGCGCCGCTTAAACGGCGATGAGAACTCCCAAGGGCAAGTTCTGAAATTGAATGGAGACGATTCCGCCCAGGGCAGGGTTTATCGAGTCCGGCTCTACCGCTACAAGTAGGGCAAGTGAACGCGTGATGGGAAGTTGGCTCGCAGTGGCGGGAGCCTTTTACCTTGAGTCGCCTTACGCACATCCACTGCGTTAGAAGCCGAGCTATCGGGCAAGTCCGCCGAACTGAGCGGAATATGTTTCTTTTCTGTATTCAAAGCCTGCCGCCGTCAAATCCCTACCACCCTTGTGCAGGCTTCACGCGCCGCGCGCCAGCGTCTTGATTTGGTGCGCGAGCTTCTCGATTTGTTCGGCCTTATGAACGAGATCCAACGAGAGCACGTTGGCGCTATCAATGGTATCCACTTGTTTCCGAAGATCGCCGACGAGCGATTCGAGCTCCGTCATGTCCTTCTTGATTTCTTTCTGATTCTGTTTCAGAACCGCGTGGGGATCGATGGAGGGCGCGGCTTCACCGTCATCCGCGGCCGCGGGGAATCGTTGTGATCGTAGCGAAGGAGTCAGCGGTCCGCTCGGGTTTTCATTCGGGGCACCAGGAATTCCCTCTTGTTGCGCCGCCCAGAGGCGCCCGGCAGCCATCGCGACAAACCCCGCCAGGAATGCTCTGCGACCATCAATCATGGGACCCTCCCTCCGCCCGGGACGCCGGGAAACCCTCTCCACCGGAGCCATTGGGCGGCGTCGCGAATGTTATACTGCTTTGCCAACTATTATGAACCTGGACCTGACAAAATGGACAGACTTTGCCCTGAGCCACGGACTGAGGCTCTTCGGCATCCTCCTCTTAGCTCTCGTATTGAACCGGATTCTGCGCGTTGTGACCCGGCGGCTGATTCAGATCGCGCCGCCCTCGGACAAAACTCGCGGCACCCAGATGCACGAGCAGCACACGCGTACGCTTTCCGGAATCCCGTACAGCGGGGGCACCGCGGTCATCCTGATACTCGCGGTGCTGATGGCGCTCCCGGAACTGGGCTTCAGCGTGACGCCGCTCGCAGCCGCCGCCGGTTTGGCCAGCCTCGCGCTGGGTTTCGGCGCCCAAAACCTCGTGCGCGACTGCATCAACGGATTCTTCATCATCTTCGAGGAACAGTTCGTCGTGGGGGACACAGTGTGCATGGGAGCGACGGTTGGGCGCGTCGAACACGTCACGCTGCGCAGGACCGTGCTGCGCGACCCGGCGGGAGCCCTCGTCACCATCCCCAACAGCGAGATCGGCGTGGTGGCAAACTTGAGCCGCGACTGGGGCCAGCTCTTCGTCGATGTGACGATCCCGGCGGACGGCGCTCTGGACGCGTCGCTGGAAGCGCTCGCGGCGCTCTCCCTCGAGTTTCGGTCAGAACCCGACTGGTCGCCCGTGGTCGTGGACGGGCCGCGCGTGCTCGGTGTGGAATCGCTGACGCCGACCGGCGCCGTCCTGCGGCTCCAGGTCCGCACCGCGCCGACGCGGCAAGACGACGTCGCGCGGGAACTGCGGCGCCGGATTCAAATTCGCTTCGAGCGGGAACATCTGCGGCTGGGCGAAGTGCGGCGCGTCGAGTTGATCGAACTGGGCGCGCGCCCCCGTCCGGAGCCAGCCGAGACGCGGAGTCCGCGGCAGTCCTCGTGACCCTGATCATTCAATCCGCGGTTGCACCTCATGCGACTGCGAGCGAATGCCCTCGATGACGCTAGAAGAAGCTCTCATTTCGGTGTGGCGGCAGAGCCTCGCCGAGGACGCGAACCTCGTGGCGCTGGAAGGGCACAGATTTCCCGTGCGGCGAACGTCACGCCAAAGACTGCGCCAAGTGGAATTCGAGTTCCAAGGAGAGCAGTTCCGGGGAATTGAGCAGAATCCCCGGACGCGTTCACGGTGGGCGGGGTTGGCGCGCGCGGGACAGAAAGTCATGCAATTCGTTTCGGGTGGGCGCTATCTCGCAAACGTGGCCGAAGGGGCGGTGACGTTTTACCGGCCGCCGGGCGGGGCGGGAAGGAAACCGGCGCCTTTGGCTTGAACCGAGTCCGCCGATTCAGACGGAATTCTCGGCAAGCGCCGGCTGGTCCGCAGAGTCCGCGGCTTCGATTCGATTGCGCCCACGTTCCTTGGCGCGATAGAGGGCCTCGTCGGCCGCTTGCAACAGGGCATCGGTTCCGCGCAGCGCGGGCTCGGCCGTCGCCACCGTGCCGCCGCTGAGCGTCACCCGCACGGGACCGGCGCAAGTCTCGATGGGAGTCCTTGAGATTTCCGCGCGAATGGACTCGGCCCTTTCCCGCGTAGCGGCCGCGGTGCAACCCGGAAGCAGAATCAGGAATTCCTCTCCGCCATAGCGGCCGACCAGATCGTACGAGCGAACAGCACGGTTCATCCGGCTGGCCACTTCGCGCAGCACATCGTCACCCGCCAGATGCCCCAGCGTGTCGTTGATGTTCTTGAAGTGGTCCAAGTCAACGATGAGCATGCCCAGGGAGCCGTGTTCCCGCTCGATTCTTTGTATTTCCCGCTGGGCCAGCTCGAGGATGGCCCCGCGATTCCACACCCCGGTCAGATTGTCGTGGCTCGCCTTGTAGCTCAGCACTTCGCCCGCCTTTACGAGGCGGTCCTCCAACTCGAGCACGCGCAGCCCCACGCGCAACCGCGCGCGCAGTTCGCCAGCGTAAACTGGCTTCGTCAGGTAGTCGTCGGCGCCGGATTCCAATCCCTCGACGATGTTGTGTTTCCCGCCCTTAGCGGTCAGCAAGATAATGTACACATACGCGTTCGGCGGCCTCAGTCGCAATTCTCGGCATACGGTTGGGCCATCCATCTCCGGCATCATCCAGTCAACTAGAGCCAGGCGCGGACCACCAGGGGTTCGAAGGGCCGCAAGCGCTTCAAGACCATTTTTTGCCAAGACGATTTCGTAGTCCCATTTCCGCAGGAGGCCTTGGGTCAGCCCGAGCGAGGTGGCGTCGTCATCGGCGATCAAGAGCTTCATCGAACAGCCTCTGAGCGGAAGTCTCGGAATGCCGATTCGAGCCTTGCGAGTTCGACTTCCAATTGGGCCCACTCCGCTCGTGCAACGGCGCAATTGGCGTCTCGGCCCGACTGCTCAAGCCGGGCCGCACAAGCAGAAACCGCGGTTGCGTCCAGGCTAGCCGCGGCGCCCTTCAATCGGTGAGCCTCCTGTTGGATGCCTTTCGCGTCCTGGTCCTCAACCGCCTTGCGAAGTGCAGCCACCTGTTGAGGCAAATCCTGGAGGAAGACTTGGATCAAGTCGGCCAGCAACTCGAGATCGCCCTCCACTCGTTCGAGCGCCGCCGTGCGATCGAATGCTTCTATCGCCGGGGTTGAATCAAGAACGGGGGAAGCAAGCTGCGCCAGCTCGTGATTTGAGGTCAAGCGGTCAAGTTCGTCAAACAATTTCTGACTTCGAATTGGTTTTGTCATGTAAGCGTCCATTCCCGCACGCAAACAACGCTCCCTGTATCCGGCCATCGCGTGCGCGGTGACCCCCATGATGGGCAGGTGCGTTCCGAGGCTCTGTTCCTGCTTGCGAATTGCCTGGGCCACCTCGAGTCCGTCCATGCCGGGCATTTGCACGTCCATCAGCGCGGCGTCGAACGCGCTGAAACCGAATTCCGCAAGCCGGTCGAGCGCTTCCTTTCCGTCGGTTGCGATTGTGACGCTGTGGCCGCGGCGCTTGAGCAGACGGACCATGAGCTGCAAGTTCACCTCGTTGTCCTCCGCCAGGAGAATGCGCAGCGGCTTCGGGGCGGACGGTGTCCCGGATGCAGGGGCCGCATCTGCCGAGACAACGGGAATCCCCATCGCGGCCGAAATCGCCTCGAGGAGCTCCGCTTGGCCGATGGGTTTGACGAGACAAACTTTGATGCCGAGTGCTTGGCAACGTTCCGAATCGCCCAATTGACGATCGGAGGTCAGCATCATGATCGTTGCGCCCGAAAGCTCCGGATCGTTGTGAATTTGAGCAGCGACCGCGAAGCCGTCCATTCCCGGCATGTGCGCGTCGAGGAGCACCAGCGGAAACGAGCAGCCGGCGTCACGTGCCCGCCGCATTGCGGACAAGGCTGCTTCTCCTCCATCTGCGAGCGTCGGCTGCATCCGCCAGTGCTTCAGCATCTCGTCGAGAACCATGCGATTTGTCTTGTTGTCGTCCACAATCAGCACTGGCAGATCTTTGAGTTGCATGGGCAGCGGCCCGGGCTCGGCGGAAGCCGCCGCAGATGCACGCTCGAAACTCACCGTGAAATGAAACGCACTTCCCCGGCCCCGCTCGCTCTCCACCCAAATGCGGCCGCCAAGCAGCTCGATAATTCGCTTGGAAATGGTCAGGCCGAGGCCTGTCCCGCCAAATTGCCGAGATATCGAGCCGTCGGCCTGCGAGAAAGGCTCGAAGATGCGGTTGACCATCTCCGGCGAAATGCCGATTCCCGTATCGCGCACCACGAAATGCAGCGTGACCGAATCTTCGCTCGCGGATTCCGGCTCGACGTCGAGCGAGACGCACCCTTCCTCGGTGAACTTGATCGCATTTCCGATGAGATTGACCAATACCTGCCGCAAACGTCCCGAGTCGCTGACCAGTGTCCGCGGCACAACAGGAGCAATTCGGCTGGTGATCTCGATCCCTTTCTTGTGGGCGCGGATCGCAAGGGTCTTCATCGTCTGGATGAGAAGCGCGCGCAGATCGAACTCCGCCTTCTCGAGATCGAACTTGCCGGCTTCAATTTTCGAGAAATCAAGAATGTCGTTGACGATTCGCAGCAGGCTTTCGGCGGAAGCGCGGACCAGATGCAGGTACTCCCGCTGTTCCTCGTTGAGCGGCGTATCCAGCGCCAGCTCCGTCATCCCCAGGATGCCGTTCATCGGCGTCCGAATTTCATGGCTCATATTCGCGAGGAAGTCGCTCTTGGCGCGGTTTGCGGCTTCGGCCGCTTCGGTGGCGCGTTTGAGGGCTTCTTGCTCCGCGCGGCGTTCGGAGATGTCAAGGAAGGAAATGACGGCGCCAGCGACCTTGCTGTCCCGTAAAATCGGATGGGCCCAGTATTCGACCGGGAATGAAGTTCCATCGGCGCGCAGGAAATGTTCGTCTTCGCTGTGGCTTTTCTCGCCGCGGTTCAGCGCGGCTGCAATCGGGCAATCGCTTTCCGGATAGGGCTGCCCGTCGGGATGCGAGTAGTGCGTGAGCGCGTGCATCTTTTGCCCGAGCAAGTCCTCCACTGCCTTGTAACCCAGCAGACGCGCGGTCGACGGGTTGCAGAACGTGCAGTGGCCCTCCGGGTCCAGCCCGCAGATCCCTTCGGCCGCCGAATCCAGCAACAGCCGCGCCCGTTCTTCGCTCTCCTGCAGCGCCACCTGCACCTGCTCGCGCGTCGCGATTTCATCCTGGAGCGCGGCGGTGCGCTGTTCCACGCACTGTTCAAGTTTGTTGCGCCCCTGCCGCAACTCGCGATCCTGCCGCCCAAGCTGCTCCAGCATCTCGTTGAATCCCTCAAACAGTGCGCCGACTTCGCCGCCAGCTACCGACGGCGCGCGAATCGAATAATCCTTCTGAGCGGACACAAGCTTCGCAGTCCAGGCCAACGACCGGATCGGACGCGAAATGGTTTCTTGCAGCCGCGAGGCGAGGAGGTAAGCCACCAAAGAAAGCGCGATCAAGATGGCCAGTGAGAACTTGATCTCCCAGCGTAAACTGGCCATGAGTTCGTTCGTGCTTGAAGCAAGAACAACCGTGCCGATGCTCCGGCCGCCCAATAGAATCTGATGAGAAACCACGACACGATCGAATCGAGGACGCGTGAGATCCGCCGCCGGCAAGATCGCACAGGTCCGCGCATTTCCATCGCGCTGGTACGCGACAAAAGGCCGGCCTTGCTCGTCGAAAATGCACGCGAAAAGGATGCTTTTCTGATCCTGCAGTCTTTCGAGGGCCTGCTTTGAAAAGTCCGCATCACGAGCTATGAGGGCTTTCGCGTTATTGCTGCTGATTGATTCGGCGAGCGCGTTCAGGTAACCCTCTGTGACTTGCCGATTGGTGTGGGCGTCATATCCGATCGACGCCGCGCTGGCGGCAACCAGAACGCCTACTGTGATCCCCATGATGATCAGGATCAGCTTTGTGCGAATTGTAAGCCTCGAGAATTTGGACATTCTGACCGCCGGACACCGGGATCCCGGCTGCAAGTGGGCTTGAATCTACGCAAGTGCGCCCGCGTGCGTCCGGCTAACTCAGTGGCAGCTTCGAGGCCAAAAGCGCAGGGAGAGAAGATCCGAAACCAAGCAGAATCAATCAGTTGCGAGGGATATTCTAGGAGAGGGCGGGGACAGCACGGGGAGCTTGTGTCGAAAAGGAATGGGCTGTCCCGGTGTGGGACACCTGCTGGCCACTCGACCCATCCTTGGATGGACCGCGGCTCGCGCCTGGCCTCTGGTGATGCTGGGATTGGGGAGACTGCGCGCTAACGCAACAGGTCTTCTAGTTGGACACGGGTCTCGGTCTTCGCATCGCGATATTTCACGATGACGCCCGCTTGCAGCGATAGGCCCCATTTCTTCCCGGCCGGATGTGTAACCGCCCGCGACCCGGGAACGACAATCGCTCCCTCGGGAATCACCAGCGGCGCGTCGCCGCTTGCCGTGTAAACCGCATCGCGAACGAGGTCATATACGGGCGTCGAACGATTCAAGATCGTGCCCGTGCCCAGGACGCCGAGCCGCTGCACGACGGTTCCTTCGTACACGCCGCAGTTGCCGCCGACAAGAACATCGTCTTCGATGATCACAGGCTCTGCGCCGACCGGTTCGAGCACGCCGCCCAACTGCGCGCCCGCGGAAATATGGCAATTCTTTCCCACTTGCGCGCAGCTCCCGACCAGCGAATGCGAATCGAGGAGCGTACCTTCGCCGACATAGGCCCCGACATTGACGAACGTCGGCGGCATGCAAATCACGCTTCGCCCGACGTAGCAGCCGTCGCGAATGCTCGATCCGCCGGGCACGATGCGCACGCCGCTCTCCAGCGAAATGGCGCGAACGGGAAACGTTGCCTTGTCGAAAAATGGCTGCCGCTGCGCGTCCACCGACATGTCCACAACCGCGCCCATTCGGAAGCCCAGCAGAATACCTTTTTTCACCCAGGCATTCGTGCGCCAGCCCGTGCGCGACGCCGCATCCGGCTCCGCCGCGCGCACTTCACCGCGGTTCAATGCGTCCTTGAACGATTGAAACAGGCTAAAGTGTTCTTCGGTGTAGCGCGCCGGCGGCGCATCAAACAGGCGCTCAATTTCGGACTGCAGCATGCGCCCTCTCGGTCAGACCCAGCGATTCGAGCACGCTCTGGATGCGCGCCAGCGTCTCCGCTTTCGGCGGCACGAGCGGCAGCCTCCACACTGGCTCGATCAATCCCATGATCGCCAGCGCCGCCTTGACCGGCAACGGACTCGTCTCGATGAAATTCACCTCCATCAGCGCAAGATATTTCCGGTGAATCGCGCGTGCACTCGCGAAATCGCCCTCCAGGCAGAGGTGCGCCAGCCGCGTCATCTCAGCAGGGATCTCGTTCGATACTACCGAAATAATGCCGTGCCCGCCGAGCGAGCAGAGCGGCAGAGTCAGTCCGTCATCGCCCGAGAGAACCGTGAACTCCGCAGGCACGATATTCAGGATCTGGCCCATCTGCGGAATGTTTCCGGACGCTTCCTTGATCCCGACGATATTCTCGATCTCGGAGAGCCGCTTCACCGTGGCGGGCTCGATGTTCACTCCAGTCCGTCCCAGGATGCTGTAGAGAATCACGGGCAGCGAACTCGCCGCGGCGATCGCGCGATAGTGCTGGTAGAGCCCTTCCTGCGTCGGTTTGTTGTAATACGGCGCCACACTAACGATTCCGTCCACCCCGAGCGTCTGCAGCTCGCGCACCGTCTTGGCGACCTCGGCGGTGTTGTAGCCTCCGGCGCCCGGCACGACGGGCATCTTCCCCTTCGCTTCCTCCAGAGTGATCTCGATCACGCGCAGATATTCCTTGTGCTCGAGCGTCGGGCATTCACCCGTCGTGCCGCACGGCACAACGAAATCCACGCCCGCCGCAACCTGCCGCCGCACCAGCCTTCGAAGCGCCGCCTCGTCGAGCAAGCCGTCCCGCTGAAAGGGCGTCACCAACGCCGTCCCACAACCGGTAAACATCGCGTGCTCCTCTCCAAGAATTCTTTCGCCGAGCCAGGCCTGCAAGGAACCTTCAGCCCAGCTCGCCGAGAATCTCCTTGAACTCAAAAAATCCCTTTTTCCCGACGACCCACCGCGCCGCCAGTAGTGCGCCTTGCGCGAACCCTTCGCGGCTGCGGGCCGTGTGCCGAAGCGTGATCGTATCACCTGCGGAATCGAAACCGATTTCATGCGTTCCCGGCGTGGCCCCCGCGCGGCTCGCGCTCAGGTCAATCGGCCGGTCGTATCCGGCGCGGCGCATGTCTTCCGCGAGCTTAAGCAGCGTGCCCGACGGCGCGTCCTTTTTTTGCGAATGGTGAATCTCCCAGCCCCACGCGCCGTATTCGGCGTGTTTCGCAAAGAGTCCAGCCGCATCCGCAACTATCTTCATGAAAAGATTCACACCCACGGAAAAATTCGGCGCCCACACCACGCCGGCGCCGCTCCTCGCCACAGCGTCCCGCACCGCCTGCAATTGATCGTGCCAGCCTGTCGTTCCAACCACGCAATTCACACCGAGCCCCGCGATCTTCCGTACGTTCTCGGCCGCCGTCCGGGGCGTCGAAAACTCGATCGCCACGTCCACTCCGCGAAAGTTTTCAGCCGTAATCCCGACGCCGCCTGCGTTGTTGTCCACGTCCAGCCGCAGCCGCACCTCGAAACCGTGTTGCGGCGCCAATTGCTCGATGAGCTTCCCCATCTTACCGTAGCCGACGATTGCGATTCCGCGTGTCGCCGCAGCGCTCATGCGCCCGCCCCGCCGCGCGCGGAGTTTCCAATCAACCTCCGCGCCAATCGCTCGTACAAGTCCACTGCTTCGATCAGTTCCCTCTTCGGCACGCGCTCTTCCGCCGTGTGCGCCAAATGAATATTGCCCGGCCCGATCAAAAGCGGCTGGCCCCACGAATCGCCGAACGCCGGAATGTCCGTCGCGAACGCCACGATGGTCGTCGAAAACCCGTCAAATGCCGTGAGCCGCTTCGCCGGAATCAAGATCACTTCCGTGGCTTCGGCGCGGCCGGACACGGCGCGGCTCACGCCCTCACGCAACGGCGCCGGGTCGCTCACCACGCGAAACATTACGTCCGCCTCCGCATGATCCGCCAGAACGTTAGGCGCGCGCCCGCCCGAAATCAAGCCTATGTTGAGCGTGCTCTTGCCAAGAAGGGCGTCCTCCGGCAGTGGAATCCGCCGGATGTCTTCCAGAACGTCGAGGAGTGTGTGAATCGCGGAATGCCCCAACTCCGGATACGCCGAATGCGCCAGTTTGCCGCGCGCGACGATCTGAAATCGCAGCGCGCCTTTCGAGCCCAGCGCCAACAAATTCTCCGTCGGTTCGCCGTTGATCAGATAACGCGAGCCGCGCGGTTGCGTTGCCGCGAGCTTTGCGCCCGCGCTGTTTTTCTCTTCCCCGACCACAAACAACAGCCCGATCCCGCGCGTGCCCGACACCAGCAGGCGCTCCGCGGCTTGCACCATTGCCGCAATGATGCCCTTCGCATCGCACGCGCCGCGCCCCCAAAGGAATTCATCGTCCTCGCGCGACGCGAAGTACGGCGGCACTGTATCCATGTGGGTCGAAAGCGTCACGCAGGGTTCACCCCAATGCGCGAACACATTGAACCGCCCCGGCTCAGCATTCATCCGCTCCACCCGGCCGCCGTATGCGCCGGCCAGCGCCGAGAGGTGCGCAAAAAGGAATTCCCCCACCGGCCCCTCATGCCCCGTGACGGACTCGATGTCCACAAGTGCGCGTGTTAGCTCGAAAAGCTGCATTGCATCTTCATTTTCGGGATTGGAAACGCAGGGAGAAGGAGAACCACGCGGGCGAACCCCCGGGTCATCGCTCCTCGATAGCGCTCCATCCGTTTTTGCCGGATGACAGTGGACAGGCCTGAGACCTATCCCCCAACCGCCGCGAATTGCAGTATTCCCGACGATTTCGGCGGACCTTTTTCGACAAACCCTTTTCGCCGGGGCATCCGATCCTGCTCGGAAATGCCAGCCCGGCTACTCGTGGCGTCCGCGCCTCTACCAAGAACAGTTTCAGGCTACTTGAGAGCTCCCGCGGCTGTCAAATCATTGTTTCCCGCTGTCGGCCCGCACGAACGCGGGCCCTACGGCGCGGAACTATTGAACTGGCGGGTGCAGAAATAGATTCCAGAGCCGAAGCCCTGAGGGGATTTAGGGAAATCGAGAGAGGAAGGACCTCGCGGCGTCCCCATTCCGAGAAACGCCGCGCCAATCGATGTGCAGTTAGCGCCTACCGAATGTGTAGCCCAGCGACACCGAATACTCCGGCACGACGTCGCTTCCGAATTGGGAGAAGTTGGCCACGTAAAGCACGTCCACCTGCGGCTTGAGGAAAATCCCGCCCTTGAAGTACAGCTTGACGCCGACGCCGCCGTGCACCAGGAAGTGCGAGGACGTCGCGAAG
>DASPOJ010000018.1:0-25083 GCA_035626055.1 Candidatus Methylomirabilota bacterium | reverse complement strand
TGTTGTACTCAGAGATGTCCCGGACGATTCCACGGTTGTGGGCGTTCCCGGGCACATCGTCTTCCAGAACGGCCAGCGCGTCGTGATCACCGATCCGAAGCAGATCAATGACCCGCTTTCCGCCGCCCTTTCCGTCGTGGCAGCCCAGGTGAAGGATTTGAGACGGCGAGTCCAGCACCTCGAGGGCGTCGAATTGAGCGATGCAGCGGCCTCGGCCGAACTACAATCCATTTCGGACGAGTTGCAGGCGATTATCGAAATCGATTACCAAATCTAGATTCGCACGGGAACGAACTGTGCGGCGCCTTCGAGGCTGCGTCACCCAAACCACTCGCTGCGGTACGCCACCCACCAACTGAAATACAAGATCGGGATCGTCGCCAACACGGCCCATGGCCAGATCGGCAGCACGAAATCCGCGACCAAACCAAGGACGATAAACGTCCCCCAGAAGACCTTCTTCTCCATGCCTTCATTTTAGACCGCGCGGTCTGCCTCTTCCCCACAATCCCCGATGCCGCCCCCAAAGCAGCACCTCTGGTCGGGCACACGGCTATAATGCTCGCTGCAGGCGGCCGGTGCGTCCGGCGCAGCGCTGGCCGGAGTAAAAGCCGGGGAAAAGGACCGCGAATCCCATGAGTTCCGTCTCTCAATACAATTTTAGACCCGCGAGAGGCCCGGCGAGCATCGTGCTGATTCGGCTCGCAGTCGGACTGATCTTCTTGACGCAGGGCATTCTGAAATTCACCGATCCCAATATGGGCGTCGCACGCTTCACAAGGATCGGGTTTCCGCACCCTTTCTTCACGGCGGATTTTGTGGGAGCGTTCGAGATCGCATGCGGCTGCATGGTTCTGCTCGGATTGTGGACGCGCCTGGCCGCGATTCCCTTGCTGATCGTGATCCTGACCGCAATCGCCACGACAAAGATCCCGGAGCTTCATCGTGCCAATCAGGGAGTCTGGTACATGGTGAGCGACGCCCGCACCGATTTCGCGATGCTCTGTTCGCTCCTGTTCTTGATTATCGTGGGCGGCGGAGCTTGGGCCCTCGACGCGCGCCGCGGCAGAAGCTAGCGCCCTCGGGTTTAGCCTCGTGTTACACTAGCGCGCCAAACCGCGCCTAATGAGAGGACGTCTCATGGAAACTCGTTGGGTGAAAGTAAGGATTTTTGGAGACAGCGTTCCCTTCTATGCCTCTGAAGATGACGACTCCCCGCTGACTCATTTGTCTGGCGCTCCAGTTGGCGAGATTTCGCCCGCAAAGTCCGAAGGCGGGAGAGTCCCCACCATCCTGAAAGACGGCCAGCGAGGTTTCCTTGCGCGGGACGTCAAAACACTCCAGATTCCTTTGTGGACCACCGCGTCCGGCCAAACGAAGGTCTACGTCGAACCGAGCGCCATATCACCGGTCATCGCCACATTAGACTCCGGCACTCTCATCGAACAGTATGGCCTGACGACCACCTGTGGGGGAGACACTTGGATACCGGTGAGGCTCGCCGACGGCCGGGATGGCTATGTCGGCTCGAAGGTTAAGGTGGTGACTCAGGGTTCCCAAGTGCGCATACAGAAGAGCCCGGACGATCCCGGAATCCAGTGGCTCTTGAAGGATGGAAAACTGCGACCTCGCGCCCAGCTCCTGAAGACTCCCCGGGAGACCGCGCAGCGAGACATGCTCATCGGTGCTGCGCTTTGCATTGCGGGGATCGGCATCACCGCCTTCACCTATTCCCTCGTCTCGGAGAGCGGTGGAACCTACCTGATTCTGTGGGGCCCGGCCGTCTACGGCGCAATTCGATTCTTCCGGGGCTTAGTGCGGCTTGCGAACTCTGGTTAGTGCGTGGCACAAAGACGGGCGCAGCGTAGCGCATCGTTCGGCGCCAAGTTTTCACGCACTGCGGCGTCTGCCTGCTGCGGCTCTGCCGGTCTCCCGACCTTGCCCGCCGTAGCGGGAGGGACATCTCCGCCCTCCCTCGTAGGGTGGAGCTTGCCTCCGCCCACATTTCCCCCAGTTCGATTAGTTGGCTTTCGTAGGCGGAGGCAGATTGATTGTGGCGCCGTCCCAATGTTCGTCGGCCCTGCCGTCCTTGAACCGCCACATGTCAAACCACGCGGTCGTGTACTTCTTCGACGGATCGCGCGGATCGGTCAATTCGCGCGGGGTCACGACGATCACTAGATCGCCTTCCGCGACGACCGCGACGATCCTGGTTTTCGTGAGGTGCTCCGGGATCTCAGTGGGCTTGCGGAAAGACATAAAAAACTTTACGACGCCTTCGCGGCCCGAGGCCACGTTGGGATTGTGCTGATGGTATTCGGGCGTCAGCCACTTGTCGGCCAGCTCCCAGTGATTCGCCTCCAAGAGGTCCTTCATGATGTGGTAGGCGGCCTGCTTGTTGACGTTCAACTGCTTGTTGGAGCTGGTGAAAAGAGCGTCCGCTTCGGCGCCTGTGACGCCGATGACCGGTTCCTGAGCGATCGCCGGCACACAGGCGAAAAGTATCGCGAGCGAACTGACCAGAGCTAAGTGTGTTTTCATGATGCCTGCTTCGACCTCGTTCTCTTGGAATTGTCCTATCCTGATTGCATTCGCCCCATATAGGGGAAAACTGCTCTTAATACAAGCTGTTAGGCCCCTCTCATCGAAGGGCGATCCCAACGCGGACACGCAGTCGTACAAGGCGGCTGCGCTACTCTTCGAGCAAACCGGGGCCGCCTGGCGCCCCGCACTCTTTCCACAGCTTTTCCCAATTCCAGATCCCGGACGTCACGTTGATCGGCAACCGGAAGCCGAGCTGATGCGCGAGCATACTCACCTGCCCACGATGGTGGGCTTCGTGAGAAATCATGTAGCACAGCATTTCCACGCCAACCGGCCAAGGCCGAGCCCAGCCATCTCTGAGAAACTTCTCGACGCGGCCCGCACTGCCGCCGAGCGCTTCGGCGAGCATCTCCGCGCAGCGAGCGGCGCTCTCGGCCAATCCCGCACGAGCCTGCCGCCGCGTGCAGTGCGCGTGGTGGAGCTGTCGTGGGACTTTCAGATGCGGAGCGGTAAGCCTGATCCACTTGCAGCGGACGTTGTGCATGTGCGTGAAGATCGCCGCAATGCTGCGGACCTTGCCGGGCGGTTTGGCTCTCCACGCGAGGGGGTCAAGATGCTCGATGAGAATCTGGTTCATGCGGTCGTTGGCGGCAAAGATCTGGATGGCGGCGCGGCCAAGTTGAGTGTGTGTCTTTTGTTGAGGCGTGGCCATGGTTCCCTCTCCGCAAGCGGCGGGCAATCAGGCCACCGCAGACCTTAAGGGTGCAACGTCAGGCGACGGCGCCGCTGGAACGTTCGTCTTGCTGGGCGGGCTGGTCTTCGCCGTTTTCGATGGCGTCGGCAACGGCGCGCAAGGTCTCCACAATTTCGATGCGGCTGACGCTGCTCTTGCGGAACTGCAGGCGCAGGCGGAAGGACTCATCCTCCGGCTTGAAATTGAAGAGGAACGGCTGCGGCCTTGGCCCTAAGGACTTCTCTTCCCTGCGCTCGCGGCGGGCTTCGTCGCGCGTGAGGCCGCCCTGCAAAATGCGATGGACCGCCTCCATCATCTTTTTTTCGTTCGGCTGGCGCGCCACTTGCAGCAGGAGGGACTTCGACAAGAGTCCGCGTTCGATGCACCGCCGGCGCAAGGCGTCCGGAATTCCGCGAAGGGACAGCGTCTCGGTCACCGAGGAGCGTGCGCGGCCGATCTTCTTGGCGATGTCGTCATGCGTGTAATCGAAATGATCGGCCAGACGCTGCAAGCCGTCGGCCTCCTCAAACGGCGTCAGGTCCTTGCGCTGCAGGTTTTCGATCAGCGCCAGTTCGAGCGTTTCCGCGTCGTCGGCGATTTTCTCGATGCACGGGATTTCGCGCAGCCCCACGGCCTGGGCGGCGTGCCAGCGCCGCTCGCCGGAGATGATGTCGTAGCAATCCTCGCGCGGGACATAGCGGACGAGCAGCGGCTCGAGCACGCCTTTCTCGCGGATGGATTCGGTGAGTTCGCGCAAATCTCCTAGGGCCTTCCGGGGCTGGTCGGGGTTCGGCCGGATCTTGGCGAGCGGAATCATGCGGCCCACCGCCGCGCCGCTGAAACTCGTCAGCGACTCGACGTAGTGGGCGTCATGCCGCATCTTCAGTGTTACGGGCAATCCGATCCTCTTCGACACGATGAATGACCTCCAGGGCGAACTTCATGTATTCCTTGGCGCCGGGCGATTTTGGAGCGTAGGTGAAAATGGTTTCTTTGTAGGCTGGGCTTTCTTCCAGGCGGACGTTCTTGCTGATGCGCGTCTTGAAGAGCACCGAGCCAAATACCGAGCGAATCTGCTCGTGGGTGTCGCGGGAAATGTTCGTCCGCTTGTCGAAGAGCGTGATCAGGACGCCCAGCACCTTAAGTTGCGGGTTCGGACGTGCGCGGATGCGCTCGTAGGTTTCGAGTAGGTCGTCGGTTCCTTCGATGGCGAAATAGGCGGCTTGGATGGGCACGACCAGGTGCGTGGACGCTACCATCGCGTTCACCGTGAGGATGCCGAGCGCGGGGGGCGTATCAATCAGGATGTAATCGAACTCTTTTTGCACGGGGACAATCGCGTCCTTCAGTTTGAACGGCGCGTCGAATTGTCCCGCGAGCTGCTGTTCGAGCTTTGCGAGCGCGAGTTTGGCCGGCACTAGCGAAAGCAAAGGCGTGCGCGTCGGCAATATGACGGAGGCCAGATCGGCGCGACGATCGCCCAGCACATCGAACATTGAGCCCTGAATTTCGGAGGAATCAAAAAAGGCGATGGTCGAATTGGCCTGGGGATCGAGATCAATGAGAAGCGTCCGCTTGCCCCGGTGCGCGACCGCCGCGGCCAGATTGATCGCCGTGGTAGTTTTTCCGACGCCGCCCTTCTGGTTGGCGATCGAGAGGATCGTCGTCATAGATGCCCGCAAAGCGGGCGGGCGCACTACCTTCCCGGGACCGCAACCGCGTCCCAATACCTAGTGGTGCATTTCGCCCTGACCACTAAGCTGGTTCAATCTACCTGCGGAACTGTACCAGCGCAAGGGAAAAATCGGAACGGGAGGGAAGTTCCGGGGCCTGCGGATGCGCTACATTTTGTAACGGCCGAGGTCGTCGTCGGACAAATTCTCAAGCCACTTCCGCAATTCTTCGCTCGTCGTTTTTTCCGTCACGGCGCTCGAAGCGCGCGAGGTCTTCAGCACTTCGTCGTCCACGAAGATCGGGCAATCCACGCGCAGTGCCAAGGCCAGCGCG
The DNA here is from genome assembly GCA_035626055.1 of Candidatus Methylomirabilota bacterium. Classification (GTDB taxonomy): domain Bacteria; phylum Acidobacteriota; class Terriglobia; order Acidiferrales; family UBA7541; genus DASPOJ01. The sequence goes on along the minus strand of DASPOJ010000018.1, from coordinate 19,799 downwards.
TCGCTCGGCCGGGAATCGATGGACATGATCTGGCCCGCGCGCTCGACCCAGATCAGCGCGTAAAACGTGTCATCCTTCAAATCGTTCACCACGACTCTCTGCACGCGGACTTCGAGGCCCAACAGGACGTTTCGCAGCAGATCGTGGGTCATGGGCCGCGGCGTCTGGACTTTTTCAATTTCCAGGGCAATCGCGTTCGCCTCATAAACCCCCACCCAGATCGGCAACACCGCGCTTCCGTGGGCGTCCTTGAGGACAACGATCGGCATATTCGTGACCGGATCCATCATCAGGCCGCGAATTTTCATTTCCACTTCCATCGCCGCCTCCCAGGAAAGTTAGATGACGCGTTCTCCGACAAGGCTGTTCGGCCCGGCTTTGGTGATGCGCACTGCAACGTATTCTCCCAGCAGCACCGGGCCGGCGGAAGCGAAATTTACGACGCGGTTGCTCGAAGTGCGACCCGCCCATTGCCCATCGCGCCGCGAAGCGCCGTCGGTCAGCACCTCGAACGTCTCGCCGACAAGAGCGGCGTTGCGCGCCAGCTGGATGTCCCGCTGCCTTTGCATCAGGACCGCGAGCCGCGCGGCCTTCTCAGCTTCCGGCACGGCGCCGGGGAGCTGCAACGCATCCGTGCTGGGCCGCGGCGAAAACGCGAAAGTGAATGCGCCGTCGTACTGGACCGCATCCATCAGGGTGAGCGTCTCCTCGAAATCGGCGTCGGTTTCGCCGGGGAAGCCCACGATGATGTCCGTGGTCAAGCTAATCGCCCGACGGGCGGACCTGAGCATCGCCACGATTTCCAGATACTCCTCTCGCGTGTATGTGCGGCGCATGGGCCGCAACACACGGGTCGAACCGGACTGCACGGGCAAATGAACGTGCTCGCAGAGCTGCGGGGTCGCGTCGATCGCCTCGACGATGTCTCGACCGAAATCGCGGGGGTGCGATGTCGCGAAGCGCACGCGCCGGATGCCCGCAACGCCCGCGGCAGCCACCAGCAGTTCGGCAAAACTCATGCGCCGGGACGACGGATCTCGGTAGGAATTCACCGTCTGCCCGAGGAACTGAATCTCGGTAAAGCCGGAATCCGCAAGTTGCCGGACTTCCTCGATCACGGACGCGCTCGGACGGCTGCGCTCCGGTCCGCGCGTGAACGGCACAACGCAATACGCGCATGACTTGTCGCAGCCTTCAATGATGGTGACGTATGCACGGACCGGATTGTCGCGCCGCGTGAGTTCGGTCTCGAACGTTTCATCCGTATCCGTATCGAGGCCGGTAACACGGCGGTTGCCGCCTTCGAGATCGGCGATCAGGCCGGGCAGCTTGCGGTAACTCGCGGAGCCGCAAACCAGACTGACCCACGGGGCGCGGTCGAAAATCTCTTCGCCTTCCTGCTGCGCCAGGCACCCCAAAACGCCGATCCACTTCCCCGATCCCTGCATCTGTTTCATGTCGCCGAGGCGCGCGAACACTTTTTGCGCGGCTTTCTCGCGAATGCTGCACGTATTGTAGAGAACGAGCTGTGCCGCGCCCGGCGTCTCCACTTGGCGATATCCGCGGCTTAGGAGAAATCCCGCAACCTTCTCCGAATCGTGGGCGTTCATCTGGCAGCCGAAGGTCTCAAGGTAAAACGTACGGGAGTCCAGGGGGGCGGCCTCGCGTGTCCGGCACGATTCCATCGCCGTATCGCACGCGGCAATTGCGCCGCCGGCGATACGCTCAGCGGCGAAGGTGGGTGCGCCACGCCCCATCAGCGTCTCCAGACGAACGTCAATCAGCGCGCCCATCGTCTTAGCAGTTCACCTCTCGGCAGTGCATCGTATCACAGGCCTGCAGAAGCGGCCGGGCGCCGAGTCATTCGTATCGCAACGCCTCGATGGGATCGAGCGCCGCCGCTTTGCGCGCCGGATAGTAGCCGAAGAAAACGCCAATGACTGCGGAAAACAGAGTGGCCAGAATGACAGACCAGACCGAGACTGACATCGGCCAGCCGAGTCCGCGCGCGAATAGCTCGGAGCCAACAATGCCGCTCAGCACGCCAGCGAGGCCGCCGAGCAGGCTGACCATCACGGCCTCGAGCAGGAATTGCGTCTGGACGTCGCGCTCGGTGGCGCCGACCGCCATTCGCACACCGATCTCGCGTGTTCGTTCGGTCACGGAGACCAGCATGATGTTCATGATGCCGATGCCGCCGACGAGCAACGAAACGGAAGCGATGCTTGCCAGCATGAACGTGAACGCCTGGCTGGTCTGCGCCTGCGCGTTCAACACGTCCTGCGGACTGCGAATATTGAAATCATCGGGTTGATTCCAGCGGATTTTGTGTCGCTGCCGCAAGAGGCGCGCGATCTGGTCCTGAGCGATGGGAATGTCCGCCGTGGAATCCACGGAAACGTAGAGGTCGTCGAGCCAGGACACGCCCTTCACTTTGTGCATTGCGGTCGAGACGGGCATGATCAGCGTGTCGTCCTGGTCCTGGCCGTAAGTCGAAAGGCCTTTTTGCGACAATACGCCGGTCACGATGAAAGGCAGGTTGCCGACGCGAATCGTCTGGCCGAGTGGCGGCTGGTTTCCAAAGATGCGGTCGACGACGGTCTGGCCGAGGATGCAGACATTCGCGAGGCCATCCACGTCCTTCTGCGTGAAAGCTGCGCCGGAAGCCACGGGCCAGCGGCGAATGTCAAAAAAGTCCGGGCCAACGCCGCGGTAGCTCGTGCTCCAATTCAAACTGTTGTAAACGACCTGGGCTCTGCCGTCCACTTCGCCCGAGACGCCTTTGACCGTGGACACGCTTTGTTTGATCGCAGTGGCATCGTCGAGAAGGAGCGTCTTGGTGGCGCCGTTGCCGGTGCGCACGCCGTTGACGTTGCGGCCTCCCGCTTCGATCCAGACAAGGTTGTCGCCCAGATTGTCGAGTTGCGCTTGAATTTGCTCTGAACCGCCCTGCCCGATGGCGACCGTGCAGATCACCGCGCCAATGCCGATCGTGATGCCGAGCATGGTCAGCGAGGTGCGCATCTTGTTCCGCGCCAGCGCCGAGGAGGAAACCCGGAGGATGGATTTTAGCTGCAACGATTTCGTCTCTAATCACCAGTTTAGACGAAATCCCGGAGGGAGGGGTTACGAAATGTCCGCGGCATCCGCGGCGTCCGGCGGCGACGGCAAGCACGCGCCAGGCCGTTGAGCTCGCACAATCCAGAAGCCGTTCTCTATTATTATATCGTCTTGCGATATTTAAATCGAGGCAGCCCTATCCGGCACCCGGCGCATCCGAATCCTTTGACCATGCCTATGCCGTGTGCTACGGTACGAGCGGACGAAGTTTTTCACCGTCTTGCGGTGAGGGGGACAAACAATTCGACTGACTGCGTGCATCGCGCTCGCTGGACCTTTGACCGGCCTGCTGGAACAAACGGGGTGGGTCGCGAAGGTCGTCCTGTTGATTCTTCTCTTCTTTTCCCTCTTTTCCTGGGCCTTGATCTTTCAGAAATCAAACTTGTTCGCCCGCATCCGCTCCCGCACCGCGCTCTTTCTGCGCGTCTTCCGCGCGAGCCCCACGCTGCCGGACCCGCGCGCGATCGGCAACACCGGATCGCCGCTCGAGACGGTGTACGCGGCGGGATTTCGCGAGCTGGAGTTTCAAATGCGGTCGAGCAACCCGCACGGAAAACTGACGAGCCTCAACGCGGTGACCGTGAGCATGCAGTTGGCCATCTCGGACGAGGTGCGGAAGCTCGAAAGATTTATGCCCTGGCTTGCGACCACCGGTTCGGTGACTCCCTTCATTGGATTGTTCGGCACGGTTTGGGGCGTGATGGATGCGTTTTCTGGACTGGGAGCGGCGGGCGCCGCGAGCTTGCGCGTCGTGGCCCCGGGCATCGCCGAAGCGCTGATCACGACCGCCGCCGGGCTTTTCACGGCGGTTCCGGCCGTCATCGCCTACAACCACTATTTGCACAACATCAAGGACTTCGCCGCGCGGATGGATCACTTCGCACTGGAAGTGGCGGCTCGCATTGAGAAATTGAATCAGCAATGAGCCTCTGTACGCAGCATCGGCACCACGGGAAAGACCGGCAAGATACGGGACGTTGAGGCCATGCCCCAGCTTTCACGCGAATCCGGAACCTCACTCTCTGAGATCAACATCGTTCCGTTTGTGGACGTGATGCTGGTGCTCCTCGTGATTTTCATGATTACGGCTCCGATCCTGCAATCTGGAATCGAAGTGGACCTGCCGAAGACCAGAACGGTACAGGAAATCGACCAGGAGCGCCTCGTTGTGACGGTGGACCGGGCGCAACGGATTTATCTCGGCAACGACCCGGTGAACATCCACGATCTCGGGAACAAGATTCACGCGCAGATGAAAGGCGGACAAGCGGTTTTTCTGCGCTGCGATGAGACCGTACCTTTCGGAAGTTTCGCGACCGTGGTGGACGCGCTCCGCCAGGCCGGAATTCAAAACATCAGCATTGTGACCGAGCCGCTCAGTTCGCGTCCGAAGACGGAATGAACGCATGTCCGCACGCGCTATCCAACCCGCAGGTGACCGGCTGGCCGGGCCCCTCGTGTTGTCCGTGGTCTTTCACTGCGCGCTCTTGAGTTCGCTCATCTTGTCTCCCTTCGTCAACAATTCGGGGTCAGGCTGGGGAAGCCAGGGAGGAGGCGGCGCCGTAACCGTGGGGCTGGTGGGCAGCCTTTCTGGCGTGCCGCTTCCCCGCCCTGAGACGGTTACGACGAACCGGGTGGTGGACACTTCCCAGGGCCTCTACAAAGCCGAGCCCAAGCCGAAGGAACCGAACACGGCGGTGGAAAAAGTCCCGGAATTCAAAAAAGAACACCAGCCGCGCTACGTGACGCGTCCCTCGCGCACGTTGGAAGACACGACGCCCACGCCGCAGAACGCCGTGCCGTACGGGCAGGGCGGCGCGCCGTCGGTTCCCTACTCGCAGTTCACGATGGCGGGCGCGACGCAGGGGGCGCTGGAGTTTGGCGGGCCGAGTGGGGGCGATTTCCTGGGGCGGTTCCCGACCTATGTGGACGCGGTGCGAAATCGCATCAGCAGCAATTGGCTCCAATCCACCGTGGACCCTACCGTGCGCTGGGCGCCGCGAGTGGTTTTCACGTTTCAGATCCTGCGCGACGGCAGTATCGTAAACTTGCAAAAACTGCAATCGAGCGGCAACGCTTCCGTGGACAATTCGGCGCTGCGCGCGATCCAAAGCTCCAATCCGCTCGCGCGACTCCCGTCGGAGTATTCCGGTTCGAACGTGACGGTGGAATTCTGGTTTGATTTCCGGCGCTGACGCGGCGAAGGTCAGCAAGCCGGTGGCAATGCAGGGGGAGCATTGAACGACACGATGTTAGGAGAGCAGCGGATTGATCCGCGAGTTTGCTGTCTTGCAATTCTACTGAGCTGCTTCCTGGGGAGTCTGCTGCTCGGGCCGGCCGCGCGCCCCCTTTCGGCGCAGGATTGGTTCAAGACCGGAACGGGCATGGGCGTAAACAAGGCGCGCGTCGGCGTGGCGGATTGGGAGGCGCGCAATCCGGATTTGCAGGGACTCGCCACGGAATTCGCGGACACCGTGCGCGCGGACCTCGATTACAGCGGCATTGTGGACGTCGTAAGCAAGAGCTTCAATCCCACCCAATTGCCTTCCCTTCCCAGCGAATTGAACGCGCAGTCGTGGACCGATCCGCCCGCGAACGCGCAACTGGTTGCGTACGGGAATCTGACGGCTACGGGCAACAACGTCGAAGTCGACGGCTGGCTCAACGATGTGCGCTCGGCAGGCCTAGCTCCCGTCCTGGGAAAGGTGTATCGCGGTGTGGCGACTGATCCGCAAGTGCGCGAGTTCGCGCATCAATTCGCGGAGGAGATTATCGAGCGCCTTTCCGGCGGCTTGCCGGGGATCGCCACGACGAAAATCGCTTTCGTCAGTTCGCAAAGCGGGAACAAAGAGATTTGGGTGATGGACTACGACGGCGCGAACCAGCAACAGCTCACGCATCTTCGTTCCATCGCGCTGACGCCCAGGTGGTCGCCCGACGGGTCACGGATCGCCTTCACCTGCTATCCGCCTGCGGGAACGTATTTGAGCGCGCAGATTTGCATGTTCTCGATGATGACCGGAAAGCAGATCGCCTGGCCGCGATACCGCGGAACCAACAGCGCTCCGGCCTGGTCGACCGACGGGACGAAGATCATGTTTTCCTCCAGCATGTTCGGCAATCCCGAACTGTTTCTAGCGGACGCGAACGGCGGAAGGCCGAAGCGCCTGACCTACTCAGCGGGCGGCAGCACTTCCCCTACGTGGAACCCGAAAACCGGGCAGCAGGTGGCATTTGTGAGCGATCGCGGAGGGACTCCGCAGCTTTACACGATGGACGCGGACGGCGGGAATATCACCAAACTCGATTTGCCGGACATGGGATACGTCATCGACCCGGCGTGGTCTCCCAACGGGCAATTGCTGGCATTTTCCTGGCGCCGCCCGGATGGTAACTACGATATCTACTTGATGGACGTCGTTTCGCACCAACTGCTGCAACTGACGCGCGATGCGGGCCGGAACGAGCGGCCGAGCTGGGCGCCCGACGGACGGCACCTCGTATTCGAGTCCACCCGCACCGGCACGCGCCAAATCTGGACGATGCTCGCGGACGGCTCCGAACCACGTCAGCTGACTACGGTGGGGCAGAATGAGTCGCCAAACTGGTCTGGAAGATGATCGCAGGACGACGCCCGGATTGCGCAACGAGATTATTCATCGAAGTGAAGTCCCGGCCCGTTGTGCTCCGGCGCAGCTTTCGGGGGGCTCACCCGGGCTGGGGCGGGCGCCACGGCGCGCCTCCGGCGGGTTTTGACACCGGGGGGAATTGAGACGTATAAGAGGAACTTCGCCATTTTGCTTTCGGCTAATGTTGAGTTCAAAGGAGGATGTGAACATGTGGACTCGTTCGTACGGCAAGGCCGCCATCCTGGCCTTATTCGCGATCGCGATTGTCTCGGCAGGATGCAAGCACCCTCAGGCCACGCCGCCGGCGCCGGCCGCTCCACCCCCCGCCGCCCCGGCGCAGCCCACGGTTACGCTGCAATCATCCAGCACTATGATCCAGCAGGGACAACAAGTTACGCTGACCTGGTCCTCGACCAACGCAACCGATTTGACACTTGCGCCTGACGTCGGTACGGTGGCCCCGGCAGGAACGACAACCGTATCGCCGCAGGACTCGGTCACGTACACGATTACGGCCACGGGCCCGGGCGGCAGCGCCACTGCCAGCGTGCGGATCACCGTGTCGACCCCACCGCCGCCGCCTCCCGCGGTTGCAGCACCTACGATTGAGGAACTATTCACCCAGCAGGTACAGGATGCGTATTTCGATTACGATAAGGCCGAGATCCGGGATGACGCCCGCGGAGCCCTGAGGAAAACAGCGCAGTTCCTGAGCGATCATCCGGAAGTCAAGGTCGTGATCGAAGGCCATTGCGACGAGCGCGGCTCGACGGAGTACAACCTCGTGCTGGGCGACCGGCGCGCGGCCGCGGTGAAGGAGTTCCTGGTGTCGTTGGGGATCTCAGCGGACCGGATGAATACGGTGAGCTACGGCAAGGAAAAGCCGTTCTGCACCGAGCACGATGAGTCGTGCTGGCAGCAGAACCGGCGCGGCCACTTCATCCTGGCCAAGTAGCCGAATACACGGCGAGGGGCCCGCCGCGACGGACCCCTCGCGGAATTTGGCGCGCAATTCGGCATGGAAATCCGGCGCGCCCGGAATCACGCCCGGCAGCAGTCCCCATGCAAAAGGAGGAACTTTCTTGCGTAAGCAAACGATCTTGATGCTCGCGGCGGCCATGACCGCGGGAGCGATTGGCGGGGCGCTCTTTGCACCAACGCCGGCGAACGCTGTGGCGCGGGAGATCATCGAGCTGCAGCAGAATGTTACGCAACTGCTGCAAAACCAGCAGCAAATGCAGACCCAAATCACGCAGAGTTTCGCCGTGGAGAAGACCTTGCTCGACCAACTCTCCGACACGGTGAACAAGTACAACGCCAACATGGCGACCCTTGAGAAATCAGTGCAGGACCTACAGGCGAATTCCGGCTCGCGGATGGATTCGATGAGCACCCAGGTGCAAGGCTTGTCCGATAACGTCGCGGACTTGCAGGCGCGCATCGGCAAGCTCGACCAAAAACTCACCGACACTCAGAATCTTCTGCAGTCGGTGGACGCGAAGCTTGCGGGCAATGCCCCGGCCACGACCCCGTCTCCGAATGGCCCGTCGAGCGGACCTCCCGCCTCTGCTCCTCCGACTGGCCCGGGAGGCGCCGGCCCCACTACGAGCGCTCCGTCCGCCGCGCCGCCGCCTTCCGCGGATACCCTCTACACAAACGCACTGCATGATTTCGAGGGTAAACGCTACGAGCTAGCGAACAGCGAATTCACGGAATATTTGAAGTATTTCGGCGACACGGACCTTGCGTCGAACGCGCAGTTCTACCTCGGCGAAATTGCCTACATGCAGGCGAAATACACGGACGCGGTGGCCGCCTACACCAAAGTGATTGACAATTATCCGAAGAGTTTCAAACTCGCTTCGGCGCACCTGAAAAAAGGCCTCGCGCTGCTCGAACTCGGCGAGAAGACGGCCGCCGTGCGCGAACTGCGAACGGTCGTGCGCCTCTTCCCCAACACCGACGAAGAGCGCCGCGCGCGCGCCAAGCTGAAGGAACTGGGAATCACGGCCTGAAATTGAAACACCGGGCGGAGGCAAGCCTGCCTGCCACCTGCCTGCCGGTGGGCTGGGCATGTGGCCCCCTTGCCGGTGAAGAAAGCTGCGCTGCTGCTCGCACGCCGCGACCTGCATTTGCGCGGGTGCCCGGCGCGTGCTATCTTCGCGCCCATCCAGACAGTGTTCCCCGAAGAAGGAGAACGTATGTCGGTCAACAAAGTCATTTTGGTCGGAAGGCTCGGACGCGATCCCGAGACGCGGTACACGTCGGGAGGACAGGCCGTTTGCAATTTCACCATGGCCACCGACGAACCCTACAAGGACCGGAACGGCTTGCGACAAAAGCGGACCGAATGGCACCGCATCGTAATGTGGGGAAAACTTGCGGAAATCGCGCAGCAATATCTGAAGAAGGGGGCGCAAATTTACGTCGAAGGGCGCATCCAGTCGCGCCAGTGGGAAGACAAGCAGACGCAACAAAAGCGCACTGGGTTTGACATCGTCTGCAACGTCATGAAGATGCTCGGTTCACGCGCGGATTCTGCGGCTGCGAGCGCGCGAGCGGGCGCGGGCGACGCAATGGGCGGCGGGTCGAGCTTCGACAGCGAAGGCCCTGCGCCAATTGCGGATGAGAGCGTCTCGCCGGAAGTCGGCGACGAGGATATTCCCTTCTAGCGTCATACGGGGCTGCTCCTCCGGTTGCCTACCCTTGTCCTTCATGTGACAGGCTGAGGTATTTGCCGTCCGTAGAGTGCAGTTGGACAACTCCGCTCAGATTCTCGCCGCCTCCCTTAGCGACAACCTTCAGATCCCAGCCGTGCGTGCAGCTTGCGGCCGGGCCGCGCCCGCGGCGAGCGCAAAGCTTGGAACAGCATGAATCAGCACAAGAGCTAGTCGGCGTTTTCGCACGGGCGCATCGCAGCGCAAAACGCGGGCGCCAATTCGGATTTCCGGCTAGTCCTGGCTGGGCCTGGGTGTCTCGGGCGGAGAAACGGCATCCGCCAGGTCAAGCTCGTCGACCGTAGGAAGATTGGGCAGCACGTCACGCGCGAACAAGCGTCCGGTCACTTGGGCGTCACGCCGCAGTTTGCCGTCGCGGAATTCGAGCATGCGCTTGGTGTACAGCGCGATGTCCGGTTCGTGCGTGACGAGCACAACCGTCAGGCCTTGCTCCTCATTGAGGCTTTGCAGAATCTCCATGATTTCTACCGACGTGCGGCTATCGAGGTTCCCGGTGGGCTCGTCGGCCAGCAGGATCGCGGGACGATTCACCAGCGCCCGGGCGATGGCCACGCGCTGCTGCTGGCCGCCGGAAAGCTGGCTGGGATGATGGTCGGCGCGATCGCTCAGTCCGACGCGTTCGAGGGCCTCTCGTGCGCGCTTGTCGCGCTCCGCTTGGGGCAACCCGGCGTAGACCGTGGGCAGCGCGACGTTCTCAAGCGCGGAAGTGCGCGACAGCAGATTGAACTGTTGGAACACGAAGCCGAGCTTGCGGTTCCGGATGTGCGCGAGGTCCGTCTTGGACATCCCCGAGACGTCGATCCCATCCAGAAAATAGTTCCCGCGCGTCGGGCGGTCAAGGCAGCCGAGGATATTCATCAGCGTGGATTTGCCGGAGCCGGACGCACCCATCACCGCGACGAATTCGCCCGTCTGCACACTGAAGCTGACGCTGCGCAGCGCGTGAACCTGCACCTCGCCTAAATCGTAGTTCTTGTAAACGTTTTCGAGACGAATTACGGGGGCGCCGGGAGTGGCGTCTTTGGCGGGGTCGAGCGCGGGTCCGGGAACTTCAGCCATCAGTCGATCTGAATCCTCCGGTTGAATTCCACGTCTTAGTTCCGGCCAGGCACATCCAGCCTGGCACTCTGGGTCAAGCGCCGTGCCTGCGCACGCGGGGATTATACTTCGGGCCTCACCGCGCGCGGCGCGCAGTCGGCATAGGAGTTGCCTGCTCCCGCTCCCCTTCAGTTGTCCCGAGGAACGCGCACCGGGCTCAATCGCCGCCAGGCCCTCCGGGAGGATGATTCCTGTGCTCTTCATCCATGCGGCGCAGGAAATCATCGAACTTGGTTTGTTGGTCCGGCGTCAAGAGCTGGCGGATTTGTTCTCGCCCTGTCTTCCGTGCATCTTCGTATTGCGGCAAGACGGATTGATGGATCGCGTCGTACCGAGACTGAACCGTTGTGAGAATCGCGTCAATCTGCTTCTGCTGATCCTGGGTGAGATTCAATTCGTGATTCAGACGATCGATGTAGTGCGCCCGGGCGGTGGCAGGATTGCGCGGCGGCAGGCCGTGCGGGAACACCCGGGTCGTGACGACATACGTGCCGACCGCGCCCAGCGCAATCCCCAGCACAAATACCAGGAAAAGCCAGGCGACCGCCTTGCGGTTTGTCGGGCGCGAATCCTCAGTATCCATAGTTCGCACCAGAAAGCGAAGCCAGGACCTCATCCTTGTCAGCAGGATGTGAGGGCGGCTGTGGGAACTCCGAAGTCACTTCGGTCTGCCCGTTCGCAACGGGCGACTGTCGCGGGGCCGATTCGTAAACATAGCCACACAGCAGGATCACGACCATGCCGACGCCCATCGCCAGCCGCGAGGCGAGCGATTCTATGGGCCCCCAGAACGGGGTGGCAACACGTTTGTGCTCTTCTTCACGAATTCGAGCCAGCACCCGCGTCGCAAACCAGGCGCCGGGATCGGGCGTGGGATCCTGCGTTGCGCGCACCCACTGGGCGGCCTCGCGCGCGCGATCCAGCGCACCGCGGCATGCAGCGCATTTTTCCAGGTGCGCTGCAAGTTCCGCGCCGCCCGGGCTATCCGCCGCATCTGGGCCGTATTCGAGGAAACTCTCCAGGCGCCCTTCGTAGGCGCGGCAAGCGGGTTGGAGCTCCTGCTCTTCCATGGCGTCCACTCCTTCTCCGGAACAAACCTCTACTGCTGCCGCGATTGCGACGCGATTCGCTCCGGCGGGGCGCCGGCCTGGCGCTTCGGATGGCGCCGCCGGTGCAGCTCGACCAATCGCCCGCGCGCACGAAACAGCCGCACCTTCACGGTATTCACGTTCAATCCCAGTACTTCACTTATTTCTTCCACCGAAAAGCCTTCGACTTCCTTCATGACCAGCATCAACCGGTCTTTTTCGCCCAATTCGCCCAGCAGCTCGTCCACCAGCTGCCGTTGCTCGAGCCGGAGCGCCGTATTTTCACGCGGCCTCAATTCATGGCCCAGCGATTCGCTCGCCGTTTCCATCTGGCGGAGCTGGTCTTCGCTTAGATCGGATTCGTAGACCAGGCGCCGTACTTTCTTCTTACGGAGGTAATCCCAGCATTCGTTTACGGCGATCTTATAGAGCCACGTGCCGAATGCCGACCGAAGATCAAATCTGCGTAGCGAGAAATAAGCTTTCGCAAACGCCTGCTGCGCTACGTCCTCGGCGTCCTCTCTCCTCCTCAGAATCCCGCCAACCACGGCCAGAACCCGCTGCTGATGCACGCGCACCAGCTCTTCGTACGCGGAGGCGTCGCCGCGCTGGGCGCGAAGCACCAGCTCCCGCTCCTCCTTCGCGGCCGCCAGCTTCAGGCCAGCCCGGTCGCTGGAGGGCAAGGGCCCTGCGGCCTCAGTTTTTGGGACGTAGGCCATGGTCATCCGGTTACAAGACTTTCCACAGGCACAATCTTACTTTCCACTTGCGGGATATCATAGCCGCATGTAACAATTCACACATGATTATTGGTGACCGTCTTCGCGCGTTGCGCGAAGAAAAGAAACTTTCACAAGGTGACATTGAGAAGCGCACGGGTTTGCTCCGTTGCTACATTTCCCGCGTTGAGAATGGCCATACGGTACCGGCCATCGAGACGCTCGAAAAACTCGCGCGCGCACTCGAGGTCCCTCTTTATCAACTCTTTTATGACGGCGAGGAACCGCCCGTGCTGCCCAATCTTCCGAAGCGCAAGTCCGCGGATGATATCGCATGGGGCAGCCGTGGCAAGGATGCTCGTTTTCTGACCCGATTTCGCAGGCTGCTTGGCCGCATTGATGAAGGCGACCGGCGCCTGTTGTTCTTCGTGGCTCAGAAAATGTCCACCCGGTAGTTCCGCCGGCATATCGTCCTAAAGGGGACGCGCGTCGTTGCCGTCCCCAGTCAGGCGACGATCGGAGGGGCCGCGTTCGCTCCGAGTTTGACGAAGGGAGCCGCGGTCCCGGGTCGCTGATGTCTTATACCCTCTGCTATTCTTCCCATTCTGGTCCACTTCGTGAGACGACTCCTTCACTGGAGTTCTTCCGCTACTCCCACTCAATCGTGCTTGGCGGCTTCGAACTGATGTCGTAGACCACGCGATTCACTCCGGCGACTTCATTCACGATTCGTGTCGAAATCCGCTCGAGCAATTCGGCCGGCAATCGCGACCAGTCGGCGGTCATGGCATCCTCGGATTCCACGACGCGCACGACAACTACATTTGCATAACTGCGCGAATCCCCCATCACTCCCACGCTGCGCACGGGCAGCAGAACGGCAAACGCCTGCCACGTCTTCTGATAGAAACCCGCGCGGCGAATCTCTTCGACGACAATGGCATCTGCCTCACGCAAGGTTGCCAGCCGCGCTGGTGTGATTTCACCCAATAGCCGTACCGCCAGCCCCGGCCCAGGAAATGGATGTTTGGACAGCAACTCCTCGGGCAGCCCGAGTTCCCGGCCAATCCGCCGCACTTCATCCTTGAAGAGTTCGCGGAGAGGCTCGACCAGCGCGAACGGCAAATCGGGAGGCAGTCCGCCGACATTGTGGTGGGACTTGATTGTGGAGGACGGCCCACGCACGGGCACGGACTCGATCACGTCGGGATAGAGAGTTCCCTGCACCAGGAACTTCACGCTGCCGGCCGCGCGCGCCTGTTCGGCAAAAACGGCGATGAATTCCGCGCCGATGATCTTGCGCTTGGTCTCGGGATCCTCGACGCCCGCAAGCCGCGATAGAAATCGTTCGGACGCATCCACACCGGTGACGAAAAGTCCCAGCCGGCCGCGCAGCAGCGAGAGCGTCTCTGCGTATTCATTCTTGCGCAGCAGTCCCGTATCCACGAAAACATTCGTAAGGCGATTGCCGATGGCACGGTGGACCAGCGCGGCGGCGACCGCGGAATCCACGCCGCCGCTCAGCGCGCAGATCGCACGGCTTTCGCCGACCTGCCGACGAATGGCCTCGACCGTATCCGAGATAAATCCCGCGCCGCTCCAACTCAGCTTGGCGTGGCAAATCCCGAATACAAAGTTGCGCAAGATGTCGGTGCCGCGCTCGGTGTGGAGGACTTCGGGGTGAAACTGCACGGCGTAGATGCGGCGCGCCGGATCCTCAGCAGCGGACACGGCGTTCCCCGTTTCACCGGTGACGCGGAAGCCCGGCGGAAGCGCGCGAACGTGGTCGCCGTGGCTGTTCCAGATACGAAGGTGCGCGGGCAACCCCGCAAAAAGCGGCGAGCCGTTCCGAATGTGAAGTTCCGCGCGTCCGTATTCCCGGCGGTCCGCCGGCTCCACTCGCCCGCCGAGCTTGTACGCGATCCACTGCAAGCCGTAGCAGATGCCGAGAACGGGAACGCCGAGATTCAGCACGTTCTCGTCGCAGACAGGCGCGTCCCCGTCGTACACCGAGCTGGGCCCGCCGGACAGCACGACGCCGGCCGGCTCAAGCTGCCGGATCTTTTCGACCGGCGCGCTGCACGGCAGAATCGCGGAAAACACCTGCTGCTCGCGAATTCTGCGCGCGATCAGTTGCGTGTACTGCCCGCCGAAATCCAACACCACGATTCCGCCGCGGTCACTCATCCCCTTCTCCTGGATCGAAACTGCCCCGGCGACTGCCGCCGGTCCCGCCCCCGTAATGAACGAACTTATCCCAGCACGAAATTGACGAGCTTGTTCGGAACCACGATCCGCTTGACGATGTGCTGCCCCTTCAGCAATTGGGCGACATGCGGATCCGGCTGCACGCGCTCCAGCAGCTCCTCTTCGCCGAGCTCTGATTCCACCAGCACCTTCGTGCGTACCCGTCCGTTGATCTGAACAACGATCTCCACCTGCTCTTCGGCGGCGAGCTGTGGCGCGTACTCGGGCCACGAAACCCGCGCGAGACCGCCGGAATGACCCAGCATCTCCCACAGCTCCTCGGCTAGGTGCGGCACCATCGGCGAGAGCATCAGCGTCATCAGCTCAAGCGCCTCACGGACCACTTCCGGCCGAGCGCCCTCCTCGAGCGGCTCCTGCGCGTGCATGAGGTTGACCAGCTCCATGATGAGCGCGATCGAAGTATTGAAGTGCCAGCGCGCGTCGAAGTCGTTCGTAACGCGGCGCAGTGTCTGGTGCGCCTTGCGCCGCAACACTTTCTCCTTTGGCGTCGGCGCTCCCGACGCCTCGGGCCTCGCGTCCGAAATCGTCGCGGGGCCGAGAGCCGCGGCATGGCGCGAAACCAACCGGTGCACGCGGCTCAAAAAGCGCGCGCAACCCTCGATGCCCTGTTCGCTCCACTCGAGATCGCGTTCGGGCGGCGCCGCGAACAACGTGTAGAGCCGGGCGGTGTCGCAGCCGTACTTCTCCGCCATATCGATCGCGCCCACCACATTGCCTTTCGATTTCGACATCTTCGCGCCATCTTTCAGCACCATGCCCTGCGAGAACAAGCGGAAAACCGGCTCGCGATGGTTCACGAGTCCCAGGTCGCCCATGACTTTGCAGAAGAAGCGTGAATAGATGAGGTGCAGAATCGCGTGCTCGATTCCGCCGATGTACTGGTCGATCGGAAACCAGTAGCGGACCTCTTCCTTGCCGAATGGCGCGCGATCGTTGTGCGCGTCGGTGTAGCGATAGAAATACCAGGAAGAATCGAAGAACGTGTCCATCGTGTCGGTCTCGCGCCGCGCTGCGCCGCCGCACTTCGGACATTTCGTGTCGGCAAACTCCGGCACGGTCGCCAGCGGCGATTGCCCCTGTCCGGTGAGCGTCACGTTTTCGGGCAGGCGCACGGGCAATTCCGAATCCGGCACGGCGACGATGCCGTCTTTCTCGCAATATACCACCGGAATCGGCGTGCCCCAGTAGCGCTGCCGGGAAATGCCCCAATCTTTTAGCCGGTAGATCGTCTCGCCCTTGCCGAATCCGCGCGATTCCGCGTCCACGATCATGCGCTCGATGGCGCGATCCGTTTCCGCGCCGGAATAAGGGCCCGAATGAACCGACACGCCGTACTCGGTGAACGCTTCCTCGAGAGTGGAAGGCGCGAGGGGCGGGGCGTCCGTGGGTTGCACGACGATTTTCTTTTCCAGCCGGTACTTGCTCGCGAACTCGAAATCGCGCTGGTCGTGCGCGGGGACGCACATCACCGCTCCGGTGCCGTACTCCATCAGCACGAAATTGGCGACCCAAATGGGAATCTCGGAGCCGTCGAACGGATTCCTCGCGAAACGCCCAATGAACAATCCCTCTTTCTCCGCGGCCGCCAACTCCGCCGTCTTCACGCTGCGCTTGCGGAGCCGCGCAATCTGGTTTTCAATTGCAGCGTGGCCCGCGACGCCCGCAATGAGCTTCTCCACCAGCGGATGCTCGGGGGCGAGAATCAGCGCCGACACGCCGAACACGGTGTCAATGCGCGTCGTAAACACTTCCACAGATTCGGTCGCGGCGGCGCCCGGCGCGACGACGGCAAATCGAATGCGCGCGCCGCGCGACTTGCCGATCCAATTTCGTTGCATCGTCAACACACGGTCCGGCCAGCCGTCTTGCAGCTCCGCAAGGCCCTCCAGAAGCGCGTCGGCGTAGTGCGTGGTCCGCAGGAACCACTGCTCGATTTCCTTGGACTCGACCGGCGTCGTGTCGTGCTGCCAGCAACAACCCTCGATCACTTGCTCGTTGGCAAGCACGGTCTGGCAGAGCGGACACCAGTTCACCCGGCTGCGCTTGCGGTAGGCAAGCCCCCGCTCAAGCATCCTCAGAAAGAACCACTGGTTCCAGCGATAATATTCCGGCTCGCACGTGGAAATCTCGCGCCGCCAGTCGTAGCTGAAACCGAACCGGTGGCACACGGACTTCATCTGCGCGATGTTTGAGTTGGTCCATTCCCGTGGAGCGATGCCCCGCTTGATGGCGGCGTTTTCCGCGGGCAGACCGAACGCGTCCCAGCCGATCGGATGCAACACGTTGAACCCGCGCGTGCGCTTGTACCGCGCGACGCAATCGCCAATCGTGTAGTTGCGCATGTGGCCCATGTGCAATGTACCCGACGGGTACGGCAGCATCTCCAGCAGGTAGTATTTCGGCTTGTCCGGGCGCACATCTGCGTGGAACGCGCCCTCGTGCTCCCAGAGCTCGCGCCACTTTTGCTCAATCGCTTGAGGATCGTAGTCCGGCACGATTCTTTGCCCGTCCCTTCCCCAACTCCCGATACGTCCTGTTCAGTTCACGGCCTTGCTTCACTTCGCGCGCCGCGTCTTGCGGCGGGCGATTCTTCGTTTGCGCGTCGAAGCGGACCTGGCCGCGCGCCCTGCCGGCTTGCGCGAAGCCTCGGCCGGCGGACGCACGCTGCGAAACATCGAGAAGTCTTTCTCCGCCTTGGGCACCAGCTCTCTTGCCACGCCGGCCAGCTGCCAAAGGACCCGCACATTTCGACGATCATCGCCGGGGCGATCGATCGGCGTCTCGAGAATGAACGCACGGCCCGGCAGGCCGGCCGGCGCCGCGGGCCCCAGGCGCGGGTGCGTCAGGATGCGCGCGAATGCATCGAGGCCGATCGTGCCGCGGCCGATGTGCTGGTGCCGGTCCACGCGCGAGCCGAGCGGCGTCTTGGAATCGTTCACGTGCACTACCGCTACGTTCGTCAGCCCGACTGTGCTTTCGATCGCATCGAGAGTTCGCTCCAGCCCTTCGGCCGTGCGAATCTCGTAGCCGGCTTCGAGCGTATGCGCCGTGTCGAGGCAGCAGCCGAGCGGCACATCCGGCGCGGCGTCGAAAATGGCGCGTATTTCCCCGAATCGCGAACCCACGGCGGCGCCCATTCCGGACGTATTCTCAATCAGGATTTGCAAGCCTGCCAACCGCAATCCTCGGACGGCTTGCCGCAAGCCATGCGCGATGCGGGCGATTGCCGGCTCGAGCGGTCCGCCTCCCGCCGAGCCGGGATGCACCACCAGAAAATCGGCGTCCAAGGCCATCCCCCGCACGATCTCTTCGTGGAACGCCTGAATCGCGCGTGCGCGCATGACAGGCTCCGAAGAAGCCATATTGATCAGGTAATTGCAGTGGATGACCAGCGGACCGAGGCCAAGTTCCTCGCGCCGCGCGCGGAAGCGAGCCGCGTCCGCATCGAGCACGCGCGAACCCTGCCGAGGCCACATTCGCGGGCTGGTGGAGAAGATTTGCAGCGCGTTGCAACCCAATTTCCGCGCCGAATCGAGCGCGTTCGTGATGTCGCCCGCGATCGATGTGTGGATTCCGATGCGGAAACTGCCGTCCTGCCAGGCCGGGGGCCGGGGCTCCGGCTCGGGTTCCGGACGATATTCGTCTTCGCTGTCGTATAACGGCTCGGGTGTGTGCGATGCTTCCGGCATCCCTGAAATGGGTGAGCGCCAAAGGCGAGCGCTTTCATTGTATCGGATGGCACGCAGTCCCGCAAAGGCTTTATCGGCCTGCCGATAGCGGCCATTCGATGCCCACCACGCCTACCTATCTGCCGGCCGGCAGGGATCAGGCAAGCGCGAAGGAAACCGATCACGGCGGGATGCGGCTGTTCGTTTGTGGAAGAAATCTGCAGCGCGCTATCGGAAATCGATCCGTCAGCGCGGCAAGAGTGAAGGGCTGGAGTCACGCTAAGCATGTTAAAATGCACTGTGGAGGAAAGTCCCATGAGCGACTGTAGCATGTACATAGAAAACGAAGTAATGGACCATTGGCCTTTCCTGCCCAAGCTTTGGCGGGACGCGAAATTCGCAGGGCTTCCCCGTGGGTACATGGACAGTTTCTTTCATGCTTTGGACGCCCGGTCGCAGTCCAGTCTGGCGCTCGCGTGGAAGGGGAGCGCCGGCTGTATATCCGGCAGTTGGCACCCGAGAACCACCCCCGAGTAACCTCAAACTGTAACTTCTGCGTGGAATCGCTCCGATTGCAGCATGCGCTCTGATTGAAGTAGACTCCATGTTTCGGCTTCAGGCGTATTGATCGCCTGAAGGTACGCGGACTGTACCTAGAGCCCACGCAGGAATGGCGTTCCCGGCAATCCGGGCGAGGGGGAATCCTTCATGTTGGTCGTGATGCAAACCGGCGCGCCCAGAGAGCAGGCCAAGGCTGTCTGCGATCGCATTGTGGAGTTGGGCTTTGAGGCGCATCCGATCTACGGCGCGTTCAAGATCGTCATCGGCATCACCGGAGATACGCGCGCGGTGGACGTCGGCGCGCTGGAATCCCTGCCGGGCGTGGCGGAAGTCATTCCGGTCGGCAAGCCGTACAAACTGGTAAGCCGCGAATTCAAGCCGGAAGACACCGTGATTCGCATCCCTGCGCCCGCGGGCGAAGTGAGCATCGGGGGCAATGCAATCGCGATGATCGCCGGGCCGTGCGCCGTCGAGTCGCGCGAGCAGGCCTTCAAGATCGCCGAGCCACTGGCGAAAGCAGGCGTGAGAATGTTCCGCGGCGGCGCCTTCAAGCCACGCACCTCGCCCTACAGTTTCCAGGGACTCGGCGAAGCGGGCCTGCAAATCCTCAAGGAAGTGCGGGAGCGATTTGGCATGGCCATCGTCACGGAAGCGATGGATCAGGAAACTCTCGATCTGGTCGAGCGGTACGCCGACATTATCCAGATCGGCGCGCGCAACATGCAGAATTTTTCGCTGTTGAAGCGCGTGGGCCACGCGCGCAAGCCCATCCTGCTGAAGCGCGGGCTGTCGGCCACGCTCGATGAATTCCTGATGGCCGCCGAATACGTCGCTGCATCCGGCAATCACGACATCATTCTTTGCGAGCGCGGCGTGCGCACGTTTGCGGACCACTCGCGCAATACGCTCG
>DASPOJ010000017.1:0-3589 GCA_035626055.1 Candidatus Methylomirabilota bacterium | reverse complement strand
GGGTTCGACGATCGGCTCCCCCTGGGTTACGAAGATGCCGAGATTTGCGTGCGGGCTTGGATTCATGGCTGGAAGACGTTGTTCGTGCCACAGGCGATTTGCTGGCATCGTGTGAGCGCCTCCACGGGTTCGCGGGAATCTGTGCTTTTGAATTTCCGCGGAATTGTCAGGGGCCGCCTGTTGTTTTCGACCAAACTCCTGCCATTCCGCTATGCGCTGCGGACCTGGCTGGTTTCGATCGCCGGATTGGCGAAAGACGTCGGCCGTCTGCACGGCCAACTGGCAAAGGCCCGGTTGGAGACGCTCTTCGATCTTGGCGGTGAGATTCCTCATTTGCTCCGGGAGAAGAAGGCATTGTTCCAAGGCGCGGGCACAACGGCGGCCGCGCAGCTCGATTCCATGCTTCACCTCACCGGCGACGCCGAAGCCAGGTATGCGAAGATGTAGACAGGGAAAGTGAGGACAATGATTTGTCGCGGCTTGACCGGTATGTGGGGGAAATGAGCTGATGCTCTCCCTCGGATTCAACTACACGCAAATGCACGATTCTTCCGCGTGCATCGTGCGCGACGGCGAATTGCTCTTCGCCGTGGCTGAAGAGCGGTTGAGCCGCGTGAAACACGACGCCAGCTTCCCGCACCGCGCCATCCGTGCTTGTCTGGATTTCGTGGGCGTTCGCGCCGACCAGCTCGACAACATCTGCGTGGGCTGGGCGAGGCCGCACTCCGGGTTTGTCACCGACCTGAAGTGCATGGCGTTGGGCATTCACCCGGTGACCTCCGTAAATGTCATCACGACCGCGCGCGTGTTTGCAAGCTTGGCGCGCCAACGCGGCGGCTTCCGGCGTTTCACCCAACATTTCGGCCCAACGCGCGCGCACATGCGATTTGTGGACCACCACTTCGCCCATGCTATCAGCGCCTATGCCTACTCGGGTTTTCGGGATGCCGCAATCGTCGTGGCCGACGGCAGGGGCGCTTGGGAAGCCAGCTCGATCTGGTACGGCCACGATGGCGCTCTCGACCTCGTGCAGATGATCCCGTGGCCGAATTCGCTCGGCCTTTTCTACGCGCAATTCACCGAGTATCTCGGTTTTCAGGCAAACGCCGATGAATGGAAGGTGATGGGACTGGCGCCGTACGGGGAGCCCGGCGTGGACTTGCAGGAGTTTATTTCTCTGGACCACGATGTGTATCGCGTCAATGCGCGCGGCTTATTGAGCGGCGTGCCGGAAATCGTCAAGCGACTCGGCCCAGCCCGCGTTCCCGAGAGCGAAATCGAGGATCGCTATAAGAACATCGCCTACGCGGTGCAGGATTGCTGTGAGAGGGCCATGCTCGGCCTCGTGCGCCTGGCCGCGCATAAGACCGGCTCGCGAAACATTTGTCTCGCTGGCGGCGTTGCGCTCAATTCCAAAGCAAACGGCAAGATTCAAGCCTCGGGGCTGGTAGACGACATCTTCGTGCAGCCCGCCGCGGCCGACGACGGCGTGGCGCTCGGCGCAGCCCTCGCTCCTTACCTTGTGCTCGGACAGCGGCTCCCCCTTACGAAGCTCCGGCAGGTCTACTTGGGCCCCTGTTTTGAAGACGGCGAAATCGAGAAAACGCTCCGCAACTACAAGATTCGCGCGACGCGCCTCGAGAACGTTGCTTCCGCCACAGCCGAACTGCTGGCTGCCGGGAAAATCATCGGTTGGTTCCAGGGGCGCATGGAGTTCGGGCCGCGCGCCCTCGGCTGCCGCTCGATCCTCGCGGATCCGCGCGACCCTGAAATGAACGCCAAGGTGAACAACGCCGTGAAATTCCGCGAGTGGTGGCGCCCGTTCGCTCCCTCGATGCTGTCTGAAGTCGCTGACGAATACCTCGAGTATTCTCATGATTCACCGTTCATGATCCTCACCAGCCCTGTGCGCGCGGAAAAGCGGGCCGTCATTCCTTCCGTCACGCACGTGGACGGCAGCGCGCGTCCGCAGACCGTTCATCGCGAAGTCCACCCGCTCTACTGGCAGCTCATCCGCGAGTTCGGCAACCGCACCGGCGTCCCGGTCATCATGAACACTTCGTTCAATCTTCGCGGCGAGGCGATCGTATGCACTCCGACCGAGGCGCTGCGGACGTTTTTCAGTTCTGGAATGGACGCGCTGGTGATCGGCGCGTTCCTGGTGGAGAAATGAGCGCTCGCGGAGCACGGGTCGTTCGTTCGCGGAAACCGCGGCTGCTTGTTGTGCCGCACATCTATGCCGAAGACATCAGCGTGCGTGAAATTGAATTCGCACGCCGCCTCACGCGCCATTTCGACACCTATTGCCTGGCGTGGCGCGACGCTCAGCACGTGGATGGACCGCGTTCTCTTGGCCGGCAATGGCGCCAGTTCCGCACCGCGCTGGGTTCCGCGCTTGCGTCGACGCGCTTGCGCCGCGAGGCCGGCGAAGTCACCTATGTCCGTGCGCGTGTCTGGCAGCCGCTTCTTCTGCAACGGTTCACCGGCGTCCGCCGCGCGATCGAATTCTGCCAGTCGGCGAATGCCCGGATGCTCGAGCGAATTGTTCGCAAGTGTGGGATCGACTACGTTCTCGTTGCCGGAGCCAATATCCGTTTGCCGGAAATTCCCGGCGTTCACGGATTCTTCGATGTTGTGGACTGGTTCGCTGAGGACGTTCTGTCACCCGAAAAGAGCGCCCTCGAGCGCGAACAGGTTTGCCGCTTGGCCGCAGGGGCCGAGGGCGTTTTTGCTGTTTCCGAGCCGCTGGCGGAGAAGCTCGCTGCGGATTGCGGCATCCGCGCGGTGCCGCTCCCCAATGGAGCTGACCTCGCGAATCTCCGCTCTGTTCCCGCCGATCGCGTCGTCGAACTCCGGCGACGCCTCGGCCTCGAAGGAAAATTCGTCATCGGTTACGTCGGCAATCTCGGAAGCTACGCAGGCGTAGATTTTCTTCTCGAAGCATTCCTCGCAGTCAGGCGGCGAATTCCCGAAGCAGCGCTTCTGCTGGTTGGCCCCGCCGAATATTGGCGACGCCGGATTGAGGCCGCCCGGGACAAAGGTGTGGTTTGGACGGGCCCCGTAGCGCCACGCGAAGTGCCTGCGTATTTCAACGCGCTCGATGTCGGCGTCCTGGCTCAGGAAAAAACGCTCTTCACCGAACTTGCGTTTCAGATCAAAGTCGTCGAATACACTGCCTGCCGGAAATTCGTCGTTTCCGCGCCGCTGCTCACGTGGGAACGTCTCGCGTGGCCCAACGTATTCCTCGCGGGGTTGCGCGTGGAGACCTGGGTAGATGCGCTGCTGCGGGCGCGCCGCTCGGAATGGCGGGCCGAGTGGGACGGGCTCGTCGCGCCGTATGATTGGAATACTCTGGCGGACCGCATCGCAAGCGTGATGCTCAAAGACAAAGTGCCAGCGGCGGAGGCCCTGCCATGCGTGTCCTGACGGTGTTCGGCACGCGCCCGGAGGTTATCAAGCTTGCTCCGGTCATCGGCGCGCTTCGCAATCGCGGCCTTCAGGTAATCGTTTGTGCTTCCGGCCAGCACCGCGGCATGCTCGACCAGATGCTGGAGATTTTCCGCATCCAGCCCGACTTCGATCTCGACGT
>DASPOJ010000016.1:0-21204 GCA_035626055.1 Candidatus Methylomirabilota bacterium | reverse complement strand
GCTCGGGCGACTGAGCAGCAATCGCCGGTTCCCGCCGACGAAAAAGATCTGCTCGCGGGCGCCGACGAATACAACATGGATTGCGCGGGATGCCACGGCCTGCCCGGGCAGAAAGACAAACCGGCGATCGCAAAGGGAATGTACCCCCCTCCGCCGCAACTGCTTCACTCTTTGGGGAACGGCAGGGGCGACGGCTCCGTCTGGGAAACGTATTGGAAAGTCGAGAATGGAATCCGGCTGACGGGCATGCCGGCGTTCAAGGGATCTGTGCCAGAGACGGCGATCTGGCAGGTGTGCGAGCTACTGGCTCACGCGAACTCGCTGCCCGATTCGGTGAAAAAAGAACTCGCGCCGTCTTCGGCGGCCATGAAATAAATTTGGGGTCGCAGCGGCGCGTGAAGTGGCGCCATGAGTAGAACGCCCGACACAGCGCCGGAGTTTCCTCTTTCCGCGCCCATGCGAATGAGTGAGAATGGCTGCGGACTGCGTGCGCCGGGCGTAACATTAGATCAGTAAAACGAAGGGTAAACTCATCGCATGAAGCTGGTGGTCATAGGGTGCGGATACGTCGGCCTGGTGACGGGCGGATGTCTGGGCGCGGCCGGACACGAAGTCGTCGCCACCGATAACGACGCGTCAAAGATTGCAGCGCTGCAAGCGGGGCGAATCCCCATCTACGAGCCGCATCTCGACGAGGTCGTGGGTGCAGCACGGCGCGCCGGACGCTTGCGCTTTACCACCGACGCGAGCGACGCCATCCGGTCCGGCGACGTCATCTTCATTTGCGTGGGCACGCCGCCGCGGGCGACGGGCGAAGCCGACCTTTCGGCGATCGACAATGTCGCCCGGCTGATCGCCGCGGAAGCCCGCTCGCCGAAACTCGTCGTGGAGAAGAGCACGGTCCCGGCGCAAACGGGACAGAAGTTGAAGCGCGCGCTGAACGTCTATGGGCGCAGCTCCGGATTGCAGTTCGATGTCGCATCGAACCCTGAATTTTTGCGCGAAGGCACGGCGGTCGGCGACTTCTTTCATCCCGACCGCATCGTCGTCGGTGTCGAAGGCGTGGAAGCCGACCGGCAGCTCCGCGAGGTATACGAGCCGATCGTCGCGGGGCGCTTCGAGTGCGTGCTGCATCCGGATGGGTGCCCGCAAAGCGCCAAGCCGGAATTTCTGGTGACGACGATTCCCAGCGCGGAGCTGATCAAGCACGCGTCGAATTCATTTCTCGCGCTGAAGATTTCCTACGCGAACGTGATTTCGGATCTGTGCGAACGGCTGGGCGGAAACGTCGAAGAGGTGACGCGGGCGATGGGACTCGATCCGCGCATCGGGCCGCAATTCCTGAAGGCGGGCCTCGGGTTCGGAGGCTTTTGCCTGCCGAAAGACATTCAGGCGTTCATTCACCTCGCCGAACAGGTCGGCGTGGATCTCAGCCTGCTGAAGGAAGCGGAGCACATCAACCGACAAAGAATCGAGCGCATGATGGAAAAGGTCTGGCATCACCTCTGGGTGGTCAAGGACAAGCAGATCGCGTTGCTGGGCTTGGCGTTCAAGCCCTTCACGGACGATATTCGTCTCGCGCCCGCGCTCGAAGTGATTCGGCGTTTGCAGGCGGAGGGCGCGAAGCTGCGCGCCACCGATCCACAGGCGATCGAACGCGCACGCGCCATTTTTCCCGATGTCATTTACAGCTCGGACCCCTATGAAATCGCGCGCGGCGCGGACGCGCTGCTGGTGCTGACGGAATGGCCGCAGTTCAAGCAGTTGGACTGGGGCCGCATCCACCGGGAAATGGCGCGCCCGCTCGTCCTGGACACGCGCAACATGCTCGATCCTCTCACGATGAAGCTGCAAGGTTTTGAATACGACTCCTTCGGACGGCCCGAAGCAAACGTTTCCGTAATCGCCGAAAGCAGCCGCTGAACGGCAACGCAAACGAGTCCGGATTCCCGAAGGAACCCCCTGGCTTTCAGAATTACCTATTCCAAGGATTTTAGCGGAAGTCTTAGCGGACGGCGGCGAACTGGGCGCGGAAGTGGGCGAGTGTCTTCTCGAGACCTTCGGCGAGATCCACTTTGGGCTCCCAGCCAAGGATGCGGCGGGCCTTGGTGATGTCGGGGCAGCGCTGCTTGGGATCGTCCTGGGGCAGCGGCTTGAAGATGATCGGCACATTGGCGCCGGTGAGGTCGCGGATGCGCTCGGCGAACTCGAGGATCGTGATTTCGTGGGGATTGCCGATGTTGGTGGGCTCGTGCTCGTCGGACATCATCAGGCGATAGATGCCTTCGATGAGATCGGAGACGTAGCAAAAGCTGCGCGTCTGCTTGCCCTCTCCATAAACGGTGATGGGCTGGCCGGAGAGCGCCTGGTGGACGAAATTCGGAAGCGCGCGGCCGTCGTTCAAACGCATGCGCGGGCCGTAGGTGTTGAAAATGCGCACGATGTGCGTGTCCACGCCGTGAGCGCGGTGATACGCCATGACCATCGCCTCGGCAAAGCGCTTGGACTCGTCGTAGACGCCGCGCGGGCCGATCGGATTCACATTGCCCCAATAGGACTCAGGCTGCGGGCTGACGGCTGGATCGCCGTAACATTCCGACGTCGAAGACAAAAAGTACTTAGCCTTCTTGGCGAGCGCGAGACCCAGGGTGTTGTGCGTGCCGAGCGCGCCGACTTTCAGCGTCTGGATGGGAAGTTTCAGATAATCCACCGGACTTGCGGGCGAGGCAAAATGGAGGACATAGTCTACGGCGCCGTCCACGGCAATGTAGTTCGAGACGTCGCGCTGCATCGAGCGGAAGCGCGGATGCCCTTCCAGGTGTTGCAGGTTCGCGGGCGTTCCGGTCACGAAATTATCGATGGATAGAACTTCCCAGCCTTGCGCGATCATGTAGTCGCACAGATGCGAACCGAGAAAGCCCGCACCGCCGGTGATCACTGCGCGCATCGTTTGCTCCTAATGGAGTTTTCGCGGAGTGCCGCTCCGCGCGCGTCTCGTGAACCTCGCGTTTTCAACGAAAACTGGATTGCGCCGACCATCACGAGGCCGCGCCCCACGCAAGTATGGGGCTGCGCCGCGCAAGTTCGCAAGCGCGGCGTAAGAGTTGTGTTAGCGTTGTGTACGCCGAGGCGGCGGACCCATTCGGGGCTCGCGGCCAACCAAGCAGTCGGCAGGAAGGCCAGCGGCAGGTCTGTTGACCCGCCGAAGCAGAGCGCGTTAGCATTCTCGCTCGGACGATGTCTACCAGGTATCCTCGTTGGCTGGCCGTTCGCTGCTGCCCCTACTGCCGCAGTTTCGATGTGCGGCGTTCCCACCGGCGCGGGGCTGTTGAAGTGTTGTTGCTGCCGTTCTTTCTGATGCGGCCGTTTCGTTGCGAAGACTGCGGGCAACGCCATTACAATTTTGTATTCGTGGCCGACTTCCCTTCTTGCGCGGTCCCACCGAGAGTAAAATCGGAATGAGCTTCAATTGGCCGCCGCTCTACGAGCCATACCCCGAACCAGAACCGCCGCCACCCCCTCGAAAACCAAAATCAGTTTGGCGCAGGCGCCTGATCCTTTGGGGGATTCCCGGGTTGATGGTTATTGCGGCGGCGGTGGTGTTCTTCGGCGTGGGGCGATGGCTAGTGGTCGAGGACCCGCTTGAGCCCGCGCACGCGATTGTGGTGCTGAGCGGCCGCATGCCCATGCGGGCGATGGAAGCGGCGCGCCTCTATCGCCAAAACTATTCCGCCGAAGTTTGGGTGTCTCAACCGAGCAGCCCGGCGGAGGAACTCGCCAAGCTCAACATCTACTATGTCGGCGAAGAGTTCTACAATCAAAAGGTGCTCCTGGCCGAGGGGGTTCCGACCGACGCAATCCGCGTCCTGGAAAAGCCTTCCGCGAATACCGAACAGGAAATCGAAGAAATCGTTCAGGATTTGCGGCGCGACGGGGCAGACAGCGCTATCATCGTTACCTCGAAGGCGCACACCCGGCGCGTGCGCGCGATATGGAATCGCAAAGCGGGCGCAGATTTGAGACTGACCGTGCGCTACGTTGAGAATGATCCCTTCGACGGCGCGCATTGGTGGCGGCATAGCGATGACGCCCTGGATGTAGTTCGAGAAGTTCTCGGTTTGCTGAATGCATGGGCTGGTTTTCCCGCGGGTCATGGCTGAGCGAGACCAGGATTGAGAGTGTGGGGTCGCGCGCTCCCGGCCATCTTCAACTAATTGTAAAATAAAGGCTTATGGCTTCGGCCCATTCCGCCCCCGGCGGATTCGGGACGGATCTTTCGTGTAGTACGGATGGGGGGTGCACTCGGTACGCTGGAGCTATTGGCTTGGGAGGAGGCGCGTCTCAGAATGTCGATTGAGGATTATAGCCATGGTCCCGGCAGTCGTGCTCTTAATCTCGGTGCTGACGATGTGCCAGTTCGGCCTCTACTACTGGCGCGCGTTGCTGGCAGGCGTCGCGGCGGAACCCATCTCCGATCGCGTGCGTGTTGCTGCACGGCTTGAGGAACAGGAACCTTCCGCAACGGATTTTGCCCAAGTCCTCGGCCTGATTGAACTCACGCCTGGCTTTGGCGGATCAAACGGGCTGGCTGCCGTACGCGTTTACTTCACCGCTGTTTCATTTCTTGGCCGGGTGATCCTGCCGCTTTCCGCCTGGTCGGAACGCGAGAAGCTCCTCTGCACGCGGTACGCCGCCGCGCTGCTGGATCGCCGGCTGGAACGCGTGGAAGCGTTCGCCGCGGCATCGCGCTCGATCTAATCCCTCGAACCAATCCATTGCCGCAGACCCGGTGCGTGAAGCGCACAGGTGTTGAGCAATCTCCGCGATTCAGGCAAAATTCCGGGGCACAAAGAGGAGACGAAGGGAAATGGCTCCGAGCCCGCTCCGGACGCAGATCACCCAATTGCGCGTCATTCAAATGATGCTGCTCGTCACCATCATTCTGTTCTGCGTATTCGTCAAGGATTTACGGCCCACGAACGCGATGACCAGGCACGTCAACACCGCCTTGGTTCTGATCGGTGTGCTGGTCGGCGCGACGGCGCTCGGCCTGCGTGGAAAATATTTCGGGCCTGCCAAATCCGCGGTGCGCGAAAACCCTTCGGACATGAAAGCCTTCATGCGTTGGAGGAAATTGACGATCGCCTGCTTGATTCTGGCGTATTCGCTTGGAATGTATGGATTCGCACTCGCCATGGTCGGCGCCCGGCGCATTGAATTTCTGGCGTTCTTTGCCGTCTCTGTAGTTTTGTTACTGTTTTGGACGCCGCGGCTCGATGTTCCCGGCGGGCGTTGACGGCAGTCTCGACGGCCCGCCGCGATTTGCCGCGGCTTGCGGAATTTTTGAAAAGGTCTCGCGGAAATCAGTAGGCCCAGCGCATCAACATGGCGCCGGTGGTGTAACCCGCGCCGACAGCAACCAGCAGGACCAAATCACCTTTGCGCAGGCGCCCCTGTTCGATGGCATCGCGCAGGCCGAGCGGAATCGTCGCCGCCGTCGTGTTGCCGTACCGATCGATAGTGATCATGACCTTTGAGTCTTCGACGCCGAGGCGATCCTGCATGGCGCGAATGATACGCAGGTTGGCCTGGTGCGGCACGATGAGGCCGAGATCCTTGCCCGAATAGCCGTTACGCTCGAGGAGGCGGCAGGCAGTCTCGGCCATGCGACGCACGGCATATTTGAATACCTGCGGCCCTTCCTGATGGACGTAGTGCATGCGTTTCTCGACAGTCTCATGCGAAGGAGGGTTGAGGGAGCCGCCTGCGGGCATGTACAGAAACTGGCCGCCTGAGCCGTCAATGTCGTGCATGAAATCCAGAATACCTTCGCCATCACTCTCTGCCGGCTCGATGAGCACGGCCCCCGCGCCGTCGCCGAATAGAACGCAGGTCGACCGGTCCGTGTAGTCGATAATCGAACTCATGACGTCGCTTCCGATGACCAGAACCTTGCGGTGCGTTCCGGCGGCGACGAACTGGGCGCCCACCGTCGTCGCATAGAC
This sequence comes from Candidatus Methylomirabilota bacterium, assembly GCA_035626055.1. Lineage (GTDB taxonomy): Bacteria > Acidobacteriota > Terriglobia > Acidiferrales > UBA7541 > DASPOJ01. The sequence continues at coordinate 15,199 of DASPOJ010000016.1, read as the reverse complement.
GAACCCTGAGCATGCCCCGGAAAGATCGAAGCCCCAGGCCTTCTTTGCGCCGAGGCGGTCCTGCACGAGGCAGGCCGTGGCGGGAAACATCATGTCCGGGGTAACGCTGGCCACCACGATCAGATCAATTTCTTCCGGCGAAACACCCTTCTGCGCCAGCAGTTTCTTCGCCGCCTCGGTGGCCATGTGCGAAGCGGCCATCCCTTTGTCCACGATGTGGCGCTCCCGGATGCCCGTGCGCTCGCGAATCCACTGGTCCGTCGTGTCCACAATCTTTTCGAGGTCGGCGTTCGTTTGTATGTGCGGCGGAAGGTATCCGGCCACACCGGTAATCTTGGCGGCAATGCAATGGGGCATCGAGGTCTCCGTGAACAGCAAGGCGCATGGGAGCGCCAAGGAAACGCGATTCTACGAAATCCACGGTGACGTGACAAGCACAGCGGGCTTGGAATCGTTATTGCGCGGCTCGTACAGGGGCTGCGACGGGTATGGGCGCCGCATCAAGCAACGGAGCCGGAAGCTGGCGGAGCCGCTCGACGAACAGCCGCACGAGGACCGGATCGAACTGCATGCCGGCGCAACGTTTGAGTTCCGCCATGGCTTCTTCCGGAGAACGGGCTTTCTTGTACGTGCGGTCGGACGTGATGGTGTCGTAGGCGTCGGCGATAGCGAGCGCGCGCCCTCCCAGAGGAATCTGCTCGCCCGCGAGGCCATCGGGATACCCGGAACCATCGAAATGCTCGTGATGGTGGCCAACCATCTGCCGCACGCGCTCGAGCGACCGGAGCGGCTCGAGGAGCTTCCCGCCAAAACTCACGTGCTGCTTCATGGACTCCCACTCGTCAGGATTGAGCGGACCACTCTTGCTCAGGATTCTTTCCGGCACGCCCACTTTGCCGACGTCGTGAAGAACACCCGCAAGGCGGAATTCGTCGATTTCCGTCTCGGTCAAGCCGAGCGTTTCGGCAAGCAGCGCCGCATAGGCGGCGACCTTCAGCGAGTGCCCCTCCGTAAAATGATCCTTTGCGTCGATTGCTAGCGCCAGCGAAGTTACGGTGTCCAGGACGGCAGGCGAAAGCGCTGCGAGCCCCTCCTCGGGGACAGTGCCGGAACCGGCGCGCCCGCTGCTGCCGCCGTTGCCGGAACCGCCGCCGGAATCCTGGACAAGAGTCTCACCTACAGGCAGGGCCTGAGAAAACTGGTTGAGCCGGAGGACAATTTCCTCGAAGGCCTCGGGCCCCGTGGTAAACATTCGCTTGAGGGTGACGCCCAGATACGCTTCGAGGACCTCTCTTTTCCACTCCAGCGTTTCATGCGGTTCGCAGCGGTCCGCCGTGGATACCGCGTTCCCGCCCTGGTGCTTGGAAAGGTACATCGAAGCATCCGCGACCTGGATGATTTCCTGCGGCGTCGAGCCATGCAGCGGGAACGATGCAAGCCCGAAGCTCGCGGTGACCCTCCGCTCGCGCAGCACCGGATCGCTGTCGATCCAGGCGCGCAATTTCGCGGCGATCTGATGGCCCTGCTCGACGTTTGTTTCCGGCATCAACACCACGAATTCATCTCCGCCGTAGCGCGCAACGACGTCCGAGCGGCGGCAATTCTGATCGAGGATCCGCGCCACGCGCTGCAGGACGAGATCCCCCTCGAGGTGGCCGTGAGAATCGTTGACGGACTTGAACTCGTCCAGGTCCAACAGCATCACGGAGAACGTCCGGCCGGCGCGCGTGGCGCGCTTCCACTCCCCCGAAAGCGCTTCCATGAAAAAACGATGTGTCTTTACGCCGGTGAGGCCGTCCGTGATCGCCTGTTCCTGGGTCTTCTGGAACGTGAAGGCGCTATGCAGTGCGCCGGAGATCAGATCCGCGAGCGTCCGGAGGAAGCTGCGCTCCTCCTCGGAGAATTCGCAGTGATCGCTCGATTCCACATAGAGCACACCGTGGAGTTGATCGGCGTAGACCAGCGGCAAGGCGATTGAGGTCACCGTATCTTCCAGCACGGGTTTTCCGAGCGAGCTGGGAACGGTCACGTCGGAAGTGAACAGCATCTGTCCCGTGCGCGCAACCTGACCGACCAAGCTACCCTCGAGCGGCAGCCGCCGGCCGATGGCTCCGCCGCGCCGGCCCGACTCAGCCTGGATCACAATCTCCTTGGTCTCGTAGTCGAGGAGGCCGATTCCGATGTGGTCGTAACTGAGCCCGTCCTTCAGCTCGCCGGCGATCTTCGAGAGCATTTCGTCCGGATTGAGCGTTGTAATGATGTTTCGCGAGACCTGGTTCAGCAGCGTGAGCCGCCGCGACTTCAGCCGCTCTTCCCGGAACAACCGCGCGTTTTCGATCGCGATAGCGGCTTCGCTGGCGAGAACGCGCATCATTTCCTGGTGGTCGGCGTCGAACACGCGGTCCCGCGAGCTGTGCGCCACCATCACCGCGATAGCGCGGTCGTAGAGCACGAGCGGCACGCCGCAGAAGCAGCCGGATTTGCGCAGCGGCTGCAGTCCCATGCGCTTGACCTCTTCGGAAAAATTCTCCCGGATGAGGACGGGCTGGCGCGTGCGCAGCATGTATTCCGAGAGATGGTTCCCGGCGGGGCGAGTGCGCTTGGGCATGCGTGTGCCTTCGGCAATTTCGAGTTCGTAGCGCATCTCGTTTCGCGCTTCGTCGTAGAATGCGATGAAGAAATCGTCCACGTTCAGCAGACGCTGCATCTCCTCGTAAATCTTTTCAAAAAGCGACTCGGGCTCGAGCGTCGAGCTGAGCGAGCGTCCGATCGCGTTCAGCACGTGCAATTCCTGCGAGCGCCGCGCGGTCTGCTGCACCAGGAAACTGTTCTCGACGGCCGTCCCAATCTGGTGGCCCAGCGCCATCAGCAGCCGCAATTCCGCGGACGTAAAGCGCCGCGTGTCCGGCGTTCCCAGCAGCAGCACGCCAAACGCGTGCTCTTTCGCTTGCAGGCTGATGCCCACCACGGTGCGAAGGCCGTGACGCACCGCGATCTGGCCGAAGCGACGGAACGCTTCGTCGCGCTCCAGCACGGCCCAGGAGGCGTCGCGTCCCGGATCGCGAAACACGACCAGCCCGCCCAGCCGCGAAACAAGCGCCACAAGCTGGCTGTCCAGGTTTTCCTCCTGCGCCGCCGCGCAGAACGACGCGTCGAGGCCGGCCGCGATCACCGAAGTGGGTCCGCTGGGCTCGCCGTGACGCAGAAAGAACGCGCCGGAAGGAATGCGCGCCACGCTCAGCACGCGCTCAAGCGCTTGGCTGAGCATCTTTTGAATCTCACCGCCCGAGAAGCTCGAAGTCGCCAGATTCAGGCTCGACAGCGCCAGCATGTTGTGCTCGATGCGCCGCTTTTCCTCCTCGTAGAGAATCATCACCATCAAGACCGCGGCGAATAGCTCCGGGATGAGCTCGAGAGAGCCGATCGTGCTTGCAGCCGCAATCCGAGCCGTCAGCAACCCCGCCACCTTCACCGCGGCCCAGGTCACAAACGCGAGCGCCATCAACAGATCCCCGAGCGCTTCCTGGCGCCGGCTCTCCCGCGAGTACACCCAGCCCACTCCGCACAAGAGCAGCGCCACGCCATAACTCGGAGAGATGTTGATCGATTTCAAATGATAGGCGGTGGCCCAAACCGCAAACGTCGCGCTCGCCCCGATCAACAGGCGAGTCCAGGGTTGCTTCTGGCTGTAGACTTGCGCGGAGCACAAGAAGAGCAGCACCGCCGTGGCCATCAACCATTCGTTGAGCGCTCCTTGCCAGGGCGCCACCGCCACCCATACCGAGAGCGCCGAGCTCAGCGAGTGCAGCGCGACGAATCCCCACGCCGCGGTCCAAAGCAGAAGATACTGTTGCCTCTTCGTGCTTTGGACGTACGCGAAGAACGCCGCCACCAGCGCCGCGGCAACAAACATCGCCACCGATAAAATGGGGGGCAATGCATTCACGTCAGGCATACCCCCCGTGGAGGATTTCCGTGCAGAGAATGCCTGCGCGGCCGGAAATGGCCGCCCGAAGGGCGAGGATGCTCAATTGCGCAAGGCGCGACATTTCCTTTGTGTCGGGAGCGCGAACGCCGCGAAAAACACCACTCCATTCCGATTTGTTCAATCGCGTTCGACTATAAACTACCGTTTTTTTTTGGGTCAAGGGTACTGGGGTACCTGTAAGGAACATTCCTTTCCATTGCGTCGATTCGCGTTTCTTCGGCCGTTCGGCTAAGATGGCACGTTTTGCGGCCGCTGGACCGGCCCGATGAGCGCATGAGCACGAATTCAGGCCATCCCTCGAGCATATCCGGCCCTCCGCGGGTGCGTTTTGCGCCCTCGCCGACGGGCTATCTGCACGTTGGGGGCGCGCGGACCGCCTTGTTCAACTGGTTGTTTGCCCGGAGTACGGGCGGCGTCCTCATCCTGCGAATCGAGGATACCGACGTCGACCGCAATAAGCCGGAACTCGTCGAGGGAATCCTGGACGGCTTGCGCTGGCTCGGCTTGGATTGGGACGAAGGGCCGCTCCACCAAGCCGATCGCCTGCCGCTCTACCGCGCTGCGGCAGTAAAACTGGTTGCGGCCGGAGCCGCATTTCTCTGCTATTGCCCGCCGGAAAAATATACCGGCGGCGACGCAGCGGGCGAAGGCGACGACGCCGCTTCAGGCCCAAGGCGCGTAAGCCGCTGCCCGTGCCGCGAAGGGCGTCCCGCGGATCCATCGCAGGCGCCGGCCGTGCGCTTCCGGGTTCCGCTGGGCCAAGTGACGCGATTCGATGACGCGGTCTTTGGCCCGCGCGAAGTCGCGAGCGACGAGATCGAGGACTTCGTTCTGCTTCGCTCGCCGAAGCCGGGCCAGCCCGCCGAGTCATCTCTCCCGACGTACCAGCTCGGCGCGGTCGTGGACGACATCGATATGCGCATCACGCACGTCATCCGCGGCGCCGATCATCTCTCGAACACGCCGAAGCAGGTCCTGCTCTATCGCGCTCTGGGCGCAACACCGCCGATTTTCGCTCACGTGCCGTTGATACTCGGCCCCGATCGCACGCGCCTCTCGAAGCGCCACGGCGCTACCAGCGTCGGTTCGTATCGCGATGAGGGATTTCTTTCCGAAGCCTTTCGCAATTTTCTCGCGCTGCTCGGCTGGTCCACCGGCGACGATACCGAATTCATGCGCACTGAGGAATTGCTCCGCCGCTTTTCACTCGCGGGCGTGAGCCGCACCAATGCCGTCTTCGACCGCGCCAAGCTCGAATGGTTCAATACGCAATATCTGCAGAAGTTGCCAATCGAAGATTTGCTGCCCGCGGTCGAATCGGAATTGCGCCGCTCGCAGCTTTGGCGGGAGGAATGGGCCGGCGCGCGGCGCGGTTGGCTCGCCTACACTGTGGATCTGCTGCGTCCGCGCACGCGCCTGCTGCCGGATTTTTCCACCTGGGCGCGCGCATTTTTCAGCGACGAGTTTGACTACGATTCCGCCGCCCGCGAAAAATTCTGGAAGGACCCGCGCCTGCCTGATTTGCTTGCTCGCCTGGCCGACGGCCTCGCCGCTATTCCCGATTGGAATCACGACGCCTGCGACAAAGTCCTGCGCGATCTCGCCGCCGCGGAGGGCGTAAAGCCTGGCCTGCTCATCAATGCCACGCGCGTCGCCATCGTCGGCCAAGCCGTCGCGCCGCCGCTGTTCGAGACGATGGTCGTCCTCGGCCAATCGCGCGTCGTCGAACGCCTCCGCCGCGCCCTCCCCGAAGTCGCCTCCACCGCAAAGCTCGCCTAATGAAGAATTGATCTGCGGGAAGCGCGGGAGGCCGGAATCAACAACGTCCTAGCGAGAATGTCCGGAGGGAATTGAGAAAATTTCCGGGTGAGCGAGATTGGCTACGGCCCCCGCAGGCGCGATCTCCAGATGCGCCGTCACGGGCACTTTCACGGGCGGCAGGCACGAGCGGTCGTTGCACGCCTGGTATTCGAGTTGCAACGGAATGTCGCGCGGACCGAGCGTCGCATCCGCCGCCGCGTGCATGTGCAAACGAAACACAGCCTCTCCCTCGTACACCTTCAACTCAGTCGGTGAGAACGGGAACTTCATCATCTGGCCTTCCGGATAGACGGCGTCCGAGATTGTAATTCCCTGCGGGAGTGCAGGCGTGACCTCGGTCGGAATCAGGTAGTCGAGCGTGGGTTTGTGCGCGTTGATGTGATAGCCGGCGCGAATGTGCGCCACGACGGCGATCTCAAACGCCCGGCCTCGCGGCACCGGCGCAAGCGAAACGTACGCGCTCGTCTGCACGATTTCATTTGGGCGGGGATTTCCACTTTGCGCCGTCGCACATGGGGCTGAGAGCAAGGCCGGCGCAATCAGCGCCGCGAGAAATGCCTCCAGTCGCATGGCGTCAGAGAACCACCGTCGTGTGCAACTGCTGGGTCAAAATGCGGCCCACCACCTGCGCCAGCGACTCTCCGGTCTTTTCGAGTTGCCAGCCGCCGGCCTCGTCCGACCAGCCCAGCTTGAAGCTGGTGGTCAGCGCGGAAATCCAGATCTGCCGCGCGGCCGAATTCGGGCTGATGACGAATCGCGTCCCGTCCGCGTCCTCGAAGAGCAACTCGAGCCGTTCGCCGCTGCCTTCGACCTCGAACCCGAACGCATCTCCCAGCTCGAGCAGGCGCTGTTTCAGCTTATCCAGAGCGGCATCCGACCTTTTGCGAAATTCGTGTTCGTCCATAGTGTCAGTCTATTCGTACCGGAGTGCGACGACGGGGTCAAGTCTAGCCGCTTTGACGGCGGGATACATCCCGAAGAACAGACCCACGCTCATGGCGACGACTACGGCCAAAATCACTGCCCAGAGCGGGACGCTCGACGGCAGGCTTGGCACCAGAGCGTTGATCAGCATGCTGATTCCGACGCCGCACAGCACGCCAATCACGCCGCCCGCACTGGTGAGCACCATCGCTTCGGTGAGAAATTGCCCGATGACATCCCGCTTGCGAGCGCCGATCGCTTTGCGCACACCGATCTCGCGCGTCCGCTGCGTCACGGACATCAGCATGATGTTCATCACTCCCACGCCGCCCACAAGCAATCCGACGGAAGCGATGACCGCTGTGAGCAGCGCCACCGATCCGGTGATTTGCCGGAATTGGTCCGCGATTTCCTCCGCGCTCGAGATTCCGAAATTGTCGTCTTTGTCGTATGGCACATTCCGCTGCCGCCGCAACACGCCGCGAATCTCATCTTCCGCTTCCGCCATCATCCCCGGATACGCCTCCGCGCCGACGAAATTCTCGTCGGCGGCCGGATTGTGCTTTTGGTAGGCGCGGTAGGGCACGAAGATTTGTTTGTCGGCAGTCGGGTCCTTGAAGAATTCCCCTTTGCGCTTCTCGAGCACGCCGACGACGCGGTACGGCACGCCCGCGACGACGATCTGCTTGTCGAGCGGATTTTCCGCGCCGAACAAGCCTTGCGCGACGTCGTATCCGATCACGGCCACGTCGGATCGGTGTAAGTCTTCGGCCTCCGTGTAAAAACGGCCGCGCGCCGGATGAGCGTTGAAAACCTCCTCCGACTCCACGAGGCTCCCCGAAAAATCAAGGCCGTCCACTTCGCGGTCCTGATAGCGGGCATTCACGGGCGCTTGCTCTTGCGAATTATCGAAGCGGGGATACAGTTGCGCGGTCACGGCCTTGACCGCGGGACAGAACTCCCGGATGGCCAGCGCGTCATCCAATGAGATCGGCTTGCGCATGCGCTCTTCCGCTGTGAGAGGGCCCGTGCGGATGCCAGGCTTGAAACGAAAGATGAAAAAGGTGTTCGGACCGTAGTCGTTCAACACGGAGTCCATATCCTGGTACAGCCCCACCAGAATCGAAACCACCGAAATGAGCGCCATGATCCCGATGACGATGCCCAGCACCGTGAGAAACGAGCGCGTCTTGTTTTCACGCAGCGTCGTGAGCGCCATCTTCGCGTTTTCGCCCAGCATGATTCGCATTACGGTTTCTCTCGCCTCATACTTCCGCCCGCAGCGCTTCGATCGGACTCAATTTCGCCGCTTTCCGCGCCGGGTATACCCCGAAGAATATCCCCACGGCGGTCGAGACTCCCAACGCCGCAATGACCGCCGTGAACGGCACGTGCATCGGCACCGACGTCGTCGCCCCAATCAACGCCGACAAAGAGTACGCAATCGTCACGCCGATGGCCCCGCCAATTGCGGCCATGACGGCCGCCTCCAGCAGGAATTGCATCAGGATGTCGTTGTGCCGCGCGCCGATCGCCTTTCGAATGCCGATCTCGCGCGTCCGCTCCGTCACCGTGGCCAGCATCACGTTCATGATCACCACGCCGCCGATCACTAGAAACACGGACACGACCCCGACCATCGCGGCCGCGATCGCTCCCGTGAGTTGGTTCCAGAGATCGAGCAATGTCGCGGAGCTAAGAATCCCAAATGCATCTTCTTCCTGGGGCGCCAAGTGTCGCCGCGCCCGCATGAACATGCGCGCCTCGTCTTGCGTGCGGGCCATCCAATCCGGCCCTCGCGCCTGGATGTTGACGGTCAAGCTGCGGTCGGACACGTTGTACACCGTGAGAAACGTTTCGATCGGCATGTAAATGTAGTCGTCCTGCGATTGCCCGAAGACGGTGCCGATCGGCTTGCCCACTCCGACGACCACGTAGGGCAAACCGTCCACTGTAATCTCGCGCCCCAGCGGATCGACATTGGGAAACAGGTGCGCAGCCACGTCCGAGCCGATGAGAGTCACGCTCGAGTGATGTAATTCGTCGCCTTCGGTGATGTAGCGCCCTTCGGTCGGCTCCTCCACATCCATTTGCCCGATTGTGGCGGAGACGCCGCGCACGCTACAATCCTCGAGCGTCTGGTTGCCGCCGCGCACGCGACCGGTCGTCCGCGTTTCGACGCCGACGCGCAAAGGCAGCTTCATGTTGTCGCGCAGGTAGACGTAATCGTCCCAGGTGATGTTCTTGTTGCGGCGGCTTGCTTTCACGTACTCGGTGACTTCCGTGATGATCGGAAAACGCGCAATGAGAAAAACGTCGGAGCCGAGATTCGCCACCCGGTCCTCAATGTACAAATTGACCCCGGAAATCAGCGAAATCACGAAAATCAGCGTGGCTACCGACAGGATGATGCCCAACAGCATCAGGAAAGACCGCAGCTTGTGCTCCCACAACGTGGCAAGCGCCACGGCGATCGGTTCGCGCAGATTAAACCGCGATTTCATGGACGCTGGATTGAGACAGGAGTCCCTGCTCCCACTCTCTTATACGGTTGACGGCACCGGAATGTTGCGCGCCGGGAATGCAATCACGGACGTGCAGCGCCGGTTCCGATTGCGGCCTTCAGAGCTGGCTTCGGATGGCCTGGTCGATGTCGTCGTAGCTGGTGAGCCCGACAAACGTCTTGATCTTCTTGCCATCGCGGTTGAAGAGCATGCTCGTCGGCATTCCAATGATGCCGCCAAACTTATCGCCGATGTCATCGCTGCCCAGCAGAACCTGGTAGTTGATCGGCAATTTCTGCCCGTTCACGTCGAAGCGCTCGTTGGCAAGAAACGGATCAACGGCGTTCTTTCCGTCCTCGTCCATCGAAACACCGAGAATGACGAACCCCCGCGACGCATACTTCTGCTGCATGTCGATCAGCCAGGGAATCTCGATGCGGCAGGGATCGCACCAGGTGGCCCAGAAATCCACGAGCACGACTTTGCCCTTGTAGTCGGAGAGCGTGACGCTCTTCCCGTTGACGTCCGGAACCGCCAGATTCTGCAGATCCGCGTCGCTCAGCCCGGAGTCTTCATCGGAAGACGCAGAAGCCGCCGGAATCCTCACTGCCTGCGAGCGCGTCTCCATCCCGCCGCCGGGCCATCGCCTATCCGCCCACACCACAGTCACCAGTAGGCCGACGACAAAAGCGAGGATTGTGACCGTGCGCTTCATGATGGGAAACCCTTCATCGCGAGAAGAAGTTCAGAAACCCCAGTTTACCCGAAAGCCAGGTCAGGCGATTCAGAAAAATCAGCCCTCCGACAAAGAGAAGCAACGCGCCGCTGGCCAGTTCGACGGCGTGAAGATATCTGCGGAATTGCTGGTAGAAGCGCAGGAAACCGTTGATGCCGATCGCCGTGAGCAGAAATGGAATTGCGAGTCCCGCTGAATAGACCGCCAGCAAGAACACGCCGCGCGCGATCGTCGCTTCCGTGGCGGCCATCGCCAGCACTCCCGCGAGGATCGGCCCGATGCACGGCGTCCAGCCGAAGGCGAAGGCGAAGCCAAGCAGGAATCCGCTCGTGACGCCCGCGAGCGGACCCCCCACTTTCTCCGCATCCGTCGCGGCGCCGAGCTGCCGGAAATGGATATCGCGATTCAGCCAGCGTGTGAGCGATGGCCCCACCAGAAAAATAATCGAAATCGCCCCAAATGGCGCCGCGCCAATCAGGTCCCAGGGCCCCGCCGTTTCCGTCCCGTGGCGTCCCAGCAGGTACGCCGCAGCCACCAGGAGCGCCCCTCCCATAATCGCACTCGTAACGACGTCCAGTTTTCCAAGCACGCCGAGCAAGTGCAATCCGAACAAAATGACAAGCGCCCCCGCGAACGGCGCCAGCATCGTCCGGTTGCTCGCCAGAAATCTGCCGACGGCGCTGGCGGACGCCCCGAACGTGATGAAGACAACCGAGAAACCAAGCACGAATGCGACAGACGATGCCGCCAGACTTCCGCGCGGTTTCTCGCCGCGCCGGAGTTGTTCCACGCCGATGCCCGAAAGCATCGAAATATACCCGGGCACAAGAGGCAGCACGCAAGGCGAGAGAAATGAGATCAGCCCCGCCACGAACGCCGCTATGACCGACACCTTCATTGTCCCAAACTGCTCCGGATCGCCGTTGTTGGATGAACTGCGGAGCCCGCGCGCCGCGAACGGTCATTTTCCCACAACCGCCGCCGAAGTGCTTTCTCCGCCGCCGTAGCCCCGCACGAGACCCGCTCAGAAAATCTTGTCCTGCCGGCGAACGTTGCCGAACGTCCCGATGTTGGCAATCGTCAGCGCGAAGCGAAACTGATTCTCCGTGCGCAGCGGACCCAGCGCGAGCCGCGCGTACTCCAGCGACAGCCCGCAGCAGGAGCCGTTGTAACTCACTTCCACGAGCTGGTTCTGCAGGTACTGCTGCTTGATGTCGTAGCTGAATCCCAGTGAGGCGCTCCAACCTTTTTGCGTTTGGTCCCCATAGCCGACCATCATCCGGATTTGGTTGGCGGGCGGCTGCAGAATTTCATCGTTGTCGATGGAAAACTCCGCCATCGTCAGCGTGAGCCGTTGGTACGGGTGCATCTTGAGCAGCGTGCCCAGGGTCGTCAGCCGGTTGCGCTGCGTGTCGTAGTCCGCGCGGAATTCCGCGTCGAAGGGCCCGCCCGGCGTAACCACTATATCGTTCACCAGAGGAGAAACGTGCCGCGGCTCATCCGCAAACGCAAAGGGCGTGACCGAATCGAGCGCCTCGAACACATTCCGCGCCCCGGGCACGAGCGCCCCGCTGAACGTCGGATCGAAATAGTATTTCTGCTCGATGCGCCACGAAACAAGTTCCTGCGCTTGCCCATTGCCAGCTTTGTGAAACAGCCGCTGCGTGAGCGAGAAATCAAACTCGTTGGTGTCCGTGATCGTGTCGTCCTGATCGAAACGGATGATCTTGCCGAAATCGTCCACCCCGCTGACGTACCGGTACACGACGTCGGGTTCGATCGTGTGCTTCCACTTCGAGGCGCCGCGGTCCCAAATGCGCTCGAATGAGGCGGGGCGGATATCCACGGTCAGCTCGCCCGCGCTCACGTTCAGCGAGTTGCCCACCAGCACGCCGAAGACGTCCTGCGAACCGTAGTGCGTGAGGCGATAGGCGTACGTCGCGGTCACACCGAGCCACGGCCCCCAGCGCAAGGGAACGGTGGCGCGCGGCGCGAACTCGGCTCGCTGCACCATCGCGGGTGTCTCGAAGTTGGGATCGCTCCGGCTGACCCCGCCGCCATAAAGGTCGAACCCGATATAAACGGGCCAGTTCCGCCACGGCGCGCGGTCCTGCAGGCCGATGCGCGCCTCCGGTGCGCTGCGCAACTCAATCGAGGTTTCCGGCTGCGCCGTGAGAAAGTCCTTGTAATCGTCCGCGGCGAAATTCACACTCAGCCCGTTGTAATTGTTGGAAAGAAACGCCGTGCTCTGCACTTCGGAGTTCACGGCTTCGCCAAACGTCGGGGCGAATGCCAGCCGGAACGTGAGCGACGTCAGCGTGTTGATATCGGCCACGGCGTGCCAGCCGTCGGCGAGATACGCGTCGAGCTTGAAGTTGGTGCTCGTGCCGCCCTCCGGAATGCGCACGCCGTTTGGCCCGGGCAAGCCTCGGTCCTCGACTCCAAAATAGGTGCCCGAGAGCGTGATATTGTCGGTGGGAGTCATGCGGAATTCGCCGTTCTCCTGCCAGCCGCGCTTGCTCAGGTAGGAAGCGCCGAGCGTCAAGTCCGACCACGTGTTGGGAGCCCAGTAGTAGGAATCACCAATAATGAATCCCTTGATCGAGCTGTTCCCCAGGCTCGGGATCAGGAATCCGGACTGCCGCATCCTTCGCCCGGCCGGCATCGTGGCGTACGGCAGATAAATCAACGGAATGCGGAACAGCCGGAAATTGGCGTTCACCAGCGCGACCCTGCGGTTGACCTGCAGCGTGGCCCGGGCCGAATAGAACTTCCATTTCGGGCGGTCCGGATCGCACACCGTCATCCAGACGTGCGTGAGCGTATAGCGATTGTCCGCCGCCCTGTCCACTTCCGCGGCAACGAAAGAAAGCGGATTCGACGTCACCAGCACGCTTCCGTTCGGCTTGCGCTCGGAGTGCACCACGCCGCGCACGTTCTGGAACTTGCCCACGCCCGTCTGCACGTTGTAGTCGGCTTGCTGCGCCTCGAGGTGCTGTGTCTCGTGGTCGAAGACGACGTGGCCCCGCGCCGTGGCGATGCGGGTCTTCGCGTTGTACTCGATCAGATCCGCTCGCAGGATGGCTCCGGCGTATTGAATTTCGGCGTGGCCTTCGGCGATGAAAAGTTCTCCTTCCTTGCGTTGCTGATCTGCTTCCAGGCGCACGACTTCGCGCCCCGCCGCGATGCGCACCTCTTGAGCGGCGCGCGCCGAGGCGGCGGCCAGAACCAGCATGACGAAGGCAAAGAGTCGCGTTTGAAAACTCAAAGCGCCGTTCCCGTAAGGCGGGCGTATCCCCACGCCATCATATTGCGACGCGTATCGGCCGAACAAGCCCGCTCCATCACCTCAGCCGATGCGAGCCGCAGTGGCTGGGTTGTTCGATTGGCGACACGCGCTCCGTCGCAAGTGCGTGCAATGCGCTGCACTGAGAGTAGAATGCCTTCAACTCCGGAGAATCCGACTCGCGGAGTGGTCCGCAGCGCAAAACGGAGTAGTGCTACAAACTTGCCTTCAATGCGGCGCCGTCAATGACGAGCGCGCCGAACTGTGCTGTTTTTGCGACTCGCGCCTCGGTTCCTCCGAACGCGCGAAAGCATCGCCATCTTCGCCGGAAATCCATCTCACGCGCGGCAATCTCGCGGTCGATCCCGAGCCCGATTGGCGCGACGAAGTCTCGTCGCGGCTCGAGGCCTTCCGCGCGCGGCGCCGCAGCTTGCGCAATCCCGAAAGTCAAACTGCCTTGCCCTTCGGCTCGGAGCCGCCTGCACCGCCCGTTTCCCTCGCCGCCGGGTCCGAGAGAGCGGGTTCCCCCTTCGCCAACGCCACGGGCGCCGCATCGCGTCCACAGCCGCAATTCGAGCGCCTCGAGATATCCATCACGCCGAGCCTCCTGGGCCAGCTTGACACCGCACTCAGCCCCAACAAAGCCGGAAAGCACCAACTCTATCCCGTAGCGTCCTTGCCGGACCGCCGCCGCGCAGCCTTCCTGGATTTGGCGCTGCTTCTCTTCACTTTCGGCGCCATCGTGGCGCTGTTCCTCGCGCTCGGCGGACATTTCACCTTCAATCGCCTCGACGCCGCAGTGACCCTCGCCACCTTCGCGCTTTTCTTCGCGCAGTACATGACCCTGTTTACGATCTTCGGCGGCTCGACCCCGGGAATGATGCTGCGCGGCCTGCGCGTCGTCAGCTTTGACGGCACCCTGCCCACGCCGCAGCAATTGGTCTGGCGGAGTGTCGGCTACCTCGTCTCCGCCGGCACGTTCTGTCTGGGTTTCCTCTGGTCGCTTTGGGATGAAGACCATCTCTGCTGGCAGGACCGCATCTCCCAAACCTACCTAACACCACTGGAAAATCCGGTAGCCACCACTACCGCCACCCCCGGCACCCCGGCCGCATCGCGCTAGATCCGCTCGCTCACTCAATTTGGAGCAAGATGTTTCTTTCTTCATCCACAGCTGCATTTGGACGCATACGTGAGGATTCGCTTGGCCAACGGCCTCTCTGCTATCGTCTATGGCCTGAACCGCACGAACGAGGTCTCCGGCTACTGTGTTGGCAGCCCGCAGTACGTGGTCCAGCGAGAATTCTGCAGGCCCACGTGCGCGCTCGGCTCCCGGTGGACCTCCGCAACGGAAAAGTGGATGCTCCCTCATGGGGTGAGGTTCTTGCGATGAAACGGCAGGCGATTCGCGGCGTCTTTCTAGTTCTTCTGCTCGGCGTTTGTGCCCTGGCAGGCGGGGATCAATCGCAGCCCGCGGGTGGCCCTGGTCGTCCGCCACAGCGGATAGATCGCAGAGTTGATTGGGCGCTCTCGTCCCGGCGCAGGTCGGGATTCGGATAGAAGAATCATGGCCGAGGTTTAGGCCGTATCGATGGTTGGTGGAACGATTCCACCGAGAAGTGATTCACCGTGAGATTTCCAGAGTTCTTCGTCCTCCAACCTCTGGCGACGACGCGGTGCCAAAAACACTGCACGGGAAAACTCTGCCTTGACAACGCCTTCGTTCTCATCGAGGGGCACCCCCCGCAGCAACTGCGGCTGCGGTTCGGAGACGAAGATGCGCCGCTCCGCCAGTTCTGGCAGCGCCGCTTCCACGATTTCAACGTCTGGAGCGCAAGAAAATGCAGAGAAAAGCTGGAATACATGCATGCCAATCCGGTGAAGCGGAAACTCGTGGCGCATCCGAAGGAATGGGAGTGGAGCAGCTTCTCTTTCTATTC
>DASPOJ010000015.1:0-8640 GCA_035626055.1 Candidatus Methylomirabilota bacterium | reverse complement strand
TTTATAGTACAAAGATATGCCCGCGACGGCGGGCGTCGTGGGCAGACGAGCTACCGGACTGGCTGCGTTGCTTTTTTCTCGGCGTAATCAGGAGGAGAGATATGCGCCCCGAGCAATGGGAAACGTTCAAACGAGCGGCGCGCCGCGAGAAGATGGACAAGATCCCGATGGCGCTAATCATCGACAGCCCATGGATTCCCGGGTACCTGGGAATCAAGCACTTGGACTATTTCCTCGATCCCGAACTCTGGTTCCAATCCAATCTCAAGATCATGCGGGAGTTTCCCGACATCATATTCGTTCCGTCGTGGTGGGTGGAGTACGGGATGGCGGCTGAGCCTTCCGTGCTCGGCGCGAAAATCAAATTCTGGCAGGACAACACTCCGAGCGAATACCACACCCTGCAACGCCTCGAGGACATCGACAACTTCCCGGAGTACGAGGTCGAGGCGGACGCCTTCGCGGGCCTGACGTTGCATCGCATCGGCATGCACAAACAGCGCATTTTGGATAACGGCTACATCCTTCCGATGGTCACTTCGCGAGGCCCGCTGTGCACCGCTGGATTTGTCCGCGGCACCACGCATTTCATGATCGATCTGGTGGAAGATCCCAAGGGCTCGCACAAGCTGATCGACCTCTGTACGCGGGTCATCATCGACTGGCTCAAGGCACAGCAGAAGGTGATGGGCGATACGGTGGAAAGCATTTTCATCCTCGATGACATCGTTGGATTCATCAACGAGGAGCATTACATGGAGTACGCGCATCCCTACTTGAAGCGCATCTGCGACGCGTTCCCGAAGGATTGGATCAAGGTCTATCACAATGACGCGGAAATAGACGCGTGCCTGGACCATCTGCCGGACGCGGGCTTCCACGTGCTCAATTGGGGCAAGCAAAAGCACATTTCTGAAGTGAAGAGGCGGGTCGGAGACAGGATGTGCCTGATGGGCAACGTCAATCCGCTAGAAGTTGGGGTTCGCGGGACACCCGAGGAAGTGCGAGACGAAACCCTCGACGTGCTGGAGGGCTCCGGCGGAGAAGGGATCATTCTCTCGGTGGGTGGCGGCACCAGCCCGGGAATGCCGCGCGAGAATATCGTTGCCATGCTCGAGGCCCTGGAAGAATTCAACGTCCGGCGCTCCGCCAGCCACGTTTCTAGCCGCCCATAAGGGCAAAGGAGAGCACCGTGCCCGACTATGCCCAAATGAACCAATATCTGTACGAGGGCAACGCCAACGAGGTGGAGCGGCTTACGAAAGAAGCCCTCGCCGCCGGGCGGCCCGTGCAGGAAGTGCTGAACGATGGATTGATCGCGGGCATGAGTGTGGTTGGCGAGGACTTCAAGCATAACGTGCTCTACGTTCCAGAAGTGCTGATTGCGGCGCGGGCCATGAAAGCGGGTATGGCGGTCCTCAAGCCGCTGCTGAGCGCGAAGGACAGCAACACCAAACCCAAGGGCGTCCTTCTCATGGGCACGGTTCGCGGCGACTTGCACGACATCGGCAAGAACCTGGTGGGCATGATGGCGGAGGGCGCCGGGTTTGAAGTGCATGACATCGGCGTGGACCAAAGCGTGGAGAAATTCATGGCCGCGGCGGAAAAATGCAAGCCAACGATTGTCGGAATGAGCGCGCTTCTCACCACGACCATGACGTATATGAAGACCGTGATCGATGGCTTTGATGCCGCCGGTTTGACCCACATCCAAATAGCTGTCGGCGGCGCTCCCATCAGCCAGATGTTTGCCGACGAAATCGGCGCCGACGGCTACGGAGCGAACGCTTCCGCCGCGGTCGATCTGTTTTTGCGGCTGGCGATGAAGGCGTAACCAACCGTGGCCACTTACAAGATTCTCTACTGGCAGGAAATCCCTTCTCAAGTAAAGGCCGAGGATGACGTAGAGGACGTCACTTTGCAGCTTCATGAGAAGTTCATGGAACAGATCGACAGACTGGCCGTTCAGCGGGGCCTGCAAGGCGCGGATGACTACCTTGCGCATTGGAAATGGAGCGAGGAAGAAGAGCGCGAAGGTTCCGCGCGGGAAGTAGCGGAAGCAGTGAAAGCCGAACTCGAAGCAAAGGGCTGGTAGGAACCGTCCGCGTATGGGCGTCACCCTCACAATCAACGGAAAATCTATCGAATCGGCGGCCGGCCTATCGCTCTTCGATCAAGCCGAGGCCGTGGGCATCGACGTTCCCACGTCCTGCCGTAAGCAAGGCAAATGCAAGGAGTGCATGGTGGAAGTCGTCGAAGGAATGGGCAACCTCTCGGCGATCACCGACGCAGAGCGGCATCTGAAGGGGAATTATCGCCTGTCGTGCCAAACGTACGTGACCGCCCAGAGCGGCCAGGTTCGCTGCCATACCATGCGCCGCGGGCAGATGCGAATCGAACGCCACGCGATCGGATTGCCCGTCAGCAACCGGAAGATAAGGCTCGACCCGGCGGTCACTCGCGACGGAGATCGCATCCTGATCGACGGAGAAGAAGTGGAACGCTCCACTGCGCCGATTCACGGCGTCGCCATGGATCTCGGAACCACCACGATCGTCCTTCGGCTCATCGATCTGGAAAGCGGCGAATTGATCGCGGATGCTGCGTTTGAGAACCCGCAACGCTTTGGCGGCTCCGACGTGATGTCCCGTATCAGCTACGACTGCGAGCATCCCGGAAGGCTCTTGATGCGCACCCTCGCGGGGTATCTGAGCCACGCCATCGAGAAGTTTCCGGTCGATCCAAGAACGATCTACGAGATGGTGGTGGTGGGTAACTCCACCATGCGCGACCTTTTCTTCCGGCGGAGCGTTTATTCCATAGGCCAGAACCCGTACCGGTCCATCACGGAAATCGAAATGACCGAGGGCAAGCGCACCACGACCAGCCTCATCGAGTCGGGGCGAGGATCCCTGCTGCCTATTCACCCTAAGGCCCGCGTCTACGGCGCTCCGATCATCAGCGGCCACGTGGGCGCCGACGCCGCCGCCTGCATGCTGGCGGTTGATCTGGCGCATGAAGAGCGCCTAATCGCGATCATGGATATCGGGACGAATACCGAGCTGATCGTTGGCAATAAGGACCGCATTCTCGCGGCGTCTTGTCCGGCTGGCCCCGCTTTCGAGGGCGGAGGGATCGCTTGCGGCATGCCTGCTCTGGACGGAGCTATCGAGGAAGTTGCGCTGCGCGACGATGGCACGTTCCACCTCAATGTCATCGGCGACGGCGCTCCCGAAGGCATTTGTGGGTCCGGCTTGGTCGATGTGCTGAGTGAATTGCTCCGCACCGGCCGCATGAACGGCATGGGCCGCTTCAAGGATGACCTCCGGCGCGTCACGCTCGATCCGGAACACGACATTTTTCTGCTGGAGAGCGATGTGAACGAATTGGCCCAAGCGAAAGGCGCCAACGTGGCCGGTCTGCACGTCGTATTCAGCAGGTACGGCATCGATTTCGACGGCGTTGACGTCTTTTATCTGGCGGGAGGCTTCGGACGGCATCTTAAGGTGGAAGCCTCGAAGCGCATCGGCCTGATTCCCAGTCTATCGTCCGCAAAGATCGTCCAGGCCGGCAACACCGCCATCGAAGGCGCCACCATCGCTTTGCTCTCCCATTCGAAGCGCCGGGAACTGGAGGACCTTGTAAAGAAAGTTGAGCACTGTCGCTTGGAAACTCACCCGCGCTTTTTCGATTTTTTTGTGGAGGGCTGCCAGTTCAAACCTGTAGAGCCAATTCCATGCGCCCAGTAGCCGAGAGAATCGACTTACCCAGCACGATGCCCGATGTAAACGTGGCGCCGACGGAGTACACGCGGCTGCTCGGTTTTCCTCGCGGCTGGGTGTTGGAGGGCCGGTCTCTGGGATTGGCGGATTGGGCGCGCGCCTGGTATGCGAAGAACGGCCGGCCGTGGGTCTATGCGCGTCAAGCGGAAAGCCTCAAGATCGCAGGCGATACGATCCGCATTGATGGAGTGCCGTTCACGAGCAAGCGGCTGCAGAACACGCTGCAGCAGGCGAAAGCTCACTGCGTGATTCTGGTCGCCGTGGGCGCGGGTCCCGAGGCCGAGGAGGAAGCTCGCCGGCGTTGGGAGGACGAAAAGCCTGACGAGTATTTCTTTCTCGAGATGTTCGGCTCCGCAGTGGTTGAGCATCTGACCACGCTGACTGGAGCCAATCTCTGCGACTGGGCTGAACGCCGTCACATGGCTGTCCTGCCCCACTACAGCCCCGGTTACGCTGAATGGGACATCGCTGAGCAACCCCGGCTGCTCGAACTGATGAAGCGGACCGGAACGCCGCCTTTCCCTTCCGGCGTCGAGGTGCTTGAGTCCGGCATGCTGCGCCCAAAGAAAACTCTCCTGGCGGTCTTCGGACTGACGCGTCATACGGAACGCGTGCGCAGGCTAACCGAGCTGGTTCCCTGCGAGAATTGTTCGTACGCGTCTTGTCAGTACAGGCGCGCACCCTACCGGCGGGCTCCGCGGGCGAATGGCCAGGAAGCCACGGAGCGCCTCGCGGTACTGGACTACGAAGCCGAGTACAGCGTAAATACAAAGGCTTTGAAGAAGTGGGCAGAGGAACGTCTGTCGCTGCGGACGTGCGAGGACGGCACCATCCACGCTCTCTTCCGCTATGAAGGAACAACGTGCAACAACATGGGCCGGCCGCTGACTTTTCACTACAATGTGAAGCTGGGGCCGCGCGGCGAAGGGTATCCCATCCGCGAGCAGCGATGCGCTCCAGCCGGAGACGATACGGGCCACACCCATATGTGCCAGTATCTCGAGAATCCCGGGCGCATGATGGCCGCCATCGAACGCGAAAAGCCGCTCAGCCGGCAACGCCTGAACGCCGTGTTGGCATGGCGGCGCCCCGCCTGCGCAACGGGCTGCTACTGCGAACCTTCCAGCCGCGAGCACAAATGGGGGCTGGTTCTCGAAACAATCCACTACGCTCTGGTACAAATGGAACTGGCGCAGGACGCCGAACCATCATGAAGAAACTGCTGCAGGACGCGATGCGCGAACGCCCCATGCTCGCCGACGGCGCCATGGGCACGCAACTCATGCTAGCCGGACTGGAACAGGGCCATTGCGGCGAGGAATGGAATATCACGCATCCGGAAAAAGTGCTGGCTATCCAGAGGCGTTACGCCCAAGCGGGCTCCGAGTGCATCCTTACGAACACTTTCGGCGGCTCGCGCATCATGCTCAACCGCCATTCCAAAGGGGACATGGCCGTCGAATTCAACAAGGCGGGAGTAGAGCTCGTTCGTCAGGCCTTCGACGGCAGAGAAGGATACATCATCGGGGACATTGGGCCATTCGGCGGCCTGCTGGAACCCTACGGCGATTTCACCGAATCCCAGGTCCTTAGCGCCTTCGAGGAACAGGCCACGGCTCTGGTGGAGGCGGGAGCTGACGCCATCATCATCGAGACGCAGACGTCGTTTGAAGAACTGCTCCTGGGTATCCGCGCGGCCCAGCATGCGGGCGCGCCCTGCATCATCGGGTCCATGGCGTACGACGTGACTTTCGATGGCTCGACGTTCCGCACGATGATGGGCGTCGAGCCGGAGCGCGCCGCCGAGTTTATGGAGGAGCACGGCGCGCACGTGGTCGCGCTGAACTGCGGCACCGGAATGGACATGGCGCGCTCGAGAGAAGCCGTCGAGCGTTACAAGAGTGTCACGCACCTGCCGGTGATGGCCACACCCAACGCCGGACAACCAAAGCTGGTCAACATGAAAGTCGTCTACGACGAAACGCCGGAACAAATGGTGAGAGGCCTTGTGCCGCTCTTGGTGTCCGGAGCGAACCTCGTGGGCGCTTGTTGCGGCAGCACGCCGGGACATATCGCCGCGTTCCGAAAGGCGATGGACGAGTTTCTAAAATCAAAAGAAAATGCAATCGACCGGGGCCGCACGTGAAAGTCAAAATCTGTAACGTGAATGCAGCCGCCAAGGAGAAACTTCCGCCGGGGATGGACGACAAATCGGGGATTGGGGTCCACTACGTCGACGCTTACCTCCGGCCGATGAATACCAAACTCGAAGACGGAACGCCCGTAAAGTGTAAGCGTCGCGGATTGAAAATCACACTCTCGGCGGGCGGCAAGAAAGGCGAGGGACTGATGCGCAGGATTGACGTTGGCCCCGACCCGGTGGTCATGCTGGACGCGGCATTGCAAGAGGCCGCGAAGGCCGCCGGCATCGCGCTGACGGTAGAAGACGGGGCGATATACATCGCGCTTTGATTCAGGCTTCGTTGCGATCCGCAACGTGTCCCTCTCAAAAATTCCGCTTCATGTCGTGAGATTGATCTGAAAGACCGTCTCATGCACTGACTGCGGACAGCACGGACAATTGCGGGCGATAGGATGGAATGCCAATGCCCGCATGCGAGGCGCGAGTATGCTATTGAATTCCCCTCCTCCGAAGCAACGCACTATGTTTCGCAATCCGTTGCTTTACACCTCTGCGGCGCTGGTGATTGCGCTGCTCTACACAGGCTGGGTCTTCTGGTCGCGGCACGAGGCAAACGTCGCGTTCGAGCAGCGCCTGTTGGAGAAGCAGCGGGCGCGGGACGAGCGCACCTTCGAAATGATGGGCGGCAATCGATTCGAGATTCTTGATTTCTACGCGAGCCCCGGCGCCATCGCCCGGGGTGAGAGCGCAAAACTCTGCTACGGCGTGTCGAATGCGAACTCGGTTGAGATCGCGCCGCCGGCCGAGCCGGTGTACCCGTCCTACGGACAGTGCGTGGACGTCTCGCCCCGGAAGGACACAACCTACACACTCACGGCCCGGGACGCGGCGGGTCACACGAAGACGGCTAGCGTCACGTTGCGCGTGCGGTAATGCAACCCGTATAATCGGGCACTTACCGCGCAGGTTTGCCCGCCGCAAGCGGGCCCGCCACGGCAGGCAGGCGGATAGTTCCCTACCGTCCGCGGACTCCTTCGCGAAACCCAGAAAACGGAATTGATATGGCCGACGCTATCGAAGAAGCGAAGCGCAAACTGAAGGAAGAAATTGCCACTCTGGAGCACGAGCTGAACGTCGAGCTTCCGAAGGAACTCATGAAAGCGCGTGCGCACGGGGACCTCTCCGAGAACGCGGAATTCAAATTCGCGAAGGAGCGGCAGGGTTATGTCTCTGCGCGATTGGGCCACCTCAAGAAGCGGCTCGGCGATATGGGGATGCTGAATCTCAATAACATTCCCAAGGATCGCGTGGGCTACGGATCCCGCGTGTGGCTGCTGGATTTGAAAAAATCGGCCGAGGTGGAGTACAAACTGGTGACCTCGGAAGAGGCGGACGTGGAGAAGGGCCTCATCTCGACGACGTCGCCGATCGGCAAAGCGCTTCTGGGCCGGAGAGTGGGCGAGGAAGTCAAAGTGCAAACGCCGGCGGGGACCAGAGAGTTTGAAGTCGTACGGATTCAGACGATTCACGAATGAATCGGCGCCTTCTGCGAGGGCGCCCAATTTAGATTTTCTTGCCTGATCCTGTGACCGCATCGCGCCCGTCTTTGATCGTGCACGGCGGCGCCTGGGACATCCCCGACGAGGCCCTGGGCTCTTGTCGCCAAGGGTGCCTCAGCGCGCTCGCGGCAGGGTGGAGAATCTTGTCGCGCGGCGGGACGGCGGTCGAAGCGGTGGAAGCGGCCATCGCGGCCCTCGAGGACAATCCCGTCTTCGACGCGGGAATCGGCTCTCACCTGAATCGCGACGGCGTCCCAGAACTCGACGCGATCCTGATGGAAGGCTCGACGCTCAAAGCAGGCGCGATTGCCGGGGTCAGCAGAGTGCGTAATCCCATCCGGCTGGCGCGGCGCGTACTTGAGCGTAGCGAGCATATGTTTCTGGTGGGCGCGGGCGCGGAACAATTTGCAAAAGAAGAAGGAATGACGCTTTGCGACCCGGAGGAATTGATTACGGAGACCGAACGAGCCGCGTGGCTCCGTTGCCGTGAAGACAAACATCAAGCGGACTATCACTTCGGACACGGTCTCGGGACGGTCGGCGCCGTGGCGCTGGATGCGGCGGGAGAAATCGCCGCGGGCACATCGACGGGAGGAACCTGCTGCAAGTTTCCGGGACGCGTGGGCGACTCGCCGCTGATCGGCTGCGGCTGTTACGCCGACAACGAGGCCGGCGGCGTCTCTTGCACCGGTTGGGGCGAAGCCATCATGCGTGTAGTGATGGCGAAGACGGCCATCGAGTGCCTGCGCCATCCCATCCATCCGGAAACTGCTCCCGCGGACGCCGCACGCGAAGCCGTCACGCAACTCGCCAAGCGCGGCCATGGCACCGGCGGTCTGATCCTTCTGGGCCGCGATGGCCGGCCGGGCTTCGACTTCAACACGCGCCGCATGGCCTTCGGATTTCAACTCAGCAGCGGCGACTTGCAGGTCTTCGTTTAGAGTTAAGACCGGGGCCAGGCGAGGCACTTCGTTTCCCGGCTGGCGCTGTTTCAATTCTGAGTGGATTGCTGAGGTAGGGATGTCTAGGTACATCGTATCCCCCGGCATCGTTGAGGTAGTACTCCAGAAAGACCGGCGGGAGCAAGCAAAGTTCCAGCGGCGAGCGAGGAGCGATCCGCTCGATGATTTGCCACGGGCTCTGATTCTCTTTGTGC
>DASPOJ010000014.1:0-21302 GCA_035626055.1 Candidatus Methylomirabilota bacterium | reverse complement strand
CACAAAGAGAATCAGAGCCCGTGGCAAATCATCGAGCGGATCGCTCCTCGCTCGCCGCTGGAACTTTGCTTGCTCCCGCCGGTCTTTCTGGAGTACTACCTCAACGATGCCGGGGGATACGATGTACCTAGACATCCCTATAACCATGCTCGGTCTTTGACCACAACCAGGCGCTTTGCTAGGCTGCTGCACATGAACGCCGCGCGCAGTATTCGGTCCAGTTCACCGGGCTCGTCGGGTTCACGGCGGCCGCGTTCGCCGGAGGAGCTTTCCAGCCGCGATAATCGCTGGCTCAAGCGTTTCCGCGCGGCGCTTGCCGGCGCGGAATCACCGGACGGCTCGATCGCTGTTGAGGGACCGCACTTGGTGGAAGCCGCTCTCGCGGCGCAATTGCGCGTGGAGGCGATCCTCACTTCGTCCTCCGGGGAGCGGCGGCTCGAGGCACTGCGGCTCTTCCTTCCCGAGGGCGCGCGCCTCCTGCGGACGCGCGACCATCTGTTCGCGAGCGTCGCCGCCACGGAGACGCCGCAAGGCATCGCCGCGCTGGTTTATCCTCGCGCGTGGGTCTTTGAGGATCTCGCGAGCGGGACGCCATTGATCGTGGTTCTCGCCGGTCTGCAAGACCCGGGCAATGTGGGCGCAATCCTCCGCGCAGCGGAAGGACTTGGTGCGTCCGGCGTTGCCACGTGCGCAGCCGACGGCATTGGCACGGCGAATCCGCTCGCGCCGAAGGCGCTTCGAGCGTCGGCGGGCTCGGCGCTGCGTCTCCCCCTTCTGCGCGGCGTGCAAAGCGCGGCGCTGCTCCTTCAGTTTCGCATGGCAACCATCCGAATCTTCGCGGCCTGCCCTGCCGAATCGAATCCACGCACGAAGCCGCTCGGTCTCACTCCCAAGGACGCTCTCCCTCCGCTCCGCCGCCCCTGGGAAATTGACTGGCGCGGGCCTTCGGCATTGTGGATTGGCAACGAGGGCGCAGGATTGCCGCAAGACATCGTCCGTTCGGCGGACATGCGCGTTACGATTCCACAAGCAGCGGCGCGGCCCGGTGCGCTGGAATCGCTGAACGCCGCCGCGGCGACCTCGATTCTGCTGTACGAGGCCGCGCGCCAGAGAAGCAATCTCGCATGAGCCTGTTCGTCAAACTCGAATCGCACGACGAAGGCGGGGCCTCGCGTCCTCTTGCCGACCGCATGCGCCCGCGCACGATCGAGGAATTCATCGGCCAGGAGGCGCTGCTCGGCCCGGGCAAACCGCTGCGCACGCAGATCGAGCGCGATGAACTCGGCTCGCTGATTCTCTGGGGCCCGCCCGGCTGCGGCAAGACAACCCTCGCGCGGCTCATCGCGCGCCTCTCGCGCTCGGAGTTCGTCGCGTTCAGCGCCGTGCTCACCGGCATCAAGGAAATCAAGGAAGTCATGGCCGCAGCCGAGCGCTCGCGGCACTCCGGCCGGCGCACGATCGTATTCATCGACGAAGTGCATCGCTTCAATAAAGCGCAGCAGGACGCCTTCCTCCCCTACGTCGAATCCGGCAGCATCACCCTGATAGGCGCGACGACGGAGAATCCCTCGTTCGAGATCATCGCGCCGCTGCTTTCGCGCACGAAGGTCTACGTCCTCGGAGCCCTCTCAACCGCGGACATCCTGTCTCTTTTACACCGCGCCATCGCTGATTCCGAACGCGGCCTGGGCCGGGAGGCCCTCCAGGTGGAAGACACCGAACTCGAGCGGATCGCCGTTTTTTCCGGTGGCGACGCCCGCGCTGCGTACAACACGCTCGAGGCCGCCGCCCGCGCCGCAACGCCGAATGCGGAGGGCAAGCGTGTTCTTTCCGCCGAACTGCTCAACCACATTTTCCAGCGCAAATTTCTCCTCTACGACAAGGCCGGCGAGGAGCACTACAACATCATCTCCGCGCTGCACAAGTCCGTGCGCAATTCCGATCCGGACGCCGCGCTCTACTGGCTCGCCCGGATGCTCGAAGCGGGCGAGGACCCCCTTTACGTCGCGCGCCGTCTGGTTCGCATGGCGAGCGAAGACATCGGCCTCGCCGAACCCGGCGCGCTCGCCGTGACCATTGCCGCGATGCAAGCCGTGGATTTCGTCGGCATGCCGGAAGGCAATCTCGCGCTAGCGCAAGCCGTGGTCTATCTTTCCCTCGCGCCGAAGTCCAACGCGCTGTACACCGCCTACGGCGCCGTCACCGGCGATATCGAGCAAACTCGCTCCGAGCCTGTGCCGCTGCACTTGCGCAACGCCGTCACGGGACTGATGGCGAATATCGGTTACGGCAAAGGATACGAATATGCGCACAATTCTGCGGACAAACTGACCGGCATGACTTGCTTGCCCGATAGCCTCGCGGATCGGAAGTATTATCAGCCCACTGACCAGGGATTCGAGCAGAGGCTCAGGCAACGCCTGGAGGAGATCCGGCGCATCCAATCTCAAAGGAAGACCAAGGCCTGAATCGTGCCCCTTTCGACCACCCCTTTGAATTCGAGCGAGCGCCGCACGACAGTCTCTATCGGCCTGCAACAATCCTCCAAGCTCCGGTTCGCGCAGGCGCCGAGGATCTGCGCCGCGGCTGCCATTGTTCTGGCCATTGCGATTCCGTTTTGCGCTCAGGAGGAACGCCCCATTCTGCGCGTTCAGGAGGACTGCACTTCGTTTGGGTACGCCTTCGACGGCCGGATTGCCTACTCGGTGCGCCAGATCTTTCACGTCAAGAAGGCGACGTATGAACGCGACGACATTTGGATCGTCACGCCGAACGGCAACAAGCGCCGTCTGGTCGAGGGCGAAAAATTCACGCGCGGGGACGCCCCCCTCAGCTACAGCGTGCGTGCATTCCGCTGGTCACCCAACAGCAAACAATTGGCTGTGGAGCTTCTGACGACCAAATTCACGAACGCGCGCGGCGAAACTTCTCAGGGGACGCAAACACTTCTGCTGGACGACACTGGACACGAGATCAAAGTCCACGGCGGGGACAGTCTCGTTGCCGGCGCAAGCGACGCCCAATGGCTCGCCGACAACGACACCCTCGTCTATCTAAGCCAGGCCTCTTCTGCCGCTGGCCCCTACGCCGTGACCGAACTCCACACAACATCCGGCAGCAGCGCTCCGCTATTTGCCGGCCACGGATTCGCCGATGTGGCGTGGGCGCCGGCGCGTCAGGGCGGCGTCGGCGTTGAAGTAAGCGCCTCGCGAGCCGCCGCGATCAAACTGGTTTGGCTCGACCTTGAGCGCCAAACCGTTCGCGAGCTCGCGAATCTCGATGCCTACGTTTCCGGCCTGAGCATTTCCCCTTCCGGCCGCCGCGTGGCATATTTCATCGATCCCGAAGTCATCGAAATTCGCGACCTCAATTCCCCCCAGCGCGTCGCTCGCGCGCATGTCGCCGTAGGCACTTACTTCTGGGCCCAGGATGACTCTCGTATTCTTCTCAAGCGAGGGCCCGCGAACGACACTCGCGACATTGTCTGGATCCAGTTGCCGCCGCTCAGTGCTCCGAGGCCTGGGACCCCGATTCCAATTCCCGAGGTCATCCCCCAACCGATTTTTCACGACCTCGAATATCCTGCGTTCGCCATTTCTCCCGACGGCCGTGACATCGCCATCATTGATTTCGGCCGCGCAAACTTGATCGTCTATCCGCTTCCTTGAATAGCGCGTTGTTCCGGACGATAAGTCCCGGGGGGACGCCTACTTACGCTTCGATTTCCTGGAGTTCTTCGCGGTTGGCGGTTTCGTGCCGGGTTTCGGGCGCAGTGCGGCCAGCAGCTTCTCGAGCGGTAGCGCGTTGATTACATCGTGTTTTTCAAGCCACCCACGCCGCGCCGTGCCCACACCGTAGCGCATCCAGCCGAGCGATCGCGTGGAATGGGCGTCGGTCGAGATCACGATTCGCAGCCCGCGCTCTTTCGCCATTCGCAGGTACGTGTCGCGCAAGTCCAGCCGCCCGGGGGCCGCATTGCATTCCATCACGACGCCGTACCGCCGCGCCGCGTCCATGATCTTCTCCATGTCGTATTCGAACGATTCGCGCCGCAGCAGAATCCGCCCCGTGGGATGGGCCAAAATCTGCGTGTACGGATTCTCGATCGCCGCGAGCAATCGCTCGGTCATCGCGCCACGATCGAGATTCATGTACGAATGCACCGAACACACGACGGCGTCGAGTTGCGCGAGCACTTCGTCGTCCAGGTCGAGCCGTCCGTCTTTGAGAATGTCTACTTCGCAGCCCGCTAGCAGCCGGATTCCTTCCATGTGTTCATTGGCCGCGTGAATTTTGCGAATCTGCTCGAGCGTCCGCTTTTCATCCATCCCGTTCGCCACGGTCACAGCCTTGCTGTGATCGGTCAGCGCAATGTACTCGTATCCGAGCTCGCGTGCCGCGCGCCCCATTTCCTCGATGGAATTCGCGCCGTCGCTCGCCGTGGTGTGCATCTGCAAATCGCCGCGGATGTCGCCGAGTTCGATGAGCTTCGGCAGGTGGTGTTCCTCGGCGGCTTCGATTTCGCCCGTGTTCTCGCGCAACTCGGGCGGAATCCAGTCGAGATTCAGCTTGGCGTAAATCTGTTCCTCGGTGGCGCTGGCCACGTTGCGTTCCCCCTTCAGTGTGGAGAGGGCGTATTCGTTCAGCGTCAGGCCCATCTTGTTCGCGCGCCCGCGCAGCGAGACGTTATGCTCCTTCGATCCCGTGAAATAGAGCAGCGCGGCGCCGAAACTCTCCTTCTCCAGCAGCCGCACGTCCACCTGCATTCCATTTGACAGCCGGAAGCTGACCTTGTTCTCGCCGCGCGCCAGAACCTGTTCGATTTCCGGATACTTTAGAATATGATCCGCGATCGCCTGTATGTCCTTTGCGCTGCTCCCGCCGCGCGGCAGCGTCACCAGCAGATCCAGATCGCCGATCGTCTCTTTCCCCCGCCGCAAGGATCCCGCCGGCGTCACCGATTCGATTCGCTTTCCCGCCTCCCCTATAAACGCCACGAGCTTCGCCGCCGTCTCGTCCGCTTCGTCGATGAGAAACCGGCCGGCGGCTTTCTTGTGGACCTCAATCGCCTTCAGGATGTTCTGCTCGCTCTTCTCCCCAAACCCTGCGAGATCCCGCAGTTTCCCCTCGCGCGCCAGCTTCTCGAGTTGCTCGACCGTCCCTGCCTTAAACGTCTTCCAGAGCACGCCGACTTTCTTGGGTCCAAGCGACTGCAGCGTCAGCAAATCAAGAATCGTCGCCGGATACTTCTTGAGCAGTTTCTTTCGCAAGGCGTATTCGCCGGTCTTGACGATTTCCTGAATGTGCTCGGCCATGCGGTCGCCGATGCCGGGCAGTGCGGTGAGGCGCGCGGGATCGGAAACCATGTCGCTCACGGCTTCGGGGAGGGAGTCCAGCAGCTCGGCCGCGCGCTCGTAACTGCGGTACCGGCCGATCATCGCGCCGTCAATTTCGAGCAGATTGGCCGTTTCGCGCAGGACGCGCGCGACTTCGCGATTTTCCATGGCAGTGCGCTCCGCCTATTGGCCGAGCACGTAAGCAAAGAGCAGTGGTGCGACAATCGAGGCGTCCGATTCGATCACGAATCGCGGCGTGGAGGCTTCCAGCTTGCCCCAGGTGATTTTTTCATTCGGCACCGCCCCGCTGTAGGATCCGTACGAGGTCGTGCTGTCGGATATCTGGCAGAAGTACCCCCACTTCCTGACATTTTCCCGCAAATCCTGCTCGATCAATGGCACGACGCAGATCGGAAAATCGCCCGCAATGCCGCCGCCGATCTGGAAGAATCCGATTGAGTGCTCCGCCGAGGTCGCCCGGTACCAATCGATGAGAGCCGCCATCTGCTCGACGCCCGATCTCACCACGCCGTAGTTCGAAACGTCGCCGCGCATCACGTTCGCGACAAAGATATTTCCCAGCGTCGAATCTTCCCATCCCGGAGAAAATATCGGCAGGTTTCGTTCGCAGGCCGCAATCAACCATGAATCTTTCGGATCGATCTCGAAAAACTCGCGGATCATGCAGCCGCGGATCAGCTGGTACATGTATTCGTACGGGAAGTAGCGCTGTTTCTCCTTGTCCGCCTTCTGCCACAGCTTCAAGACTTGCCGCTCGATCCGGCGCATCGCCTCTTCCTCCGGGATGCATGTGTCGGTGACGCGGTTCATGCCGCGCTCGCGCAGTGCGACCTCCTCGGCGTCGCTCAGGTTGCGGTAGTTCGGAACGCGCCGGTAGTGGTCGTGGGCCACAAGATTGAAAACATCCTCTTCCAGATTCGCCCCGGTCGTGCAAATCGCATGGATCTTTTCTTGACGGATCATCTCCGCCAGCGACAACCCAAGCTCGGCCGTGCTCATCGCACCGGCCATCGCCAGAAACATCTGCCCGCCGCTTTCCAGATGCGCCAGATACGCATCGGCGGCGTCGCGCACGACCGCCGCGTTGAAGTGGCGGAAGTGGTGCTGCACGAATCTTGTGATGCTCATGTCCTCACACTCGCGTGATTGAATTCATTCGGCTGAGCCATCACGCGCATCGTAGTCCACTGTCGTCCGCGATTCAACAGAAAGACGCAGAAAAAAATTTCACGCCGGATCTTTCCCGCACCGCGCGCATGAGAATGACGATCGGAGGAGGCCGGAGTCCGGCATCGAAACGCGCCAACGAACAACAAATCGGAAGCAGGAACGCGCGAGAGTTACTTCCTCCGGAGGAATCTCGCATAGTAAAGCAGCCCCGCGACTGTCTTCGCGTCGTGGATCGCGCCGCGCCCAATCATCGCCAGCGCCAGTTTCAACGGGAACCGCCGCGCGGTGATGTGCTCGTCGTCTTCGGGCCGCGCTTTTCCCTCGACGAGTCCCTCGGCCGCAAAGATCCACATTCGCTCGCGAACGAATCCCGGCGTCGGGAATACATTCAGCATTTGCGTATAGCGCCTCGCTGCGTATCCCGTCTCTTCCAGCAGCTCGCGCTTCGCGGCGGCAAGCGGACTCTCGCCCGCCTCTTTGCGGCCCGCCACCAATTCCCACAGATATTGCTCGGCGGAATGCCGGTACTGCCTCACCATCAGCACGTCGCCATTCGGGAACACCGGCAGTACCACCACCGACCCGGAGTGCGTCACCAGCTCCCGCGTCGCTCTCAGACCGTCCGGCTCCACAACTTCGTCCCGCCGCACGCCGAACACGCGCCCCGAGAAAAGCGTCTCGGTCGAGATGATCTTTGCAACTTTCCTGGCCACGGTCTGCCTCCTTCGGCGCGTGCGTCTCTCACGTGAGTCATCCGGCGCGCGAACGCTCGGCCATCATAACAAACCTCTT
Source organism: Candidatus Methylomirabilota bacterium (assembly GCA_035626055.1). Classification (GTDB taxonomy): domain Bacteria; phylum Acidobacteriota; class Terriglobia; order Acidiferrales; family UBA7541; genus DASPOJ01. The sequence goes on along the minus strand of DASPOJ010000014.1, from coordinate 13,983 downwards.
CCCCCGGCACTGCCGCGCGTCATCGGAACGCGCAGGCTCCAAGTATGCGTCACGCGTGATGCGCCTTGCTGGGCTGCGACACCATTGCGTATACTTCGCCTGTCCTTTCCCGGCGGACACATCATGCCCATCACCACCCTGATTGTGGACGACGAAAAACCCGCGCGCGACGAGCTTGCCTTCCTCCTTAAGAGTTTTCCAGAGATTCGCTTGGTCGGACAGGGCAAGAACGGCGTCGAAGCTTTCTCCCTGATCAAGGAGCACTCGCCCGACCTCGTCTTCCTCGACGTGCACATGCCGGGACTCGATGGATTCGGCGTGATCAAGCGCCTTGTCGATCGCAAGGCCAAACTGCCGCACATCGTTTTTGTCACCGCGTTCGACAATTACGCGGTGCAGGCCTTTGAAGTGAACGCAGTGGATTACGTGCTCAAGCCCTTCGACCGGGCGCGGCTCGCCAAGGCAATCCAGCGCGCGAAAAAAATCTTGGAAGCCGAGGGCCCTCCCGCACTTCAGCTACAACTCGAAACGCTCGTCAGCCAGATTGGCGCCGCGAAAGCCTCGCAACCCGTGAAGCTGCTCGTCAAGACGCAGCAGCGTTTACTCCTCGTGGACGCCGACGACGTCATTTTCGCTTCGATCGACGACGGAATCATCTCGGTGGTCGCCAAGGACGTCGAGGGCAGCTCCAACTACCGCACCATCGACGAGCTGCAGGAGTCGCTCGATTCCGAGCGCTTCTGGCGCCCGCACCGCTCCTATCTCGTCAACATCAATCACATCAAGGAAGTGGTGCCGTGGTTCAAATCAAGTTACATGCTGAAAATGGCCGATAAACGCAATTCGGAGATTCCCGTCAGCCGCGCGCAGACCAAACGCCTCCGTTCCCTGCTCCGCATGTAGTGCCTATGGATTTTTCTCTTACCGACGATCAACGCCTCCTTCGCCATACGGTCCGCCAGTTCATGGAGGCCGAGGTTCGCCCCAATCTTCGCCAGCGCGAACGCAACGAAACGTTTGCCGCCTCGGAATTGCGCCGCATCGGCGAACTCGGCTGCTGCGGCATGCTCGTCCCCGAATCCTGGGGCGGCGCCGAAATGGATACGCTTTCCTACGCCGTCATGCTTGAGGAAGTTGCGCGCGTGGACGCCGCGATGGCCGTCGCGCTCTCGGTTACGAATTCCGTCGTCGCCATCCCGCTGTGGAAGCACGGTTCCCAGGCGCAGAAAGAAAAATACCTGCGCCGGCTCGCCCAGGGTGAAATTCTCGGCGCGTTCTGCCTCAGCGAACCGCAAGCCGGCTCCGACGCCGCCGCAATCGCCGCGCGCGCCACGCGTTCCGCAAGCGCCTATGTTCTCAACGGCACGAAGAGCTGGGTCACCAACGGCGGCCAGGCGGGCGTATATTTGATTTTCGCGAAGACCGATGCCGACGGTGGCGCGGGCGGCATCACCGCTTTTCTCGTCGAACCCGATTTTCCCGGTTTCCGAGTTGCCCGCTACGAGGATAAGATGGGGCTGCGCACTTCGCGCTCGGCCGAACTGGCCCTCACCGATTGCAAAGTGCCGGAAGCGAATCGCCTGGGCGACGAAGGCCAGGGACTCAAAATCGCGCTGGAAGCGCTCGATGGCGGGCGCGTGGGAATCGCGGCGCAGGCGGTCGGCATCGCGCAAGGGGCGCTCGAAGCGTCGGTGGCGCACGCGAAGCAGCGGCGCGCGTTCGGCAAAGCGATCGCGGGATTTCAGGCCATTCAGTGGATGCTGGCGGATATGCAAACCGAAATTGAAGCCGCGCGCGCGCTGGTCTATCAGGCTGCGTGGATGCGCGATCAAGATGCTCCCCGAGTCGGCGCCTTCGCCTCGCGCGCCAAACTCTTCGCGAGCGAAATGGTCAATCGCGTCGTTTACAAAGCCGTGCAGATTCACGGCAGCACGGGCTACTCGCGCGAATCCGACGTCGAGCGGATGTTTCGCGACGCGCGCGTCATCTCCATTTATGAAGGAACCAGCGAAATTCAACGCATGATCATCGCCCGCGATCTTCTTTCATCCGCCGGCGCTCAGGCGGGAGGCCGTTAGCGCCATGCCTACCGGCAGGCAGGTGGCACCGCCTAAATCCACGCCGGGCTTGCCCGCCGAAGCCTCGGCGAAGGCGGGCGCCGCAGTCAAGCGCCAGCGCGTCCTCAGCGGCATGCGGCCCACCGGCAAGCTCCACATCGGAAATTATTTCGGTGCCCTCCCCAACTGGCTCAAGCTCCAGGCCGACGATTCCAATGATTGCTATTTCTTCGTGGCCGATTGGCACTCGCTCACCAGCGATTACGCTGACACATCTCAGATAGCTCAAAACTCAATCGAAGTGGCCACGGATTTTCTCGCCGCTGGGCTCAATCCCAACAAGTCCACGATCTTCCAGCAATCGCAAATCCTTGAGCACGCAGAATTGCACTTGCTGCTTTCGATGGTCACGCCGCTCGGCTGGCTCGAGCGCGTCCCCACTTACAAAGAAGCCCTCGAAAACATCCAGGGAAAAGACCTGCACACTTACGGCTTCCTCGGCTATCCCGTTCTCCAGGCCGCAGACATCGTCATGTACGGCGAGCCGAATCTTCCGCTCATCGTCCCCGTCGGCGAGGACCAGGTCGCGCATGTGGAGTTGGGGCGGGAAATTGTGCGTCATTTCAATCTTTTTTGTGGGGAATTTCACTGGTCTGAAGAACTGCGAAGCGTGCCAAATCTGATGCGGATGACGATCGAGAGCCTGCGGATCCCCGTCGACTTTTCATCTCTCAGTTTCCCTCTTGTCGACGCAGCATGGGAAAGTTTTGAAAGACGAGCGCGAGCGAGGGTGCTCGAATCAGGCACTTCGAATGCTCTTGAACTCCTACACAGAAAAATTAGCGAAAGCGGCGAGCCCCTAGACCTTGTGGTGATGCATGTGAAGCCGGTCCTGCGCGAGCCGGGAGTGATGCTGACACAGACGCCGAGGGTGCCCGGCACTGACGGCCGCAAAATGTCCAAGAGCTACAACAATTCCATCACCCTGGGCGAAAGCGACGCGGAGATTCGAGCGAAGACAAAGGTGATGATGACGGACCCCGCGCGCAAGCGCCGGAACGATCCCGGAAATCCAGATGTGTGTCCCGCGTTCGACTGGCATAAGCTTTTCTCCACGCCGGAGGTCATCGAGCGCGTCAACCGCGATTGCCGCACCGCAGCGATTGGCTGCGTGGATTGCAAACATGTGATGGCCGACGCCCTGATAAACTGGATTGAGCCCATCCGCGCGCGCCGTCAGGAATACGAATCGAAGCCCGGCGAAGTCCTCGAAATTCTCGACGCCGGCTCGAAGAAAGCCCGCGTCGTCGCACAATCCACGATGGCGCGTGTCCGCGAAGCCGTTTTCGGCTGGGAGAAAACGCGCTCCGCCATTAGTGCCGGCGCGGCAACGAAGCACAACCTGCCTTCCGGCAGGCACGGCGTCAAGGCGGGAGAATAGCTCGTGGCATCGCCCTACAGACTCCATCTCGAACATTACGAAGGCCCGCTCGATCTCCTGCTCGATCTCATCAAGAAGCAGGAAATCGACATTCACAATATTCCGATTGCCCAAATCACGGGCCAGTATCTCGATTATCTGCACAGGCTCGAAGAGCTCGACATGGACGTCTCCGCCGACTTCATTTACATGGCCGCGACGCTGATTTACATCAAGTCGAAAATGCTCCTGCCTCCGGATCCGCTCGCCGGCCCCGAGGGCCAGGAAGACCCGCGCACGGAACTCGTGCATCGCCTTGTCGAGCATGAAAAATTCAAGAGCGCGGCGCAGCTTCTCTACCAGAAGCAGCAGATCGAGCAGCACGTGTGGTCGAAGCCCGACCTCAGCCTCTACGAGGGCGAGGGCACGGAAGGCGAATTGGTCGTGTCGCTTGTGGATCTGGTGCGCGTTTTCCAGCAAGTGCTCGAGCGGCGCAAGGAAATCACGCGCATCGAGCTCCGCCACGAGACGTTCACCGTGCCGCAGATGATGGACCTGCTGCGCAAAGAGCTGATGACCTCCGCCGACGGCCTCAGCCTCATTCAATTCTTCGAGTCCTGCCCCTCGCGACAGGCGATGATCATCGCGCTGCTGGCCGTTCTCGAATTGGTTCGCTTGCAGGCTATACTCCTCGTGCAGGAATCGATTTTCGAAGACATTCGCCTTCGCAAGCACAAAATGTTCGACGTCGTCTTCACGGAAGCCGACGCCCTGGGCGAAATCGGCAAGGAATATGAATAAAGACCTCGCAAGCAATGCACGAATAGGGTGGTGAAAAAGGCTCTTTACTGTCATCCCGAGCCTGCCTGCCCCCTGCCTGCCGGCAGGCAGGCCAGGCAGGCGCAGCGAGGGATCTGCTTTTTGCGAAAACGCCAAGAAAGAAAACAGATTCCTCGTCGTCCGCCGCTCGCGGAGAACGTTGGCGGTTCACCCCCGTACAAGGTGAACCACGGCGGACTCCTCGGAATGATACGAATGAGGGTTTCTTAGCAGTCTGCTAAAGGAAAAATGATGAACCCTGCAGAACTCAAAGGCGGCCTCGAAGCAATTATCTACGCCGCGGATGAACCGGCGACTCTCGATCAGCTCGCCTCGGCCCTGGGCGTCGAAAAGACGGAAGCGCGCGCCGCGCTTGACGAGCTCGTCGCGTCCTACGCCGCCGAGGATCGCGGCGTCGAGATTCGCAATGTGGCCGGCGGGTACAAGTTCTATACCAAACCGCAGCACCATGAGTGCGTGCGCCGATTCATCAAGGCTCTGCGTCCGCCGCTGCGCCTCACGATGCCCGCCTTGGAAACCCTCGCTGTCATCGCCTACAAGCAGCCCGTCACGCAACCGGAAATCCAGGAAATTCGCGGCGTGAATTGCGCGGGCGTCATTCAAACGCTTCTCGAGAAGCGCCTGATCACGACCGCCGGCCGCAAGCACGTCCTCGGTCGCCCGATTTTGTACCGCACGTCGAAGGAATTCCTCATTCGCTTCGGTTTGTCCGACGTGGACGAATTGCCGAGCCTCAAGGAATTCGAGCAACTCGCGCGCGAGGCGCTCGGCGCGGATGAGGGCCTCGCTCCCGCCGAGCCCTCGGATGTTGCCGTACCCGGTGAATCGCAGCGCGCGTCCACGCCGGTTGCCTCTGCTCCGTCCCAGCCGGCCGAAGAATCGCCGGCCGGCGAAACGCCCTCCGAAAAGGCCGCGGCTGCCGACCACTCGTCCTGACGGAAGCCCATGCTCGAACGGCTGCAAAAAATAATCTCTCGAGCGGGGATCGCCTCGCGCCGACACGCGGAGCAGTTGATTCTCAGCGGCCAGGTAAGCGTTAACGGCGTGGTCGTCAAGGAATTGGGAACGAAAGCGGATCCAGCGCGCGATCGCATCGAAGCCGCCGGCCGCATCGCGCGTCCCGCTTCCACACCCACATACATCCTGCTTCACAAGCCGCCGCAAGTTGTCTCGACGCTCGCCGACCCCGAAGGCCGGCGAACGCTGCGTCATCTCTTGCCGGGTGTGGCGGAGCGCGTCTATCCGGTCGGCCGTCTCGACTACGCCGCGAGTGGACTCGTCCTTCTCACAAACGACGGCGACCTCGCGGCGCGCGTTTTGCGCGCGGCTCCGCGCTTGCCACAAACGTATTGGATCAAAGTGAAGGGCCGCCTCTCGGAAGAACAAATGCGCGCGCTGGGCATCGCCGCCCGGGCCCGTGTACGACCGCTGGGCGCTTCACGCGGTTCACCGAGAGCGTCTTCCGCGAACGGTTCCCCGGCAAATCCCTGGTACGAAGCTGAGCTTTCCGGCGCTCGCCGCGACGCCCTCCGGAAAACTCTTCTCTATCTCGGCCACCGGTCGGCAAAAATGAAGCGCGTGCGCCTCGGCCCGCTCGATTTGGAACGTCTCCCCGAGGGACACTACCGGCGGCTCGAACCAAGTGAAGTGGAAGCGTTCGCCCGAGCTGTGGAACGCGCACTGACAGGCGCCTCCGGCACTGTGGCCGCCGTCGCGAGCGCAATGACTACGAGCAAGCCGCCCCGCAAGGCGCGCACCAACGCCACTGCCAAGCCAACCAAAACAATATGACAGCGGACCCGATCCGCGATTTGCTCGCATCGTCCAAGGTCATCGCGGTCGTGGGCCTCTCTTCGCGCACATCGCGCCCGAGTTACGGCGTCTCGCGCTATATGCAATCCGCGGGTTATCGCATCATTCCCGTCAATCCGGCTGAGTCGCAAATTCTGGGTGAACGTTGCTACGCGCGTTTAGAGGACATTCCCGATCGCGTGGATATCGTGAATATTTTCCGCCGGCCTGCGGCGGTGCCCGAAATTGTGGAGAGCGCGATTCGCATCGGCGCGCGTGCGATTTGGATGCAGGAAGGCGTTGTGGACGAAGCCGCTGCCGGGCGCGCTCGTCAGGCCGGGCTCATCGTCGTGATGGATCGCTGCATCTTCAAGGACCACTACGCGCGTTTTGCCGCGTAGCGCGCCCCGCCGCTACGGCTCCTCGTCGAGATTGATCGTCCCCACGCCGCCATGCACGTTCAAATCCAAGGTCACCGGCGATTTCCCGAGCGCCTCGTTGACATACTCGCCGCCGTCTCGTTTCAATCCGTGCGCATTCACCGAGCCGATTCCACCTTCGGCGTGCACGCGCACGCCGACGTCCTTCGGCAACTTCACGGTCGCCGTGCCTACGCCGCCCTGGATGTCGCCATGAAAGCTCTGTTTCCATTCGCCGTTCAGATCGAGGTTCAGCGTCCCGACCCCGAGGTTCACTTCCAACCCGCTCAGATTCAAATCGTTCAACCGCAAATTGCCGGTGCCCGCGCCCATTTCGACCTTCAGTTCGGTAGGCATCGCTCCGTTCAACCGCAAGTCCCAAGTGTCGTTGGATGGCCCGGCGAAGTGAACGCTGGAATTCTTCGCCGAAACATCCAGGTCGCCGTGGCCGCCCGCCACGTTATAAGTCACTTCCGGAACGGTGCTGGTTCCCGAGTACTCGAAGTCGCCGTCGAATAGGTCCGTCGCGCCGCTCGAAATGAACAGCGTCCCCGCCGGCATCTCGATATGGGTTCGCACCGACTGGGCGCCCTGCGCGTCCAATTGGCGGCTCATGTGATTTTCCTGCCGCGTTGCCGGATGACGCCACAGCGCCACAAGAAAGAGGAGCGTCAGAATCAGAAGGGCGGTCATAACGCCAAGCGAGCGGGGCTGCTGTTCTCGGTGCGCGCTCGCCCAGAGATAGTCAATCAAACCTCCCAGGCCGACAAAAATCAGGATCAGCGGCCAATAGCGCGCAAACAGCGGCCACGGATCCATGTTCGGAACAAAATGCGCCATCAGAAAAATAACGCCAATCACGATCAAGACAATCGCGCCCGTGGGCGAGGATCTTCTCCTCTTTCCGCTTTCGTCAGTCATGTTCACCCTCCGCCACATGATGGTACGCCATTGCCTGCCAAATAGTTCCATACCGTCCCATGTGCCGGCCACCCGCACCATGTGTCCGAACTGAAGGATTCGGAAAGGAATCCAACATTCCTCCGGCGCTCTCAACCCCAGCGTAGCCCGCCGCGCGCTTATGCCTTGACACCAGACAAGATATGTGACAAGACATTATCATGAGGCTTCGAAAGAGTGTTCGCTGGTTTTCGCCGCTCTCTGTGCGGCGAAGCGAGGGCGGCACACGCCGCAAGAAGATTATGGACCTGTTGCGCACCCGAAAGGCGCCCGTGCAAGGCAGCCATCTCGCGCGTAAGTTTCGAGTTAGCCGGCAGTGCATCGTGCAGGATCTGGCCATCCTCCGCGCCTCCGGCGCCCAAATCGAGGCCACGCCGCGGGGGTACTTGGTCTCTCCCCCTGCTGGCCGCGCCGTTCGAGCCGTCATCGCCTGCCGGCACAAACCCGAGCGCACCGAGGAAGAGTTGCAGATCTTGGTGGATCACGGCTGCAAGGTGCTCGACGTCCTTGTGGAACATCCCCTCTACGGCGAGCTGCGCGGTTCGCTGATGCTGGAATCGCGCGCCGACGTCGCCGATTTCTGCCGCAATTGGAGAGGCTCGCACGCGCAGCTCCTCTCTTCCCTGACGGGCGGCATCCACCTCCATACGATCGAAGCGGCGCGTCGCGGGCGGATCACGCGCGCTAAGGCTCGCCTCCGCGCGCGTGGTTTCCTCCTGCGCTAGGGACTCGCTGCTATGTCCTTCTCTCGCGTCCAACTCGTCGAGCGGTGCCTATTCCGCGGCCAACAACTGGTTCTCTCGAATGCCTTCTACGAGGAAGCCGTAAGGACCTTGACCGACAGTCTATTGCGCCAGGATCTCGCAAATCGAGACTTGACCACCGAGCTTTTCGACCTCGAAAGCCGTCGTGGCAGGGCCGAGGTTCACGCGAAAGAGCCCGGAGTTGCGGCGGGGCTGGCGGAAGCCGCGTGGCTGTATGGGCGTTACGACGTAGCGGTGACCCTTCACAAAAACGACGGCGACGACGTCAACCCGGGCGATCCTCTCCTCTCGATTGAGGGCGATGGCGGACACGTGCTGGCCCTGGAGCGGCTTTCCCTGAATCTTCTCCAGCGCATGAGCGGCATTGCCACGATGGTCCGGCGCATGCAAGCGGAGGTTCGCGCCATTTCTTCCTCCGTCTGCGTCGTTGCCACGCGGAAGACCCCTTGGGGCTTGCTCGACAAGCGCGCCGTGCATCTCGGCGGCGGAGGAACGCACCGCCTCGGCCTCGGCGACGCCATTCTCTTGAAAAACAATCATCTCGCGCTTCTCGGCTCGCGCGAAGAGGATTCCGCGCGCGTCGCCATCGAGCGTGCCTGGGAATCGCGTCAACTCTGCGCGTTCATCGAAATCGAGGTGCGCACTTCCGAAGGCGCCCTCGCGGCGGCTAGGACGTTCCGCCGCTTGCGCGTTTCGCGCGGCGAGTTGTATCCCTGCCTGCTGATGCTCGACAATTGGCCGCCGGAGACGATCGCACGTTTGACGCTTGCGCTTCGCGAAGAACGCCTCTGGGATCATGTCCTGCTCGAAGCGAGCGGCCGAATCAGCGAACTGAATCTGCGCGACTACGCCGAGGCCGGCGTGGACGCAATCTCCATGGGCGCTCTGACGCATTCGTGTCGCGCGTTGGACGTCAGCCAGAAGCTAATCCTGGAAGAAGGGACGAAAAATGTCGACCGCACCGGAATCGTTCGAAACGCGGTACGTTCTTCCGCCAATTGAGCCTGTGGCGGATAGCGCCCCGCAAATCCGCGACAAGCAAGCTCGCGTGCGCGACCTCTGCGTTGAGAACAACGCCGTCTTGCTCGCCCATCATTACCAGCGGCCGGAAATTCAGGATGTCGCCGCTTTTGTCGGTGATTCGCTCCGCTTGTGTCAGGCAGCGGCCAAAGGCTCGGCCTCCGTCATCGTCTTTTGCGGCGTCCACTTCATGGCGGAGACAGCTTCGATTCTCCACCCGGACAAGACTGTTCTTCTGCCCGATCTCAGCGCCGGTTGTTCCCTTGCGGCTTCCGTGACGGCCGCCGAGCTGCGCGCCTGGAAAGCGCGCTTCCCGGACGCCGTCGTTGTGGCCTACATCAACACGTCGGCCGAAGTGAAAGCCGAGAGCGACTACTGCTGCACCTCGGCGAACGCCGCCAAGGTTGTGGCCGCCATCCCGAAAGATCGTCCCATTCTCTTTCTTCCCGACAAATTCCTGGCCAGCGTTATCGCGCGCCAAACCGGCCGCGCCAACATCATCGCCTATCCCGGTTATTGCCACGTCCACAAGATGATTCGGCCCGAGGACGTCGCCGCCATCCTGGAAGAACGTCCGGAGATCGAGCTGCTTCTGCATCCCGAGTGCGGCTGCGTTAGTTCTTGCATGGAGCGCGCGCTGGACGGCGCTCTGCCGCGCACGCGCACTTTTTTCCTTTCCACCGAGGGAATGCTTCGTCACGTCGCGGATTCCCCGGAGCGTGAGTTCGCCGTCGGCACGGAGATTGGAATTCTCCACGGCTTGCGTGGCGCCCATCCCGACCGCCTGTTCTACCCCGTCAACCCCGGCGCCGTTTGCGCCTTCATGAAAACAATCACGCTGGACAAAGTGATTCACTCGCTCGAAACTCTTTCCCCGCAGGTGCGCGTCCCTGCGGAGACAGCCGCTCGCGCCCGTCGCGCAATCGACCGCATGATGGAGCTCGCGTGATGTCCGAACCTGCTTCACATTTGAGAATCGGCGTCTTCGGCGTCGGCGCAATCGGCCAGATGGTCGCCCGGCACATCGACGAAGGCCGCCTCAACGCCATTCTCTCCGGACTCGCGGACGAGGATGGCCCCAAAGCCGCCTCCTTTGCCGCGAGCTTGCGAACCGCGACGCCCATCTTCGACATGGCCGGCCTTCTCGCGCATTCTGATTGGATCGTCGAAGCCGCCAGCCAGGCTGCGCTTCCCGTACTGATTCCGGCAGTCCTCGCGCAACGCAAAAATGTTCTCGTGATGAGTGTCGGCGGCCTGCTCGCCCGCGAAGATTGGTTCCGCGAAGCACAGCGTTGTGGTTGCCGGATTCTCTTTCCCTCCGGCGCGATTGCCGGCCTGGACGGCCTGCGTTCCGCCTGCGTCGGCCAAATGGAAAGCGTTACGCTCACCAGCCGCAAGCCGGTTCGCGCCCTTACAGGGACGCGCTATGTCGCCGAGCGTGGCATTCAACTTGCCTCGCTGACCGAAGACGCCGTCATCTTCGACGGCCTCGCCGCCGATGCCGCGCGCGCCTTCCCCGCCACCTCGAACGTCGCCGCGGCCCTCGCGTTGACCGTCGGCGATCGCTGCGAAGTCCGTGTGCGCATCGTCGCGTCGCCCGCGAGTTCCCGCAACGTCCACGAAATCGAAGCCCGCGGCGAATTTGGCTCGCTGCGAATCGTGATTCAGAACGTCCCCAGTGAGACGAACCCGAAAACCTCGAAGCTCGCGGCCCTCTCGGCCCTCGCCACGCTCGCGAGCATCGCCGATTCGCCTCTCGCCTCGAAGCCTTCCTCCGTGCAGCGCGCCGCTACGCCCATCCAGTCCATCCCCGCGCCCGCCTCCAAATGATTTGCTCGGGCCCGCACAAAGGAACCGCGCTGCAATCGCTTTGCTTCTTCTTTCCGCTTCCGCTAGGCTGTAGCCGAGATGGAAACGGCATTTTCGAGCGTTGTTTTTGCCGAGCCTGAACGCGCTCGCGCCAACCTCGAGCAGGTCGCGCCCCGTCTGCCGGCGAGCCTGTGGGCAAAATTGCCTGCCCTGCTCGCGCAAGTGCCCGACCCGGATGCTTCTCTCGCTTATCTCGATCGCCTTCTGTCTCCCGATCTCTCACCCGCTGCCGATGCCCTTCACGGCGTGGAAGGCATCGCCCAGCGCGTCCGCTATCTCGAAGAGCGCCCCGTGGCGCTTCACCATCTTCTGGTGCTGTTCAGTTACAGCCGCTATCTTTCCGAATTTGTCTTGCAGCAGCCGCAGCTGATCGCCTGGCTGCACGGCCCCGCCCGCCATCTTCCGGCCACGGCCTCAGGTCTCGAAGAGTTGAAGTCTCCTGAGGATCTGGGAGAAGAATTCGCGCGATTCGAGACGATGTCCCGCGAAGGAAATCCTGCCTCCTTGCTGGTTCGTTTCAAACGCCGCGAATATTTGCGCATCACCCTGCGCGACGTCCTCGGCCTTGCCACCATGGCGGAAACCGCTCTCGAGCTTTCCCATCTCGCCGACGTTCTCCTCGAACGCGCGCTCCTTATGGCCACCCTTCGCATCGGGCACGATTACGGCTCGCCTCAATTCACCGACGCCGAAGGCCGCACCCATACCACGCGCATGTCGATTCTTTCTCTCGGCAAACTCGGAGGCCAGGAACTCAACTACAATTCCGACATTGATCTCCTCTTCCTCTACGGTCACCAGGGACAGACCACCGGTGGCGGCCAGGGCAAAGCCACCAACGCCGAGTATTTCACGCGTCTCGCGCAGGAGGTCTTGCACCTCATTACCGAGCCGACGCCCGAAGGCGCCGTCTACCGCGTCGACATGCGCCTTCGCCCGCAGGGCGGTGAAGGCGATCTCGCCACTCCCCTTGCCGGTGCCCTCGAGTACTACCACCATCGCGCGCGCGAATGGGAATTGCAGATGCTCATTAAGGCGCGCGGCTCCGCCGGCGATCATGAGCTCAGCCGCAGCTTTCTGCAGGAAGTTCAGCCACTGGTGTATCGCCGCCAATTTCACCTCGCCGTGGTCGAAGCCGTCCTCAACGCGCGCGAGGAGATGACGCGCGGCTTGCGCAAGCGCGCCGCCTCCAGCAATCGCACCCCGGCGTGGAACGTCAAACTTTCTCCCGGCGGCATCCGCGACATCGAGTTCCTCGCTCAGTGCCTCCAGCGACTCTATGGTGGCTCCGACCTCTGGCTGCGCTCTTCCTCGACGCTTCTCGCACTCGGCCGCCTCCACGACAAAGGCCACCTCACCGGCCGCGATTTCTTTCGCCTGAGCGCCGCGTATCAATTCCTGCGCAAAATCGAACATCGCCTCCAGCTCCGTGACGGTTTGCAGCGCCACACCCTGCCAGAAGCCGCCGGCTCCCTCGAGCGCCTCGCGCGCCGCTGCGGACTCGAGCCCGGCCCCGCCGACCCCCGTTCCCCCCGCGAAATTCTCCTCGATCGCGTCGCCCAGCATTTCAGCGACGTCCGCGAGATCTACGAGCGCATCCTCACCGGCCCTGGTCCCGAGCCATCCGCCGGAGAAGACGCCGCGCGCTCCGACCCCAGCACAGGCTCCCTCCTGCGCCGGTTGCGCACGGAGTATCCCGCCGTGTCCGCGGCCGCCGCCCTCGCCTCCGATGAGCGTCCCGAAGCCGAGGCCACGCTTGTCCGCCGCGGCCTGCTCCGGTTTCTAAGCTCCGCCGCGCTCCAGCCCAAGCTGATGGCGCAACTCGAAAAGCATCCCGAGTGGGTTTCCATCGCCGCGAAAGTCTTGGCGCGCAGCGATCTCGCCGTCGATCTGCTGTCGTGGAATCCGGAGGAAGTTTCCGCCGTCGCCGATCCGGGTCTCGCCGGTTTCCGCGGAGCCCTTCCGCAGCTCGAACTCGGCGCGCCTCTCGACGCCCAAGCCGCCGCGGACGCCATGTCGGGGCTTCGCGTCGCCTACCGTCGAGGCGTGCTCGCCACGCTTGTCCGGGCCCTTCTCGGCGCGAGCCAGCCGTTCGATAATTTCCGCGCGCTCACCCAGCTTGCCGAGGAAGCGATCCAGCGCGCCCTCGACCTAGCCTCGATCATGAACCAGGACACCGGCGATCTCGAAGGCGCTCCCTTCGCGGTCCTCGCCCTCGGACGCCTCGGCACTGGCGAGATGGACATCGGCTCCGATGTTGATCTCATCTTCCTCGTGGACGAGGGCCTCTCCGTAGAAGAGCGTGAGCGCTGGCGCCTTCTCGCCGATCGTTTCATTCATATCGCCAGCAGCCAGACGCGCGAAGGACTCCTCTTTCCCGTGGATACGCGTCTCCGTCCGCGCGGCACCGAAGGCGAAACGCTTCAGACCGTCGCTTATCTCAAGGAGTATTTTCAATCGGAAGCCCAGGCCTGGGAGGCCGCGACGTTTTTGAAGGCTCGCCCGGTCGCGGGCAACGCCTATCTCGGGATGGAAGCCCTGCGCCAGGTCCACGAGTGCATCGTCCGCCGCTTCTCCGACCCACGCTCGCTGGCTCGCGATCTTTGCCACACGCGCCAGCGCCTCGAACGCGAGGGCGCCGATCCCGACCGGCCCCTCGGCCAGAAGGGCGAGTTCAAGAAAATGGCCGGCGGCTTCTTCGATATCGAGTACGTGCTGGCGTTCCTCTTCCTCACGCGCGTTTTGCCCAACGAGCAGCTCACTGAGGCCGTGCTTTCCGAGCGCCGCGGCCACGTCTTGCGCCAAATCGCTCTGCTCGAATCGCTCGGGCCGAAGATCTCGGG
>DASPOJ010000013.1:0-5912 GCA_035626055.1 Candidatus Methylomirabilota bacterium | reverse complement strand
GGGGTCTTTCTCTTCGTCGAAGAGTTGAGCGATGAGAGTGCGGCAGACGCGGTCGCTCTCGTTTTCGAGGCGGTTGACCTCGATGCAGTGCTCTAGAGCGCTGTCCGGCTTGCCCAGCGCATACACGGCCGCGACGACTCCCCCCGTGGCCGCATGAAGGATTTGGGCCAATTCGATCGTGCCGGGCCGGATCTTGTCCACGCGATAAAGGGCAAAGCGGCTCGCTGCGGCGTCAATCAGGTCAAGGACATCATCAATCTGAGAGCATAGCTGGTGGATGTCCTCGCGGTCGAAGGGCGTAATGAACGTCTGGTTCAGCTTCTTGAACAGGTTGTGAGTGATGTCGTCGCCGGCATGTTCGATCGCTTTGATGCTCTGGGCCTGCTCGGGCACGCCCGTATAGTGCGTGAGCATGTCCAGCAGAGCTTTGGCTCCGACCTGAATATTCTCAGCTTGCTTATTGAAAAGGTCAAAGAAGGACTCTTCGTGCGGAAGCATCCGCCGCAGTATGGCTGGCATAGTTTGGACACTCTTCCCGGTGGCGTGCGAGGGCGCGGTCGCTGACTATACTCGCGGAGCGTGAATCAGGCAAGGACAGGGTCAAAGGCTGCTCCCTGGCTCGGCCGTGTATGGCGTCTTGCCTGCTAGAAGAGTGTCAAATTCCTGAAGTCATCGCCAGGCGAGGGACCAGCGCGTCCATAACTAGCGTCGAATCATACGCTTACGACCGAATCATCGTCAGGGTCATTTTGAACCGCTTGACGGCCTTCAACGCATGCGGCTGATTGGCCGGCATGAGAATCAGCCCTCCGGCTTGCAGATGATGAATCTTGCCGGAAATCGTGATCTCCACTTCGCCTTCGAGCACCTGCACGAGCGCGTCGAACGGCGTGGTGTGTTCGCTCAACCCTTGCCCTTCGTCAAACGCGAAGATCGTTACGCTGCCCGTGGGCCTCTTCACGATTTCGCGGCTGACGATGGCGCCGTCTTGATAAGTGACGAGTTCAGCGGTTCTAGCTTCTTGTGCACTCGGCAGGCCTTTGGGTTTCTGTTCCGCGTCTTGGGGCATGATTGTTTCCCTGTGGCGTTCCCGCGTCTTGCGTCCCGCTGATCATAGCCGGGACGCCGCTGAAGCCGCAACACAGCGATTCCAAGTCGGAATTTAACGCCGGTCCGTAGCGTGGTGGCGGACGTCGCGTCCCTGAACGATGTAGATGACGTCCTCGGCGATGTTTGTGGCGTGGTCGCCGATGCGCTCGAGATTCTTGGCCATCAGGATGAGCTCGAACGCCGGGAAGACGACGGCGGAATTCTCCATCATGTAGGTGAGCATTTCGCGGAAGATCTGGTTGCGCAAATTGTCCACTTGGTCGTCGCGGACGAGCACGGCCTGGGCGAGTTCGATGTTCCGGTCGATTAACGCGCGGATGCTGTCGCGCACCATGCCTTCGGCCAGTTCGCTCATGCGCGGCAAGTCCACGTAGGGTTTCACGCGCGGGTGCCGCAGAACGCGAAGCGCCGATTGCGCGATGTTGACGGACTGATCGCCGATGCGCTCGAGATCGTTGTTGATTCGCGCGACGGCCAGCAGAAACCGCAGGTCGCTCGCCATCGGCTGCACCTGGGCGACCAATTGCACGACCCGGTCGTCAATCTCCATCTGCATGTCGTTGATGACGCTTTCCTGCTCGAGGACCGTCTGCGCCAGGGCTTCGTTGGAATCCAGCGCCGCATGCACGGAATCGTGCACCGCGCGCTCGGCGAGGCTCGCCATCCAGAGCACGCGCTCGTTCAGTTCCTGCAGTTCCACCTCGAAGTGACGGGGCATTAGGGGCCGTGGCTCGCTTCCTGTGCTCATCCGAACCGTCCTGTGATGTAGGCTTCCGTTCGTGGATCGCCGGGCGTCGTGAAGAGCTGCGGCGTCGGTTTGAACTCGATCAGTTCCCCAAGCAGCATGAACGCGGTCGAGTCGCTCACGCGCGCCGCCTGCTGCATGTTGTGCGTCACGATTACGATCGTACAGTTTTCCTTCAACTGGAACAGCAGCTCTTCGATCTTCGCCGTGCTCACCGGGTCGAGCGCCGAGCACGGCTCGTCGAGCAGAATCACCTCGGGATCCACCGCCAGCGCCCGCGCGATACACAGCCGCTGCTGTTGCCCGCCCGAGAGAGAATACGCCGATTTGTGCAGCCGGTCTTTCACTTCTTCCCAGAGCGCCGCGCGCTGCAAGCTGCGCTCCACGTGCTCTTTCAGCGAGCCCGCGTGCCCGTTCACTCGCAACCCATAGGCCACGTTGTCGAAAATGGATTTCGGGAACGGGTTCGGCCGTTGGAACACCATTCCCACCCGCCGCCGAAGTCGCGTCACGTCCTGCGTGAGAATGTCGTATCCATCGAGCAGGATTTTTCCGCTCAGCCGCGTGTGGCTGATCGTTTCGTGCATCCGGTTGAGCGTTCGCAGCAGCGTGGACTTCCCGCAGCCCGATGGCCCGATCAGCGCCGTCACTTTGTTCGTCGCGACCTCCACGTTCACGTGGAAGAGCGACTGAATCTTTCCGTAGTAAAAGTTCAGGTCCTTGACGCTCATGCGCGAGTTGCTGCTGGCGGCCGTTTCTTTCGGCGCAACCGTGACCGTGGTCACCGGCGTCTCCTTCGCCATCACAGGCTTGGCTGAAAACGAGATTCCCATCTCACCCTACCTCCGCTGCGTCGCTCGGCGCGCCAGCAACGCCCGGCAAACCAAATTTGTCACCAGCACCAATCCCAGCAAGACCAATCCCGCCGCCCACGCCTGCCGGTGCCAGTCGTCGTAGGGTGAGACGGCATATGTATAAATCACGACCGGCAGCGATGCAACCGGTTCATTCCAGCCGTGGCTCCAGAAGCGATTCCCGAACGCCGTGAACAGCAGCGGAGCCGTTTCGCCCGCCACCCGGGAAAGCGAGAGCAGAATCGCCGTCACGATGCCGCCCGCCGCCGCGGGCACCACCACCGTTGCGATTGTCCTCCACTTGCTCGTGCCGAGCGCCATCGCTCCTTCGCGCAGCGAACGCGGCACCGTCCTGAGAAATTCTTCGCTGCTCCGCAAGATGATCGGGACCATCATCACGCCCAGCGCGAATCCCCCCGCATACGCCGAAAAGCTATGCATGGGCACCACCACTATGGTCCATGCAAAGATTCCCATCACAATCGAGGGGACGCCGTTCAGCAGGTCCGTCGCGTAACGCACGACGAACGCGGGAACTGGCGACGCATATTCGGCCACGTAAATTGCCCCCAGCAGCCCGATGGGGACGCCCACCAGGGTTGCAAGCAGCAGCAGTTTGGCCGACCCTGTGATTGCATTCGCAATTCCGCCCCCCGTTTCTCCCACAGGGGCCGGTAGATTCGTGAAGAAACTCCAATGCAGCGCGGTCGCGCCGTTCCTCGCAAGGTATCCCAGGATCACGATGAGAGCCGAAACAGTGATCAGCGCGCACACGCCCGTCAGACTCAGCATGACTATGTTCAGTGACTTCCGCCAGACGGTTCGCAGTGTCATCCCCGTTGTCCTCCGCCACCACGCCTCTCGGACAGCATGATCATCAGTTGAGCCACGCCGTTCAAGATGAACGTCAGAAGGAAGAGCACGAGTCCCAGCTCAATCAACGCGCTCAGGTACATGTCGCCGGTGGCTTCCGTGAATTCGTTTGCGATGACTGCCGCGATCGTATAGCCCGGGCTGAAGAGCGAAGCCGAAATCTGCGGTGTATTGCCGATTACCATTGTCACGGCCATCGTTTCGCCCAGCGCCCGCGCCATCGAAAGAAAAACAGAGCCCATAATCCCCGAGCGCGCGTACGGCACCACGACTTTCCACGTCGTTTCCCAGCGCGTCGCTCCAAGACTTAGCGCCGCCTCTCGCTGGTCGGCCGGCACCGCAAGCAGCACCTCCCGCGACACCGACACGATGAACGGCACGATCATCACCGATAGAACCAGCCCCGCCGTCAGAAAGCCCACGCCGTACGTCGGCCCCTTGAAGAACGGCAGGTCTCCCAATGTCTTCTTTAAGAACGGCTCGACCGTCGTGGACATGAGCGGGACAAGCGTAAAGATCGCAAGCAATCCGTAAATCACGCTCGGCACCGCTGCCAGAAGGTCAATCAGATAGGAAAGTCCCGCCGAAAGCTTCGGCGGCGCCAACTCCGAAAGAAAAATCGCCGCGCCGAGTCCCAGCGGGACTGCAATCACAAGGGACACCAGCGTGGTCACAAGCGTTCCGTACAGGAAGGGAAGCGCGCCGTAATTGTCGAAAACAGGGTCCCACGTGGATGTGTGGAGAAAGTTCCAGCCGAATTTCGCCCGTGACGGTGCGGAGTGTATCCAGAGTTGAAACACCAGCGTGGTCGTAATGAGCAGAATCGTAGCCGCGAAGAGCAGCGTGACCGTGTGCGCAATCGCGTCGCCATCGCGCAACCGGCGAACAAGGGCCTGAGGGTGCCAGCCGGTGCCCGCAGGCCCCACCGTTGTTGATGTAGCTTCCATTCTTGAGCTAAGAGAAATTCCCTTCGCGTTTTGGGTTTCGTTCCTTGTTACTCGATGAGGGAGATCGCCTTCATCTCCTTGTCAACGACAGGCTTAGGCAGCTTGCCATAGTAAAGCCCTTCGCAATACCCCTGCCCGTCGGTCAGCATCCACTTGAGGAATCCCTTGATGATATCCCGCTTCCCGGCATCCTGAATCTGAGCGGGAATGAGCAACCAGGTGAAACTCGAAATCGGATACGCGGTCTTCCCTGGCGCGTTCGTGATGGAAACGCGGAAATCGTCTGGCATGTTCTTTGCCGCGCCCGCCGCCGCTTCGGACACGCCCGCCAGGCTCGCCTTCACAAATGTCCCTGCGGCATTCTGTACGGCTCCGTAGGGAATGTTGTTCTGAATCGCGTAGATCAATTCGATGTAGCCGATGGAATTAGGCGTCTGCTTGATCAATCCGGAAACGCCCTCGTTCCCCTTGCCGCCCAGGCCGACTGGCCAATTCACCGATGTGTTGGTGCCGACTTTATTCTTCCATTCGTCGCTTACCTTGGCCAGGAAATCTGTCCAAATGTACGTTGTCCCGCTGCCGTCGGAGCGATGGACGACGACGATATCATTGGCCGGCAGATTCACACCCGGATTGGCATTGGCAATCTCTGGGTCGTTCCACTTCGTGATCGTGCCCAGGTAGATTCCGGCCAGTGCCTTCTGCGTGAACTTCAATGAGTCCGGAGCGCCGGGGACATTATAGCTTGGCACCGCGGCGCCAAGCACGGTCGGGAAGTGCAAGATCTTGAATCCTGCCTGCTGCAACTGTTGGTCTGTCATGGGGCCGTCGGAGGCGCCAAAATCAACGGTCTTCGCGATCAACTGGCGGATTCCCCCGCCGGAACCGATGCTCTGATAGTTGATCTGGATTTCAGGATGAAGTTTGTGGTATTCGTCGAACCACTTCGAGTAAATCGGGTAGGGAAAGGTCGCGCCGGCGGCATTCAGTTGAACCGGATTGTCGGCTGCCAGTACGCCCGCGATGCCCAGACAGAGCGCAACTGCGAGTAGGATTTTCTTCATGGTTTGTGGGGCTTCTCCTCGCCCGGATTCTTGTCTTCAATTGTTACAATTGGATTACAACGTCAAGAAATAGGGGTGAAAGACTCACAGCCCCTACGCGGCCCTGCCTCGGACGGCCCCCGGCGGCCCCTCGTCTGTTTCTTTTCGCCCAGCCTTCGCCCTGAGAATCTGTAACCGAGGATTCACAAGTCTCTCATACGCCCTTTATTCCCCGCACCTAGGCTGAGCCATCCATGGCCACGCCATGTGAATCGGGAGGAAATAGAATGCGTAGAATCGTGGTAGGGGTGTTGTCTTTATGCATGCTTGCTTCTCCGGC
>DASPOJ010000012.1:0-19773 GCA_035626055.1 Candidatus Methylomirabilota bacterium | reverse complement strand
CACAAAGAGAATCAGAGCCCGTGGCAAATCATCGAGCGGATCGCTCCTCGCTCGCCGCTGGAACTTTGCTTGCTCCCGCCGGTCTTTCTGGAGTACTACCTCAACGATGCCGGGGGATACGATGTACCTAGACATCCCTATCGCGGCCGATCATAATAAGAGTTTGATGAGATTTCCGCCCGGAAGTTTCAAGGTGCCGAATCACACCAGATCCCCGCATCCGCAATGCGGAAGCGGCGGGCAGAACGAGATCAAGGGGTCCGCGACACCATAGGGGACACCAGGAGCGGGGCAAGGATTTCGTCCACCTCGCGCCGCTCTTCAGCAGTCAGAGGAAGCAACGGCGGGCGCGGCGCGCCCCCAAAATATCCCATTTGGTCCATGGCGTACTTCATTGCGGGGATTCCGAGTTCTCCGCCGATTCTCTTCGAGGCGGGCTTCAATTTTTCCTGCAGGGCGGTTGCGCTCTGCACGTCCCCCGCCTGATACAGCGAAAAAACGCCCGCACACCAATCCGGCAGCGGAGATGCCAGTGCGAGGATCCCGCCCCGAGCCCCCGCCTGGAGTGCATCCACCAGGATCGTTGGGGAACCAACGAGCACGGTGAAGGATTTCGGCGCCAAACGCACGGTTTCCGCGGCGCGTTCTACGATCCCGGAGCTGTCCTTGATCCCGACGATGTTTTCGTGTTCTGCGAGCCGTGCGGCGGTTTCCGGTTCGATGGTCACGCCGGTGAATTGCGGAATCGAATAAATCAGGATTGGAATGGGCGACGCGTCCGCGACCCGGCGATAATGTTCCACGAGCACTTCGGACTTCAGCAACGGCTTGTAGTAGCTCGGCGTGCGCACCAGCGCCAATCCGTAGCCCAGCTTTGCGGCTCGCCGCGTTCGATCGATTGTTTCCGCTGTGCTTTCAGCGCCGGTGCCCGCGATCACGATCCGGCCCGCGGCAGCGTGCTCGATCACGGTGGCCCAGACCAACTCCACTTCATCCAGGCTCAATAGGGCGGCCTCCCCGGTCGAGCCGACGGCGACATAGCCTCTCAGTGCCGTGGAGTTGTACTTCTCAACGTTACGCCGCAGCCGCGCGCGATCCACCGCTCCGGCAGGCTCAAAGGGGGTCGTAAGCGCGGCGATGACGCCCTCAAGTTTCATTGGTCTTCCCGCGGGCAACTGTAGTTCCGAAAGCAGACGAACGTTTCCGGCCCCGTGTCAATCCGCTCCCGAAGGCTGTTTCTGCGTGGCCGGCTTCCTCGCGTGCAACCTCTGCAAAGCAGCGTACTCCAGGCTCTTTTGCACCAACGCTTGAATTCCCTGCGTCGCGGCTTTGGCGGCGGACAAAGTCGTGACCGAAGGAATGTTGTACCGAATGGCCGCGCGGCGGATTGATTTCTCGTCGTAGAAGGATTCCCTGCCGAGCGGCGTGTTGATGATCATGTCCACTTTTCCGGTTTTGATCAGGTCCACGATATTTGGGCGTCCCTCGTTAACCTTGAATTCCGCCGACGTTTCCACGCCCGCCGCTTGCAGGGCCGCGGCGGTTCCGCGCGTCGCAATCAGCTTGAATCCCAGCGCCGCCAAATCCTTTGCAATCGGCACGACATGCCGCTTGTCGTGATCGTTCACGCTCAAGAAGATCGTGCCCTTTCTCGGGAGCCGCTGACCCGCGGCGATCTGCGCTTTCGCGAACGCCTGGCCGAACGTCTTCGCGATTCCCATCACCTCTCCGGTTGACCGCATCTCAGGGCCCAGGATGGTGTCCACTCCAAGGAACTTATTGAATGGAAACACGGGCGACTTCACCGCGAAGAAATCGCGCACGGCAATCTCCGCCACCCCGTCCGTCTCAATCACCGGCAGGTTGAGGTCGCGGAGCCGCTTGCCGGTCATCAACCGGGCCGCCACTTTCGCCAGGGGCACGCCCGTGGCCTTACTGACGTACGGCACGGTGCGCGACGCACGAGGATTCACCTCCAGCACGTACACAGTGTCGCGCTGGATCGCGTACTGCACGTTCATCAACCCAATGACGTGCAATGCCTTCGCCAATCGCTTTGTGTAGTCGCGAATGCGGGCAAGCACGGAAGGCGTCAAACTCACCGCCGGGAGCACGCAAGAAGAATCTCCCGAATGCACGCCCGCTTCTTCGATATGCTCCATCACGCCGCCGATCACGAGATCCTCGCCGTCTGAGACCGCGTCCACGTCCACTTCCGTGGCTTCCTCGAGGAACTGGTCGATCAGCACGGGCTTGGCCGGGCCCATCAGCGCCGCCTGCGCCACGTACTCCTGCACCGTCTTGATGTCGTATGCGATGACCATGGCGCGCCCGCCCAAGACGTAACTCGGCCGCACCAGCACCGGCAAGCCAATCTCCGCTGCAACACGCGCCGCTTCCTCCGGCACAAGCGCCGTTCCGTTGCGCGGCTGCGGAATCTTCTCCTCGTCGAGCAATCGTCCGAAGCGCCTGCGGTCCTCCGCAAGATCGATGGATTCGGGAGCCGTGCCGATGATGGGCACGCCATTGCGCTTCAGTTCGAGCGCCAGATTGAGCGGCGTCTGCCCGCCGAACTGCACGATCACGCCCTCCGGCTTTTCTCGCTCGATCACCGCCAGCACATCCTCGAGCGTCAACGGCTCGAAGTAGAGCCGGTCTGAGGTGTCGTAGTCCGTCGAAACGGTCTCCGGATTGCAATTGATCATCACCGTCTCGAACCCGTCTTCGTGCAGCGCAAACGATGCGTGGCAGCAGCAATAATCGAATTCAATCCCCTGCCCGATGCGATTCGGACCGCTGCCCAGAATCACGATCTTCCGTTTCTCGGTCGGCTCCGCTTCGTCTTCATCCTCGTAAGTCGAGTAGAGGTACGGCGTATACGATTCAAATTCCGCCGCGCACGTGTCCACGCGCTTGAACACGGGCGCAATTTTCGCCTTCGCGCGGCGATGCCGCACCGCCGCGGGCGTCGTCTTCCAGGCCTGCGCCAGTTGCTCGTCGCCCACGCCGCAGCGCTTCGCTTCGCGCAGCAATTCTTCCGGCGCGGTATCCACGGTCACAGCCGCAATCCGCCGGTTCACCGTGACGATCTCCTCGAGCTGGCGGATAAACCACGGATCGATCTTTGTCAGTTCCACCACTTCCGACGGAGCGAGGCCGCGCTCCAGCGCCACAAGCAGCCAGTGAATCCGGTCCGGCCGCGGGGTCGCGAGCTTCTCCCGCAGCAGGGACACCGGCGCTTCCAGCGGCGGCCGCCACGGCGTGCTCGGCTCCAGAGCGCGAATGCCCTTCTGCAAGGCTTCCTTGAAGGTCCGCCCGATGGCCATCACTTCGCCCACCGACTTCATCTGCGTGCCGAGCGAATCGTCCACGCCGAGGAATTTCTCGAACTGCCACTTCGGAATTTTCGCCACTACGTAATCGATAGTCGGTTCGAAACACGACGGTGTCTTCCGCGTGATGTCGTTGGGTATCTCGTCCAGTGTCATTCCCGCGGCCAGCCGCGCCGCAATCTTCGCAATCGGGAAGCCGGTGGCTTTCGATGCCAGCGCCGAACTGCGCGAAACGCGCGGGTTCATCTCGATCACCACGAGCCGCCCCGTCTCCGGCTCGACCGCGAACTGAATGTTCGAACCGCCCGTCTCCACGCCGACTTCGCGAATGATCGCCGCCGCGGCGTCTCGCATCCGCTGGTATTCCTTGTCCGTCAGCGTCTGCGCTGGGGCCACGGTAATGGAATCGCCCGTGTGCACGCCCATGGGATCGAAATTCTCGATCGAGCACACGACCACGAAGTTGTCGCGATTGTCGCGCATCACTTCCAACTCGAATTCCTTCCAACCCAGCACGGATTCTTCCACCAGCGCCTCGTGCACGGGGCTTGTGTCGAGAGCGCGCGCTATCGCTTCTGCGAATTCCTCGCGGTTGTAGGCAATCGAGCCGCCCGTCCCGCCCAGCGTGAACGAAGGCCGGATCACAACCGGATATCCCAATTGGTCGGCCAGACGCAGCGCGTCCGCCACGTTGTTCACCAGCGCCGAGGCCGGCACTTCCAGGCCGACCTTCCGGCACGCGTCCTTGAACCACAGGCGGTCCTCGGCAACCTTGATGGCGCGAAGCGATGCCCCAATCAATTCCACGTTGTGCCGTTCAAGCACGCCGCTCTCGGCGAGTTCAACCGCAAGATTGAGCGCCGTCTGCCCGCCGACGGTAGGCAGCAGGGCCTGCGGCTTCTCCAACGCGATAATGGCTTCGAGAGTCTCTCGCGTCAGCGGCTCGATGTACGTCCGCTCGGCAAGCTCCGGATCCGTCATGATCGTCGCGGGGTTTGAGTTCACGAGCACGACTTCGTAGCCGTCCGCGCGAAGCACCTTGCACGCCTGCGAACCCGAATAGTCGAATTCGCAAGCTTGGCCGATCACAATCGGACCGGACCCGATGATCATGATTCTCTTGAGGTCTGTTCGCTTCGGCATTCTTCGCTTTCCGTACTCTTTCCTCGAAGCGCGCCACACGACACGTCGCGCGCCCAGATGTTCGTCAGGGCGTGGCTTTAGCTGCGCGCCATGTCCAACTCGTCCCTCGTGAGCAGAATCGATCGGGCGAGCCGCGCCTCGACTTCTGCCTTCTTACAAGACGCCAAGCCTGGTCCCTGCTTGGAACTCATTTCGCGCCCGGCTGTCCGCGCTTGAGCGCGCCAGAGAGTTTCCAGTCGCTCATCATCTGCGTGAATTGGCGGAACAAATATCTCGAATCGTGCGGTCCGGGCGATGCTTCCGGGTGGTACTGCACGGAAAAAAGCGGCAGCGTGCGATGTCGCATCCCTTCATTCGTGTGGTCGTTCAAGTTTATATGCGTGATTTCCACGTCGCTCGCGGGAAGCGAATCCGGATCCACGACGAATCCGTGATTCTGCGCCGTGATCTCCACGCGATCCGTCAGCAGATTTTTCACGGGATGATTGGATCCGTGGTGTCCGAACTTCAGCTTGTACGTCTTACCGCCCAGGGCAAGCCCACACAATTGGTGCCCGAGGCAGATCCCAAACACCGGCACTTTCCCCACGAGTTCACGAATCGCCTCAATCGCATACGTCGCAGGTTCCGGATCCCCCGGCCCGTTTGAGAGAAACACGCCGTCAGGCTTCATCGCGAGCACATCGGCAGCCACGGTCTTCGCGGGCACGACGGTCACCTCGCAATGATGGTCCACCAACAAACGCAAGATATTCTGTTTTATGCCGAAATCGTAAGCCACAACGCGAAACCGCTGCGTATCCGGCCCGCCGAGTGTATCGTCCACGCCCTCGTGCCAGGGCGACGCCGTCAATTCGATCGAGCCGCGCGCCCAGTCGTATTGTTTTTCGCACGTCACACCGCTTGCCAGTTCCAGCCCCGCCATGGAAGGCAGAGCCCGTGCTTGGGCAACCAGTGCGTCCGCGGGAGTTCCATCCGTCCCCACCACGCCGCGCATCGCGCCCGACGAGCGCAAATGCCGCACCAGCGCCCGCGTGTCCATCCCCCAGATCACGGGAATGTTGTGCCGCGAGAGATACACCTGCGCGGATTCCGCCGACCGCCAATTCGACGCCAACGCCGAAAATTCCCGCACCACCAGAGCCTCGATATACGGTCGCGCCGATTCCTCATCGTCAAGATTTGTTCCGACGTTCCCGATGTGCGGGTAGGTCAGGCAGACGAGCTGCCCAGCGTAACTCGGGTCAGTGAAGACTTCCTGGTAGCCCGTGAGGCTCGTATTGAAAACGACTTCGCCGCCGCGCCGCGTGCGTGCTCCTGCAGCCCGTCCCTGAAAAATTCGCCCATCCTCCAGTGCGAGAACAGCGGGCCATACAATCGGTTCGGTCAGTGTCGTCTCCCCTGGATCACCTCAGCGCTTCGTCCGCGGTCGGAAGAGAGCCAAAGCTGCTCATCGGCCAGTAGACGAAAACCGCTTTCCCGTAAATATAACTCCTATCCACGGGCCCGAAGATGCGCGAGTCGTTCGAGCTTATCCGATGATCCCCTAGCACGAAATACGAATTCTCCGGCACCTGAATCGGCCCGAAGTTGCCGTAGTCGGCGTACTGCGGCGGCACGTACGTCTCGTCCAGCCGCTTTCCGTCGACAATAACACGGCCCTTGCGGATTTCCACCGTTTCTCCCGGGAGCCCGATCACTCGCTTGATGAACGATTTGGAGCGGTCGAGCGGATACCAAAATACGACCACATCGCCCCGCTCGATCGGCTCGAAGCGATAGACGAATTTGTTGATGAAGATCCGCTCTTGATCTTGGATCAGCGGGGCCATGCTCGTCCCTTCCACCTTCACGGGCTGGTAGAAGAAAATGATTATGACCAACGCCAGGATGAGGGCGATGACGAGGTCGCGCGCCCAGGCACGCAGCTCGCGCCGGATCGGCCGCTGCGGCGCAGACTCAGCAGATTCCGGATTCCGCTGAACGGGTAGGTCCATTTTTAGGTACCTTTCCTTTATACCATGCGAAGCCAAGCCACGCCATACGCCGCCGCGCGAATCGCGTGACGCTGTGGAGACCGAAATAGGGGGTTCTGGCCGGTATGCCCTTTGCAAGAGGTGGCCAGAGCTTCGTTTCCGCCGTTGATATCAAAGTTAAGGATTAGAAGCTTTTGATGGATGGAAAAGCTGAACGTCTTTACTTACGCCGAACGTGAATCCCGTTCGCGGATCATTGGAGTAAAGGCCGGCAATTCCTGCAACGTCCCAGCGAAATCCCCCGGCGGAAATTTGCATGCCGAGCCGCGCCTCGCCGCGGCTCTCGGTGCCGAGGAGGCCCGGATTGAATCTGCGTGTATCCTGCCGCCCGGCGACTTCGCCGACAAGATGAATCCGCGGGTTCAGGGGATACGAAAATGCAAGGCCATACAGAATCTCGTCGTTCTGCGAATAGAGCGCGTTCGGAGACGTCATGATCTCGAGCCCCAGATTTCCGAACAGGTCTAGTTTGCCGAAGTGGCGCCCGGCTACGAATTCCGCGAAGACGTCGGTCGCGTTGTTCCCGATTCCTCGCGTCTGGTTCGTATTCGGCAGGATGAACCCGAACCGCACGGAGAGCGCGGGCCGGCGCCCGCTTTCCCCGAAAACTTTGAACTTGGCGATCATCGAATAGTCGCCGATGTCGTGCGTCGAGTTCGGCCCCGTCAATTGCAAGGGCACGAACGACATTCCTTGACTCTTGACGTCCAGGAATTGCTGCACCGCCCCAGCCAATTCCGCTTCAGCGACTCCTCCTAGCCCGAGACGCAAGTCTATGTCGCCCACGGAACTCAGGTCGCCTCCCAGCCCCGAGAGCGGATATTCGACGCCCTGAAGAAAATCAAAGCCCAATTGCCCGCGCAGCGTGCCCGGCGGCACGACGTCCACGGTCGCGGTATCGAGGGGCCGGTCCTGCGCCGACGCGCGAACCACCCCGAGCGCGCAGACGATTGCGCACCCCAGCAGGACAACGCCGAATTTCGCCTTGTTTCGCATCGCCATCAATCTCGAATGATGCCTTCCCCGCTCGACAGGGTCAAGCGGTCATCCCAGCGCGAACCGGATCGAAGCGAGCGCTGCGCAGACGGCAGTCTCCGTCCGCAGAATCGTTTCGCCGAGCGAACTCTCCAAGAGCCCCGCCGACCGCGCGGCTTCAAATTCCGCGGCGGTCCATCCGCCTTCCGGCCCAATCGCAACTGCGGCGGAAGCGGCGTTTTCGGCGCACGCGCTTCGCAGAACATCGTGCAGCGGCGGGGCCGTTGCTCGCTCGGAAAGCAAGATCCGCACCGCGCTGTGATCTGCCGCGAATGCCTCGGCGGGTCTCGCCGCTGGAAGCAATTCAGGAACGCGCACGCGCCGCGCCTGCTGCGCCGATTCCCGCAGAATCTTTCTCCAGCGCGCCGCGCGTTTCTCCGCGGCGGCAATGAGCGCGCTTTCGCTCCGCTCGGCAGCCAGCGGCACGATGACGCGAACTCCCAATTCCGTCGCCTTTTCAAGCGCCCACTCGAAGCGGTCGAACTTCACGACCGCGAGCCACAGCACGACCGCGAGCCGCGGTTCCCTCGCCGGCACTTGCTCCACGAGCGAGAATTCAATCGCGCCGCGGCCCACCGTCTCCGTCTTTGCGAGCCACACCTCGCTACCGTCGCTCAGCTCAAAGAGCTGCCCCGGCTTCGCGCGCAAGACCCGCGCCAGGTGCTCGGCCGTCTCGCCGCGCACCGTCGCACGGTTCGCGTCAAATTGTTCAACAAAAAAGCGACGCCGCATTCCCAGTATGTTATATCAGGCCAATGAGAATTCCCGCTTATGCTCATAACCGTTTCCTGGCCGCCGCCATCGCGGCGGCACTTGTTCTTGCTAATTTCCCGGTTTCGCGCGCCGCGGCTTTTCCTCGCCGCCCCGCGCCCACCCCGCACTCCGCGACCCCCGTCATCGTGGACACCGACGGCGGCATAGACGACATGCTCGCACTCGCGTTTCTGCTTGGTCGCCGCGACGTTCACATCGAGGCCATCACGATCGTCAACGGCCTCTGCCACGTTTCTTCGGGCGCGAACAACGTTCTGCGACTCTTGCAGCTTGCCGGCCATCCGGAAATTCCGGTTTACGAAGGCGCGACTGCTCCGCTTGCCGGACACGCAGCGTTCCCCGAATCCTGGCGCAAGGACGCCGAAACGCTTCCGGGCGTCACGCTCCCCACGACCACGGCGAAGCCGCAGACGCAGTCTGCGTCGTCGTTTCTTATGCGGCGGCTGGCGGATTCCAAGCGCCCGGTCCGTATCCTCGCGCTTGGCCCGCTCACGAACCTCGGCGCCGTCCTGCGCGTGGAATCCTGGGGTGTGCAAGCGATCGGGGAGATCGTGATCATGGGCGGCGCCGTGAACGTTCCCGGCAATTTAGGGGATGGCGGCTACTTCAAGACCGACAACAAAACCGCCGAATGGAATTTCTATTTGGATCCGCTGGCGGCCTCGATTGTGTTTTCATCCAGCGCGCCAATCCGCTTGATTCCGCTGGACGCCACGCAGCAGGTGCCGATTACGTCCGAGTTTCTCGACAAGCTGGCGGCAGACGCGAAAACTCCGCTCGAGAAATTCGCCGCGGAAGTCCTCGGCGTGCAGAAGAAATTGATAGCACAAGGGGTTTACTTCGCATGGGACCCCCTCGCCGCAGTCGCGCTTGCCGATCCCATGGCCGTCTCCACGATCCCAATGAACATCAGCATCACGGAGTATGGGACCGAGACGGGGAGATCCGTTTCCGTTCCGAGCAAGATGCCGAACGCGCAGGTGGCAACCTCGGCAAACGCAGACCTCTTCCGCCGTGAATTCCTGGAAGCGCTGGCGACGCCGACTCCGGCGCCTCCGCCGCCGCCGGCCGCAGCGCCGCCAAGAACTCCTGCTCCTACTCCGACGCCCACACCTGCAGCAGCGCCTGCGGCGCCACCCAAAGCTCCATCGCCGGCGACGAACACAGCTCCGGCGCCACAACCCGCTCCGAGTCAACCTCCGAAACGCTGAAAGGCGTTAGCCGAAAATATCTTTGACTTTGTCGAAGAAGGAACTACTGCGCTGGACGGGAAGGTTATCGGTTTCGAGCGTCTGTCCCAATTGCTCCAGCATTCGCCGTTGCTCGCGATTCAGTTTCGCGGGCGTGATCACGCGCACATTCACGTAGAGATCGCCCTTCCCGCCGCCGTGCGGGTCAGGCAATCCCTTTCCCTTGAGGCGGAAAATCGATCCCGTCTGCGTGCCTTCGGGGATTTTCACTTTTTCCTCGCCCGAAAGTCCCGGCACGGTTACTTCCGCGCCTAGAGCCGCCTGCGTCACGCTGATGGGAATGGTGCAGTAGAGATCCGCATTGCGGCGCTCGAAAAAGGGATGCTCGCGAACTTCGAGAATGACGTACAAATCGCCCGGCGGCCCGCCGTTCATTCCGACTTCACCTTCGCCCGGCACGCGCAGCCGCGTTTGCGAATCCACCCCGGGCGGAATACGCAAGTCGATCGTCTTGGTTTTCTCTACGCGCCCTTCCCCGCGGCACTCCGGACATTTCTCGCGCACGACTTGCCCCGCGCCGCGGCACGCCGGACACGTCCTGGAAATCGCGAAAAACCCCTGCTGGTAATGCATCTGACCGCGCCCGCCGCACTGCGGGCAGGCGACCACGCCCGTTCCGGCTTTCGCCCCAGTCCCGTTGCACGGCTCGCAAAATTCCTGCCGCGGCACGCGAATTTTCGTGGTCAGCCCGGTTGCGGCCTCCTCGAAACTCAATTCCATGTCGTAACGCAAATCCGCGCCGCGCTGCGCCTTGCTGCGCCCGCGGCGTCCTCCGCCACCGAAAATATCCTCAAAGCCGAAGAAATCGCCGAAGATGTCCTGAAAATCTTCGAAAATCGTGTGGCTGATTCCCGTGTCGAACGCGCCTGAGACTCCCGCGTGGCCGTAGCGATCGTACGCCGCGCGCTTTTGCGGATCGGTCAGGATGCTGTAAGCCTCGGTGGCCTCACGGAATCTTTCCTCGGCCTGCTTCTTATCGTTGGGGTTGCGATCCGGGTGCCACTTCAACGCAGCTTTGCGATACGCGGATTTGATCTCATCCGCGGAAGCCGCCTTCGGAACCGCCAGGATTTCGTAATAGTCGCGCTTGTGCCCGGGCGCCATGATTCTTCTCAGTTGGCCGCTTTTGTCTTGCGCGGGTGCGTCTCGTCGTGACCCGCTGGATGGACTGCGACACGCACCGCGCTCGGCCGTAGCACGCGATCGTGGAATTTATAGCCCTGCTGCAACACTTCCAGCACGACGCCGTCCGGATGTTCGGTGGTCTCGACACGCTCGACGGCCAGATGCACGTGCGGATCGAAGTGTTTGCCCTCCGCGTCGATTCGCGCCAGACCATGCCTTGAAAGTGCGTCCCACAATTGCTTTTGAATCAGCTGAATGCCCTTGTAGTGCTCATCCGCATCCGCGTCCCCGTCCCCGCGCGATTGCAGCGCGCGCTCGAATCCGTCCAGGACCGGCAACAGATCCTCCAGGATGCGGGTTACGCCGCGGCGGGCCTCCTCATGGCGTTCGCGGTCGACGCGTTTCCGATAATTCTCGAAATCAGCCTGGCGCCGGACCAGTGTCTGCAGCAACTCGTTTTTCTCGGCTTGCAGTTTCGCAAGAGCGTCGGGCTCGGCGTCCGGCGCGCCGGCCGCGTCACTTTCCGGAATGGTATCGTCGTCCATTCTTTTAACTTGAGTCTCTTTGGATTCAGATTCTTTCACGGATTTCTCAGCCCTCCGATTCCCTGCGCAGCGTTTCACTGAAAGCGCGAGCCACAAAAGCCACCGCGGTAATGGCCCGCTCGTAGTGCATCCGCACCGGCCCGAGCACGCCGAGCGAACCTTGCCCCTCTTCGCCGCCGCCGTAGGGCGCGCTAATCAGCGCCAGGTGCTCGCCCGCCGCCAACATTTCCTTCACGCCGATCTGTACGTGGACCGGCTCAGGCGTGTCGATGCAAGCGGAAAGGAGCGCCACAAGCTTTTCGCGCTCTTCAATCGCCGCCAGCAAATCCCGCATCTGCCCCTGACCGGCAAGTTCCGGCGCGGACACAATCTGGGACGCGCCCTCGACGTAGATCTCTCTCGCGTCGCCTTCACCCAAAACGCTGGGATCGCAAAGCGCTAGTGCGTCGCGGACGAGCCGGTTGTAGCGTTCGCGCTCGTTCGCCAATTTCGAGAGCAAGTCCGCGCGGATCGCGTCCAGCGTGCGTCCCGTATACGAGCGATTCAGGTATTCGGCCGTGCGGTCAAGGTCCCCTTGCGTGTAGTTTTGTTCCGGCCGGACGATCTTGTCGCGTGTCGCGCCGGCAGTCGTCACCAAAACTGCAACCACGCGCCCATCCGGCAGCAGCATGAAGTGAATGTGTTCGAGCACGGTCCGGCCAAGCGGCGGCGAGACGACAATCCCCAGGCCGTGCGACATTTTCGCCAGGATGTGACCGGCGCGCTCGGTGATCTCTTCGGGAGTGGCCGCCGCGGCCAACTCCGCGCGAATCCATTGCTGATCCACCGGATCGAGCCGCGCCTGCGCCGCGATGATTTGCGCGAAGAATCGGTACGCGGCCGCAGTCGGAACGCGTCCCGCGGACGTGTGCGGTTGATAAAGGAATCCTTCGTCCTCGAGATCCGCCATGACGTTGCGGATGGTCGCCGTGCTCAGCGATTCAGCCTGCGCGTGGCTTCGAGAAATGGCCCGCGAGGACACCGGCTCGCCGCTATCGATGTACGCGCGGACAACTTCAGCCAGGATCTGTTGCTTCCGTTTCGAGTTGAGGACCGCATCCAACATGAACGCCCCTCGCGCAGTAACCCGTTATTCAATTGTATGCGCGGCGTCAAGCCGCGTCAACGCGAGGAAGGGGCTGTTCTCGGCGTCAACGCTGACAAGCGGCTGGATTCCGGCCAGCAGACCGGCGCCGAGCCGCGATTCCAAAGCCCGTGGCGGGCTATCGCTGCGGAAATGAGGCCTCTCTGTTGGCTGGCTCGGAAGTGGGGCGATTGGCAGGGATGAGGCGCCAGAGAATAGTTTGTGTCCCTTCTCCGGGGCGGGTGTCGTGCCTCCTGTCGTTCCATGAGCGCAGCAAGCCTATTTCTGGAGGAAATTTGCGCCAGCAATAAGGGCGGCTAAGCCATTCCAGGCGATCTGCACCCCGATGCAAAACAAGAAGAAAGAGATGACGCGGAGAATTCCGTGGGCGGTCTGCTGAGAAACCTTTCGCGCAATGACATCCGCGTAGGCATAGCAAGAGTAAACGACCGCGCACAGCACGGCGATCGCACAAAAGATTCCGAGGTGCGCGAAGGCCGCCTCGACCAGCGGCCGCTTCGATGCATGGGCGCTCAGCGTCAAAGTCACGACGAGGGTTCCGGGGCCGGCCGTTACGGGGAACGTGAACGGATAGAACACCTTCCCTCGCGACCGCGCCGGGTCCGAGGCGGACGCAGCGGGCTCGCTCTGAACCACTGTGTCGCTTTCAGTCAGAAGCCGCCAGCCCATTGCGGCGACGACAAGGCCTCCTGCCAACTGCATTACCGGCAAGGAAATCCCAAACAGCTTCAAGAGCCCGGCGCCTCCCATGTCCACGATAAACAGGAATAGCGTGGTGCTGACGGCCACTCTTTTCGAGAGACCGCGGATGACCTCGCGGGGGACTCGTCCGACCATGCTTAGAAAAACCAGCGCCGAACCGACCGGATTGATCAAGGGGAATAGAGCGCTTAACCCGATCGCAAGGAATTTGAGATAGACGGTCGCCATGGCGTAAGGAATCTATTCGTCCAGGGAGCCAAAACTTGAAGTGTCAATTTGCGCGCGCTGGAGGCGATCGGAGTAGTCCATGTAGATGGTTTTCCACTCGGTATAGAAATCGATTGCAGCCACGCAGGCCTCGCGGTGGCCATTTCCGGTTTGTTTGGTGCCGCCGAAGGGCAAATGCGTTTCGGCTCCAATTGTTGGAGCGTTCACGTACACGATGCCCGTCTGGAAGTCGCGCACAGCGCGCAGAGCCTTGTTCACATCGCGCGTGTAGATTGAAGCCGAAAGTCCATAGACGACGCCGTTCGCGATGTCGAGCGCCTCTTCCAGAGTGTCGAACGGCATCACGGCCACGACCGGGCCGAAAATCTCCTCCTGCGCGACGCGCATCTTCGGAGCGCAGTCCGCAAGAACCGTCGGCTCGTGAAACCATCCTTTCGCGTGCCGGCCGGAATCCAGCCGCTTCCCTCCCGCCACGAGTTTCGCGCCTTCGCTCACGCCGATTTCGACGTACTCCATCACGCGCCGCAACTGGGATTCGTTGATGAGCGGGCCCATTTCGGTTGCGGGATCGAGGCCGTCGCCGACGCGCAGAGTCCGCGCGCGCTCCGCGAGTTTATCCACGAATGCGCGGTAGACTCTCTTCTGCACAGCGATGCGGCTCGTGGCGGTGCACCGCTGCCCGCTGGTCCCAAACGAACCCCAGATCGCGCCATCGAGTGCGAGATCGAGATTCGCATCATCCATGACGACGATGATGTTCTTGCCGCCCATTTCGAGATGGCACGGCCGGAAATCGCGCGCGCAGGCTTCGCTCACCGTGCGCCCCACTTCGGTCGAGCCGGTAAAACTCACGGCGCGGACTTTCGGGTGATTCACCAGCGGCACGCCGACTTTCGCGCCGCTGCCA
Source organism: Candidatus Methylomirabilota bacterium (assembly GCA_035626055.1). GTDB lineage: Bacteria > Acidobacteriota > Terriglobia > Acidiferrales > UBA7541 > DASPOJ01. Next base: position 5,552 of record DASPOJ010000012.1, on the reverse strand, counting down.
TTGACGACGTTGACGACGCCGGCGGGGATTCCCGCTTCCGTGAGGATTTGCGCCAGATTGTAGGTTGAGAGAGGCGTGTCCGTGGCGGGCTTGATGACGACGGTGTTTCCGCTGACCAGAGCGGGCATCAGTTTCCACGACGGGATCGCCATCGGGAAATTCCACGGCGTCACCATCGCGCAGACGCCGTGCGGCTCCCTGACGCTCATCGCAAATTTGTTCGGCAATTCCGAAGGCGTGGTATGGCCGAAGAGGCGGCGCCCTTCACCCGCCATGTAATACGTCATGTCTATGGCTTCCTGGACGTCTCCGCGCGTCTCTGCCAGAACTTTTCCCATTTCGCGCGTCATTTCGCGCGCCAGATCCTCCTTGCGCGAGACGAGAATTTCCGCCGCGCGGTACAACATCTCCGCGCGCTTCGGCGCGGGCACCAGGCGCCACGTCTTGAAGGCAGCCTCCGCAGCGTCCACCGCTGCGTTCACATCTTCTTCGCCGGAAGCGGGAAACATTCCGAGTAACTCGCTGGTGTCGGCGGGATTGCGATTCTCGAAAGCGTGATTGCCGCGCGCTTCGACCCATTCACCGTTGATGAAATTCCTGAAGACCTTGGGGACCACTGCAGAGGCCATGCTGCCTCCTCAACCGCCGGGGAGCCGACAGGTTTGCTTGCGCAAGCAGCTTTCGGCGCGAGTCTTCGCTTCGAGCGAAGAATCTAACAAAGGGGGTTGCAGGGGTCAACGCGCGAGGAAGTTTGCAATGCTGCGACACAAGAACTGCCACGAAACAAGAAAGAAACTCTGGTCTTAGCGAGCTTCGGTGATCGGGGGAGAATCGGCGTCGGGGCCGCTGGGCGGAGTGGGCGCACCCTTTCCTGCGACCTCTGAGCCGAGGCCAAGCTTTTGCAACGTGAGGGCGTCAATCTTGCCGGTGGGCTCGAGGCCGTTCGCGGACTGGAATCGCTTCATCGCTGCGATGGTGGCGGCGTCCCACTTTCCGTTCGGCTCGCCCTGATAGGCATTTTCGCGTGCGAGCGCGCTCTGAATCTCCGCGATGCGATCCGGCGTGGGGGCTTTTTGCCCCCGATCGCGCGTGTGATGCGGATGCTTCTTCGTGGTCTTGTGCGCCGAACTCGGGTGAGTTGCGGACGAGTGTTGTTGAGGTGCCTGGGCGAAAATCGAGGCGCTCGCACCCGCGAGAAACGCGGCGGTCAATAGCGGAACGATGATGCGGCGCGAGCAAGTCAAGGTCACTGTCCTGGAGCGGGAACCTGGCCCGCGAGCATGACCGTGAGCAAACGGTCATTTTGTTCATCGCCGCTGTGGCGAATCACTTTGAAGAGAACATCATCGCCGGGCTTCAATGCACTGACGAGTCGACGGTAGTCGGCGATGGAGTTGACAGCCGTGTGGTTGATCTCCACGATCAGATCGCCGCGGCCAAATCCGAGGTCCTCCGAAAAGCTGGCCGGCTCAACGTCGGTCACGATGACGCCGTGCTGGGAGCCGTACTGGAAGCGCCGCGCGCGCTCGGGCGTGAGTTCTTCCAGGCGCAGCCCAAATTCCGCCGGAGCGGCCTCGCTCTGCTGGCCTTCGTTTTCATTGTTGCCGTTGTCCGCTTGCTCCGGGAAAATCTTTGCGCGGTCGGCCACGGTGACGCTGGTCTCGTGCACCTTCTTGTCGCGGATAAACGTGACGCGCAGTTTGTCGCCAATGGGGCTTTCGGCGATGGGATTCACCAGGTCATTCCCGGTTCGCACCGCACGCCCATTCAACGAAGTGATGATGTCGCCCGGCTGAAGGCCGGCTTTGTCCGCCGGGCTCCCCGGCTCGACGGACTGCAAGACGATTCCGTAATCGGCGCCGAGTTCCTTGAGAAGAACCGGATTGCTGCTTTGATCCTCGCTGAAGCTGACCCCGATGGAACCGCGCGTGACGTGGCCGGTCGTCACGATCTGGTTGTACACCGTGAGGGCGGCATTGCTCGGCAGCGCGAACCCTACGCCTTCGTAGCCGCGGCTCCCGGTGATGATGGCCGTATTGATGCCAATCACCTGCCCCGCGAGATCCACGAGCGGGCCGCCGGAATTGCCGGGATTGATTGCCGCGTCGGTCTGGATGAAACGCTGGAATTGCCGCGCGCCGACGTTGCTGCGGTCCTTGGCGCTGATGATTCCCGCCGTGACTGTGGCCTGTAGGCCGAACGGGCTGCCAATCGCGAGAACCCAATCACCAACCTGAATGCCATCGGAATTCCCAAGCTGCGCGATGGGCAGATCCTTTCCCGCGTCAATTTTGATCACAGCCAAATCGGTCTCTTCGTCCGTGCCGACGACCTTCGCGGTGTACAGCGTCTGATCGCCATTCAACTGCACTTGAATCTTAGTGGCCTGCTCGATGACGTGGTCGTTCGTGAGGATGTATCCCTTTTTGTCGAGAAGGACTCCGGAACCCAAACTGCGCTCGGCCTGGTCGGCTTCGCCTGGGGAATTGAAGAATCGATTGAAAAAGTCCTGGAATTGGTCCTCGTCGCCGTCCTGATCGCCGCCCTGCCCACCGTGCTGGCGGGCTCTCGGACCGCGTTCGATGACCTGCGTGGTGGAGATGTTCACCACCGCGGGCTCGACTTTGTTGACGATGCTCGCAAAGGCGCTCGACAGCTGCACCGGGTCGGGCTTCGCGAGCGGCGCGGTGCCGAGAGAGAACGGAGGCCGCGTTGCGCTCACCCGGCCGGAAATGAGGGTGCCGATCAGAATGCCAATTCCCAGGGTCAGGCCGATTAAGAGCGAGGCAAGAAACTTGCGGCTCCGTGCCCAACCCAGGATTTCCTTTAGCGCGATCCCCATTCCCGTGCTCCTTCGCCGGATGTGGCGGGCAACCCAGCTTGAGAAGTATATAACACCGCTCTGGCTTTCACTCCTTAGACGCTGCGGAGGCGCTTCCAGTTTGCTACGGGTGATTTGAACACCGGCGGGACGCGCCTGGGGTTGGTCCGACCGGGATGCGGCGGGTGTCAAATCTTGCTATCCTCGGCAGGACATTCCGAAGCTGATCTGAGGGACTCCCATGCAAACGCGCAACACCTATCGTCTTATCTGGGCGGCAACGGTCTTGGCGTCGTCTTTGCTATTTTCCCAGGCGTCCTTGGCCCAACAGGCGAGCAGCCCAACGCCTCCTCGCAGGAACGTTATCATCTTCGTCGCGGATGGCTTGCGCCCGGGCTCCGTGAACCCGACGGATACGCCTGCGCTGTGGGCCATTCGCCAACAGGGCGTGAACTTTGTGAATAGCCACAGTTTGTTTCCGACGTTCACGACGGCGAACGCGTCCGCAATCGCGACGGGCCATCTTCTGGGCGATACGGGCGACTTCAGCAATACCCTTTGGGTCGGCTACCCGACCTTCGACAGCGGGAATTTCAATTTGCCACGGGGGACGCCGACGCCTTTCATCGAAAGCGACGAAATCCTCTCCGATCTGGACGGACATTATGGCGGGAACTACTTGAATGAGACCACTCTGTTGACCGCGGCTGCCGCGAATGGCTACAACACGGCAACGATCGGAAAGTTGGGGCCGACGGCGATTCAACAGATCGAGGCGATTGCGCCGGTCCAGCGGGCCTTTCCGTTCGCCGGAACAGCGCTCATCATAGACGACAGGACGGGAGCGCTTCCCGGAGGACCTCAGGGCGTGCCGCTATCGCCGGCGCTTGCGCTGCAACTGGCGGATGCGCGACTTTCGCCGGAGTCCCCGACGCGCAGCAATGGATACGACTCCAGAGCCGACGGGAACAACGGCTATTTCGGCGATGTCGCGCACGCGGGGACGCTGGAAGCCAACGCGACACAACAACTATGGCTCGCCGATGTGGTTACAAAGGTGGTACTGCCGAAATTCGAGCGGGACGCGCCGAGACCCTTTGTTCTCGTGTTTTGGTCGCGCGATCCAGACGGCACGCAGCACTTCCAAGGCGACAGCCTCGGGGCGCTTTCGCCTGGGATTAACGGGGACACATCGCGCCGGGCGGTGCAAAACGCCGACCGAAATTTGCGGCAAATCCTCGACTGGCTGGACGCGCATCCGGCGATAAAGGCGAACACGGACCTTTTCGTCACGTCGGATCACGGGTTTGCGACGATCAGCCGGCAGGAAATCAGCCTTACGCGACGGACTTCGAGCCAGTCGGCGAAACAAATCTATGTCGATAGCTCGGGGAAGCTCGACACCCATCTGGGGACGCTGCCCAGCGGGTTTTTGGCCATTGACCTCGCGCTGGACATGCAGACGAATCTCTTCGATCCGGACCAGCCCGGCGCGGAAGGAGAGGCAAATGCGTATCGCCAAATCCCGCTGATTCCCGAAATCTATCAGCATCCGGTCTCGGGTAACGGTCTGCTGGGGTTGACGGTGCGGAATCTGGATGGCTCGGACGCGCGGGCGATCGTCACGGCGAACGGTGGCTCTGATCTGATTTACGTGCCGGACAAGAATCCGGACACTGTGCGTCAGATCGCCGGCCTGCTCACAACCTACGATTACGTCGGCGGAATCTTTGTGGACGATCAATATGGAACCGTTCCGGGGACTCTGCCGATGAGCGCTATTGGCCTGGTGGGCTCGGGCAAAACGCCGCGGCCCGCGATCGTCGTCGCATTCAAGACGTTCTACCTCAATCCCGCGGACTTGCAGACGGCGATTGAGGTGTCCGACACCACTCTCCAGGAGGGACAAGGCATGCACGGCGGCTTCGGGCGCGATTGCACGTTCAACAATATGGCCGCGATCGGACCCGATTTCAAAGCGGGCTTCACAGACCTCGCGCCGGTCAGCAACGCGGATATTGCCCCGACGATTGCCCATATCCTGGGCCTGGAGATTCCGTCGCACGGCGTGCTTAAAGGACGGGCGCTCGTGGAGGCCCTGCGCGGCGGCGCGGACACGATTCCCTTCACCGCGGGCGTTCTCAAGTCAACCCCCGCGAACGGCAAGCTCACCGTTTTGCAATTCCAGGAGGCTGGAGGCGAGCGGTACCCGGACCGTGCCTGTTACGTGGACGCTGCCAGTGCAACAGGCGCAGCCCCCTGTAACTAATCCAATCGGGATCTTCTCCGCATCTCGAGAAGGCACTGATGGACCCACGACCCACCGTTCGTCGCCTGCTAGAGCGGCTCGCGTAGCGGGTCACCCGGAACTTCCAGCGCCCCGGCCACTCTGCGGCGGGCGAGGATTCCTCGCCCGGAAATTCCTGAATTGCTCCCTAGGATGCAGCCCCTGCCCAATTGCCCGGGCCAAAAGGGATCCCACTACTCGCTCTTGCAAGGGCCGCTATTGTCGTCAGCCCTGCAGACGGTATAGGTATAGTTATGGTCGACCGCCGGTTCTTGCGTTTGCGTGACGATCCTCTCGCCGAGCCGGGCATCCAAAAGATGAGCATCCGTGTTTTCGGTGCTGTCGCATGTCATGCCAGGATTGGCCGTACACCCAAAATGCCCGTCCACGTACATGGACAACTGATATTGGGTGCGATTATTGAAAGTGATTTCAATCTGGCCG
>DASPOJ010000011.1:0-4066 GCA_035626055.1 Candidatus Methylomirabilota bacterium | reverse complement strand
CACAAAGAGAATCAGAGCCCGTGGCAAATCATCGAGCGGATCGCTCCTCGCTCGCCGCTGGAACTTTGCTTGCTCCCGCCGGTCTTTCTGGAGTACTACCTCAACGATGCCGGGGGATACGATGTACCTAGACATCCCTATTCCCGGCCATCCGCCTCAGAAGGCGTGAGCCGCCTGGCCGATGCCTGCCGCTCCCCTTGACATTCTACTGGAAGTTCGTTATCCTTACCTAGAATGTCTACCAAAGAGGAATGCGAACGGATCGAATTGCTGCAGGGCACTCTGGACCTGCTCATTCTTCGCACGCTGCGGATGGGACCGGCGCACGGCCACGCCATCGCCAAAGCGATTGAATTCACCTCCGAAAGCGTGTTGCAGGTGGAGCAGGGCTCGCTGTATCCGGCATTGCACCGGCTCATCAAGCGGCGATGGATTTCAGTCGAAGAGGGCGTCTCCGAAAACAATCGAAGGGCGAAGTTCTACCGGCTGACGGCCAAGGGCCGAAGGCAACTCATGGTCGAGACCAGCAAGTGGGACAAGCTGGCGGGAGCGATCGCGCGGATTCTGCGGCCGGCGGAGCAGAAGGGCGAATCATGAGTCGCCGCAAACGCATGCTCGAGGAGCTCGACGAGGACATACGCGAGCACATCGAAAGAGAGACGCAAGACAACATCGAGCGCGGGATGTCGCCGAAGGAAGCGCGCCATAGGGCTTTGCGCAAATTCGGCAATGTGACGCAGGTCAAGGAAGAGGCTCGCGAGGTGTGGAGCGTCATTTGGCTCGAGCAGCTCCTGCAAGACATTCGCTTCGGCCTGCGGATGCTGCGCAAGTCCCCCGGCTTCACGGCCGTCGCCGTCCTCACGCTGGCTCTCGGCATCGGCCCCAACATTGCCATGTTCAGCATCGCCGACGCTGTCGCGCTGCGGCCATTGGCAGTTGAAGACACAGACCGCATCGTTCGCGTCTCGAACACAAAGGTTTCCGGCGCATACGATGCCGACGCTAGTTCCTCCTTGCCTGAATATGAGGCGTTCCGAACTGCCAGCCATTCATTGAGCGGCATTGCAGCGTCCGACCGCCGCGGCGTCCTCCTTAGACGCGGAGACGAAGCCCGGCTCCTGCTTGCAAACGTGGTCTCACCCAACTACTTCGATGTACTCCGTGTCAAGCCAGTCTTGGGCCGTGTGTTCGGTGAAGGCGAGTTTCAGGTTCCAGGCGCCCCCCACATGATCGTGTTTAGCTATGACTTCTGGCAGCGCGAGTTCAATCGCGATCCACGGATCGTCGGCACGACCGTCGTTGCCAACCAACTCGAGTGCATGGTAATCGGCATTCTGCCTCGCAGTTATCGCGGGACAGAACCAATTCTCAACCCAGATGTTTACGTTCCCCTGCCGACCTGGTACGCGATGAACAGTGACGAACGGAAATACTATTCCGCGCGTGACTTTCGAGAACTTGAACTCTTTGGTAAGCTCCAGCCGGGAGCGACTCCCCTCCAGGCCCAAGTCGAGTTGGCTGGCATCCAAAAGCGCCTCAGTGAGCAGTTCCCCAAGACCGATTCTGACCGCTTGATCACGGTCAAGCTTGATCGCGAGCAAAGAGGAGAGCAGATGGGGCGATTTGCCGCGCTCCTGTTCTGCGTCACCGGGCTGGTGTTACTGATTGCGTGCGCCAACGTCACCAATCTGCTCTTGGGGCGAGCCGAAGCACGTCGCAGGGAAATCGCAATGCGCCTCGCGATCGGCGCCAGTCGATCCCGGCTTGTGCGGCAGTTGCTCACGGAGACCCTGGTACTGGCTTCTATTTCCGCAATCTTTGCCTACCTGCTCGCCAGCTGGATCATCCATTTGCTTCCTTCGCTCATGCCGCCGGTCGGTCTCCCCGCCGGGTTCGATTTCCGCATGGACACCCGCACCGCCGCATTTGCAGCCGTCATTTCGATGGTGACCCTGTTCCTTGCGGGTCTTACCCCGGCCATCAGCAGCATTCGCACCCCAATTAGCGCCGCTACGAAAGAGCAGGTGGCGACGAGGGGGAAATCGCCTGGCCGTTTGAAGAACGTGTTGGTAGTCGCGGAGGTTGCAATCAGCGCGGTACTGTTGATCGCTTCCGGTTTACTGATCCGCACGTTGATCGCGGTGCGTGGCCAAGATCTTGGCTTCGACCAAGCCCGCAAGATGCTCATCGTCACCTTCGACACGAGCGGAGATACGGCCGCCCAGTACCAAATGTTCTTGCACGGGTTGTTGGAACGGTTGCCGGGCCTTCCCGGCGTGGAATCCGTGGCTCTCGCGGGGCGCATCCCGATGTGGGAGAGCGGCGGTGGCGCCAACAAAGTCGTCTGGATCCCCGGCCTCCAAACTTCCCCTGGAGAGGACGGCGTGCGCGTCGGCTACACGGTCGTGAGTCCCGGTTACTTCTCCACAATGGGTACACGCATACTCCGTGGCAGAGCCATCGACGGCCGAGACGACCAGACCAGCCCGCTTGTGGCCGTTATCAACGAAGATTGCGCCCGCCGCTTGTGGCCCGGCCAAGATCCCATTGGTCAGCACTTTCACGTGGGCGGCTCGCAAGGCAGGGACGTCGAAGTTGTCGGAATCGCTCAAGACGGCCATTACAACGAAGCTGTCGAAGACCAGCGTCCCTATATGTTCCTGCCGATGTTCCAGGAATCCTACGGTGACGCTCTGTTGTTGATTAGCATGAAGGTCGATCCCCGCAGCATGGCCAGCAGCGTCCGCCAAGAGCTACGTTCTATTGACCGCAATGCGCTCGTGCTCGCGACCACGACCATGGACGAGCACATGCAGTACGCACTCTACGAAAACCGCGTCCTCGTGAAGCTCGTGACATCGGTCGGCGTGCTCGGGTTGATTCTGGCCGCCGTCGGGCTTTACGGAGTAGTTTCGTATTCTGTGTCGCGAAGAACGCACGAAATCGGAGTGCGGATTGCGCTCGGAGCGGAGCGCTCGGACATACTGCGGCTGGTCCTCGCGCGCGGCGGCGGACTCGCTCTGACAGGGGTCGGCATCGGTCTAGCGACCGCATTTGGCGTGAGCAGAGTCATGACAAACCTGTTGTTTGGAGTTGGCCCGGCCGATCCGCTGACTTTCATCGCCGTCTCCGCTGTTTTGTTCCTTGTGGCTCTAGTGGCCTGCTATATCCCCGCGCGGCGGGCGCCCCGCGTCGATCCGATGGTCGCGCTAAGATATGAATAGCCCGTCGCAATAATGTTTGGCCGCTTTTCCTGAGAACATCCATCCGCCGGCGTGCGGGACTTGTGAAGCCCGCGCGCGACCTGGTGGATAGAACCCCGCAAATCCGATTTGGGGACATCCTTGGAAACTGCTCCCGAACAAGGTGCCAGCTTGCCTTGACAGATGCGCATCGAGGCCGCTATATCAGGGTCATGGCTTATTCCTTTGTGGTCTTTGATTTCGGCGCAAACGAAGAATTGGCGCAGCAGGCGCGCCAACGGCTGGAAGGTTGGAAGCAGGCGTTTCGCCTGGACCGAAAACTACTACTGAAGTTTGACCGGCGCAGTGCGCCCGAGGGAGTCGAAGCAAAGGGCGAAGCAACAGGCGAAACCAAGGGCGCGAAGAAATCAAAGAAGGCGGAAAAGGCAGAGAAAGTGGAGAAAGCAGAGAAGGGGGAGAAAGCCGAGACGGAGAAGATTCAATTGCTGGTTCGCTTGGATTTTTCCGACTACGAAAAGCTCTCGCATCACCGCTGGCTCGAGCGCATCCCCACAGAGACGCCGTTCAAGGAAGCCCAGCCAAAGATCGTTCGGCAAGGAGAGGCCGATTTCGACGCGATCTCAAAGCGGTTCGACGAGCTGACCGAAGGCCGCCGATACAGCCGCGGCACCAATGCTCCCCTGGGCGGTTAGCGCATTAGGACGTGTTACAACCGGGCGCGGTTCAAACTCTCCAGCCTCAGGCGCTCTTCGTAGTGGATCAGGGCTCCGACCGCATGTCCCACTACCAGCGACACCCCTAGCCAAATTGAGAGTCCCTCAAGTATGGCCGATAGCATTCGGCCTCCTGTCTCAACATCCCCC
>DASPOJ010000010.1:0-6582 GCA_035626055.1 Candidatus Methylomirabilota bacterium | reverse complement strand
ATATCGCCGCTCTGAAATTTCCTGCGATGTTGCCCACGAAAACATTCGCGGACGTCTCGTCGTAAACGGGGCTGCCGAGGGCGCTGCCGCCGCCATTCATGAGAATCGGCCAATTCCCACCTGCCTCCGCAGGCGTGCCTTCGAAAACATTCGTGAACTCGTGCAAGTAGCCGGCAGCGTCGCCGACAAATACCGCATCCAGGGTGTAGTCATAGTAGGGCTCGGATGTGGTGTCGTCCCTCGTATTTCCAAACGTCATGTGAAGTTCACAGGTTTGCCCGGCGGTGCCTTTGCACGTGACGTAAGTGGCTCCGCTCGTCGTATATTGCGCAGCGGGCAAAGCAGACGTGTTAATGGGCGTAGCGAGTGTACCCTGCGAGCCGGTCCCCGGCCTCAGAATGTGCAAGACTGCGCCTGTCCCATTGCCAGCCCCGCCTTCGATCCAAGCAATTTGGTCGCCAGCAAGCGAGAGGACCGGGGAGGAATTCGGGGCTCCGGCTGCATTGACGTTAGCGTGAAAGGCCCAGAGAACCGTCGGAGCCGTGACGGTCGGCGGGTTGTAACAGAGCCCGCTGGTCCCGGTAATGTACAGGTTGTTCAGCGCGAAAATGTCCACGGTCGTTGCGCCTGTGCCCGCCAAACTCGTCGTAAGCGTCACAAAATCCTTTGTGCAGTCTGGTGACGCATTCACGTTCCACAAATATTGCGCGGGGAAGCGCCCCGCCCCCTGAGTCGCACCGGCCGCAAGCACTACGCCCCAATCTCTCTGTATTTGCTGCGCGCCGCGCCGGAGAATGCTGACGGGATCGAAGATTGGCGTCCCGACTGGCCCGCGGGATGTGACATTCCTGCGCAAAAACTGCTGGACGTATCGCGGCTGCTGCTGGACTTGAAGATTTTCAAAAATGGACCGCGGAGCGGAATAAACCACGTGCCGGTGCGTCCAATCCCGCACCAACGGCACACGATACTGTGTGGCGACCGATGTTTGCTCTCCCATAAGGACCACTGCCGCCGCGAGAACTAGTAAACTAAAGGCGATCCCACCGTTTCTCGCCAGATGCACGCGCATAGTACGCCTCCGAGCCGAGACGGATGCCTGACCCCACTTGTCAAGTATAAAAAGGTGCCTGGGAGGCACAATAGTCTATGTTGGCTAGTGTTCCCTTACGGTACTGATTCAATACGGGGCGTCTCGTGCGCCCCCCTCACTCTCATCCTTGCTTTCGCTAATTCAAACCCGACTGCGTCAGTTTCACTGCGCACACGCTCCCATTCAGCGCTGTTCCATTGCAGAGGTACGGCGCTCCTGTCCCATTGACCCGCCAGGTGAAATAGAGGCTGGCCGCGCCGGCCGAGGCGCTGTCGTTGTCCACGATGATCCCGCTCGCTCCCCCACTCGAATTCATCGCCCCGGTTCCCGCCGCAGGGGGTACCGCCAGCGTCCCGTTCGTAATGGTCAGCGCGTACACGCAACCATTACCGGCGCAAGCAGTGGCGGCCCCGCCGGCTTCCACGCCGAAGAATAAGTAGTCCACCCCGGTCGTCGTGTTGAAGAACTCCGAGACCGGCGAGCTTCGCGAGCTCGCGTTGCTGGCCAGCCAATGTGTGGCGTCGACGGTGTTCCCAAGCGTGCCATCGGTCACCGCGATGCGCTGCAGCAGCGCAAAGTTGGCGTCTGCGCCGGTGGCCCCGTCGTTGCCGCAGAAATAAAGGTATCCAGTGCCCGTGCCGAGCCCGGTGTCCGAGGTGTAGTAGAGGTTATCCAGTGTTCCCTGGTTCAACCGCCATGCCGTTCCCGTCCCCACATTCACCGTCACCGGGGTTGCCAAGCTCAGCGTTGTGTTCTCCTGCCCCACATACGCTCCCGGCCCGCCCCCGTTCGGGCTGAAGAACACAAATACTCGCTGCGTCGTCGAATCCACGATGGGCGGCGCGGTGATCTTCGTGTTAGTCGTATCCCCGTCGGTGTATGTCGTGGAACCCACGCACGGGGGGTTGCCGCCATTGCTGCTTGCGTTGCAAGTCCCGGCGGAACCAGCCGCGACGCGGACATAGAATTCGCGGCCCTGAAAGTCGCCTACGAAGACATTCCCGGAGGTATCGTCATAGACCGGACTGCCCAGTTCCGGATTCGTGTCCGCCGGGAGCATCCCCACAGGCCAGCCGCCAGACGTCACTTCTGCGGCCGTCCCTAAGAAAATACCGGTGAACTTATGCAGAAACCCGCCGTCATCCCCGACGTAGAGGATGTCGTAGGGGTAGTCGTAAAAGGGAGAAGAGGGACTAATATTGAGGCCGTTTCCCGAGTCGTCGCGCCCGTTCGCGAAAGGAAGGTTCAGAAGGCACGGCCCGGCCGTCGTCGTGACGCAGGTGTGATAAGCGCCCGCGTTTGCGCTGGCAGTCGGAGTCGTCGGCGCCGCGATCGTACCCTGGCCGGTCCCGCCGATGTTTGGCTTCAGAATGTGCAGCGCCGCGCTATTGCCACCAGCCTGGCTTCCCTCGACCCAGGCGATTTGGTCACCTGCAAACGAGAGCACCGGAGACGTATTCGACGTGCCGTTGGTTTGAGACTGGACGTGATACGCCCACAGCACCGTGGGATTCGTCAGTCCAGCACAATAGCCTGTTCCGGCCGAATTCACATAGAGATTGTTCACCGCGTAGATGTCCAGGCCTGCTCCCAGGTTCGTGGTGAACACGACGTAGTCGTTCGCGCAGCTTGGCGCTGCGTTCACGTTGAAAACGTACTTCGCCGGGTAATTCCCCTGGCCAACCGTGGCGTTGCTCCCGACCGCGATCCCCCAATCCCGTTGCAGCCCGTTTGTTCCTCGGCGCAGAATTCCGATGGGATCGAAGATGGGCGGGCCGATGGGCTGGCGAGAAGACACATTCCGTCGAAGGAATTGTTGAACGTATCGAGGCTGCTGCTGGATTTGGAGGTTCTGCAGAATTGAGCGTGGGGCGGAATAAATCAGGCTGCGATGGGTCCAGTCCTGCAACAGGGGCACGCGGTATGCAGGCGAGATCGGTGCCTGCTCGCCCGAAAACACCACGGCCGCTAACACAAGGCACAACACAGTAAGAGCGAAGAGTCGCGTCTTGCTCAATTTCATCTCGGTACTCCAACTCTCGAGGACGTATGGGCACAGGCGATACTAGTTTATTCGCCGCTGTGCCGATCTGCACCGACTGCCCGTCGCCTTGTGTCCTGTTACGAAACACCCTCTACTGTTTAGTACCTTGATCTATCCTATTTTTGGCTGGACTATCCCGCTTCCCGCTTGTCCTCCGCCATGCCTGCCGCCCGCCGATTGGGCGTTTCGCACTCCTCCCGCCCCGCTCGATTCCCACCGCCACGCTGCTCGTTTCCAAGCACCAAGATATGTCTCCCAAGTGCTTGAAAAAATTAGCTTTAGTCCATTCTCGGACTATCCCAGCTCAAGGGAATGAGGCTATCCGCATGGCGACCATTCCATGTTGGCACCGTGCAGGTCCGGGCCGCCTTGGACAGCCTTGAGCCGACGAGATTTCCACATTCCCGTCGGCCGACCATTATCGGCCTCTGGCGCCCCGAACCGCGCCGCGGTAGAATTGAGCTGACCCCGTTGCCCTCTTCCGAAGGTAGGACTTCTTCGTGGCTAATACACTCTCCATACCGGGCTTTTCGGCCGAGAACCAAATCGGCTTCGAGACGTGGATGGAACGCGTTATCGAGCTGGCTGACGGCGTCCGAAAGGACTGGGGTCCCGCAGCGGTTCACGATCTTCGCGTCGCGCTTCGCCGCTGCCGCACGATGTCGGACGCCCTCAACGAGATCGCGCCCGGCGCCGGCTGGCGACGGGTCAAAAAGGAGAGCCGCGAGCTTTTCGACGCCCTCGGCGAGTTGCGCGACGCCCAAGTCGAACGGGCCTGGGTGAAGCGCCTCGTCCCTTCCGGAGATGCTGTGAGGAAGCATATGCTCCGGCTGCTCTCCCGCCAGGAACGCAAACGCGGCGCCGAGGCCGCTCGCGCCCTAGATCGCTTCGACGCGAAGATCTGGCGCAAGCTCGGGCGAAAGCTCCAGTCCAAATCCGAGGAGTTCCCGCTCGAGAGCATCGTCTTCCAGCGCCTCGCCCTGGAACGCCTCGACGAGGCCGTCGTCCTTTGCCAGCGCGCCCGAAAGGGACGAAGCCGGGTCGCCTGGCATCGCCTGCGCATCGGCCTGAAACGTTTCCGCTATATCGTGGAGAATTTCCTGCCGCAGCGGTACGGAACTTGGGCTCCCGATCTCAAGCGTACGCAGGAGTTGCTCGGCGAAGTCCACGACCTCGATGTCCTACGCGCTGAAATCCGCCGTCGGTGCGACGGATTCGAGGAAGAGGCCGTTGCGGCCTGGCTCCAGAAGATCGAGAAAGAACGCGCCGTGCGGCTGGATGAATTTCGCGCGATCGGCTCGCAACCGAATGCCGCCTGGCAGGCTTGGCGCGCCGGCCTCCCCACCGGCTACGCAGCCAAAGCTTCGCCCACCCCCGAACGCGCGATGGCGGCCTCCGCAGGGTAGTGCAAGAACCGTACGTCCGAACGGAAAGACACGAAATTAAGTTAAACTTGGTGATCGGGATTCGCCGAGGAGACGGATTGTCATGAAGGAATCGAACGCGACGTGGGCAAAGGAGCTAGCCGGGAAGATTCCGGAGAATCTGGCCCGCGAAATTGACATCTTTGAAATAGAAATCGGCCTGCGAAAGCAGGGCAAGCTGGAAGAGCGCCTCTTCGCGGAGACGCGTCTCCGCAGGGGCGCCTACGGCCAGCGCTACGACAATGGCCAGAGGCACGACGGCAAAAAGGTCCAGGAGATCGCCTATCCCTCCGGGGATCTGACGAAGGGCCCGAACACGCTGTGGGACGCGCCGGGCATGCAGCGCATCAAGATTCCCGGCGGCGGACTTAATGCCGCGCAGCTCGAGACGCTAGCGGATCTGGCCGAAGAATATTCCGATTCCATCGCGCACGTCACCACCCGGCAGGATTTTCAGCTTCACTACGTTCAGCTCGACGACACGCCGAGTTTGATGCGGCGCCTCGCAGCCGCCGGCATCACGACGCGCGAGGCTTGCGGGAATTCCGTACGCAACGTCACGGCGTGCCCGTATGCCGGCGTCTGCCCGGATGAATCATTCGACGTGACTCCGTACGCCAAGGCGCTCTCCAAGTTCTTGCTCGGCCACCCCGATTGCCAGAGCTTCGGCAGAAAATTCAAGCCGGCATTCAGCGGCTGCTCGCAGCATGCCTGCGGCCTGACGAGTATGCACGACCTGGGATTGATCGGCGTCACGCGGAGCGAGGGTGGGAAAGAACGGCGCGGCTTTGAACTGTACGTCGGCGGCGGGCTGGGCACGGTGCCTTACCAGGCGAAATTGTTCGACGCGTTCGTCCCGCCCGAGGAATTGCTGCCATTGGCTCAGGCCATCGCGCGAGTCTTCGCAAGGCTCGGGGAGAAGAAGAATCGCAACCGGGCGCGGATCAAATTTCTGGTCCACGATCTGGGGATCGAGAAATTCCGGGAGCTCGTTCTCGAAGAGCGGAAGACGCTGACGCCCGATCCTCGCTGGACCGATTACATCGACGATGCCGAAAAACTCCAGGAAGCGCCGCTGAAGCCCGGGGGAGACGGCGTCGCCATCGGGTCCGTGGCGTTTGAGCGCTGGCGGAAGACGAACGTGCGCCCGCAAAAGCAAGCGGGTTACGCGGTGGCAACGGTTGCGCTTCCCCTGGGCGACATCACGGCCGATCAGCTGCGTTCTCTCGCGGACATCGTGCGCCGTTTCACGAAGGAAACTGTGCGCACGACGGTCGAGCAGAATTTCGTCATCCGTTGGGTGAGCTGCCGCGATTTGCCCCAACTTTACGATGCGTTGCGAACCGCGGGCCTCGCGGATGCCGGCGCCGAGACGATTGTCGATATCGTCGCCTGCCCCGGCACAGACACGTGCAAGCTGGGCATCTCCTCCTCGCGCGGACTCGCGGCGGAATTGCGCAAGCGGATGTCCAAGAAAAGTTTTCAGCTCGACGAGCCCATTCAGAACCTGCACATCAAGATCAGCGGCTGCTTCAACAGTTGCGGCCAGCATCACGTCGCCGACCTCGGATTCTACGGAGTCAGCCGGAAGATCGCGGGTTACGCCGTGCCGCATTTCCAGGTCGTGCTGGGCGGCGAGTGGGCACACAACGCGGGCTCCTACGGGCTGCCCGTCGTCGCGATTCCTTCCAAGAATATTCCCGAAGCCGTCACACGCTTGACGGAAAAATATGCGTCAGGGCGGACGAAAGGTGAAACGTTCAAGGACTTCGTCAAGCGCGTCGGCAAAGTTCAGCTGAAGGCGGCGCTGGAAGACCTTGCGGGCCCGCCGGCCGATCCGAGGGATCGTTCCCTGTTCAGCGACTGGGGCGATCCCCGGGAATACACGCTCGGCGACATGGGAGTGGGCGAATGCGCCGGAGAAGTTGTCTCCGCGGTGGAATTCGATCTCGCCGCGGCCGAGTGCGAAGTCTTCGAGGCGCAGGTCGCATTCGAGGAGGGCCGGACGCAGGAGGCCGGAA
>DASPOJ010000009.1:0-5440 GCA_035626055.1 Candidatus Methylomirabilota bacterium | reverse complement strand
GCTGCTGGAACTATCTCACTCGGGCGAAACTGCCATCCCTCCCGGAAACTCCTCCACCTTGACGACCAATTCCCCCTCGAACGTAACGAAGACCGTCTTCGCCGGCGGCGCGCCATAAATCCAATCTTCTCTCTCCGTGCCGTCCGGCTGCGTCTCCCGGACTTTCCGCTCCGGTTTGCCCATCGCCGCGATCACTTCGTCGCGGCTCATCCCCACGATCGCGCGTTTCTCCTCAATCGCCTTCTTCATCTCCGGCGGCAGCGTGTCCACCCATTGGACCGCCGCCGAGCGCTGCTGGCTGAAGTCCAGCATTGCGGAAAGATCGGCCTTCAGTTCGTCGGGTGTCATGTCTGGCAGCGGGCGGTCGAAATCCAGGTAGAGCGTCGCGCCCGGCGAATTCTGCACCGACGCAACCGTGTCTTGCCCGGTGCCTACCGTCGGTATCGCTCCGCCGACTTCCAATTGCACGTGATTTTTCCAGCTCGAACCTTTACGCCCGCCACCATTGATATCGACGACAATCTCCTTGGCGCGAAACGTCAGCTTCGTGATCTGCACTTTGTCGCCCGGATTCGCCGCGGAACCGTTGCTCCCGATCGCCGTCCGCAGAGCGCCCTGGTCAAGCGGCTCGCCCACTTTCAAATGAAATCCTTTTCGGCCCGCAGGCAACGGCGTCACGACCTTCGCAAACTCGCCATCCACGTAGCGGACCAAAGCCAGCTCGGAATAAGGCTGCAGCGTGTCGGCCTTCTTCGGCGGAGTTTGTTCCTGATCGGCGGGTTCCGGCATTGCCGGCAGCGGGGACAAATTGGCGCTCGCGGGGATCTCAACCGCATGGGTGGGGGACATTGGCCGCAGCGGCAAGGCCTGTTTCACGTCACCTACGAAAAGGATCGCGATCGATATGGCCATGCAGGAAATTCTGAACATAACTCAACCCAATTCCTGCATCTTACGCCGCTTCTTGCCCAATGGCTAGACAGAGGTGCTGCTTGCAGAAAGCCCCGGAGAGTGTGCCTGAGAAGTGGGGAATTTGTCAGGGCACAGCTTCACACGGTGCCGAAGAACGCCTGAAACTTTCATTCCGAGGGCGGTTCTTGACCGAAGAATCTGCTTTTTCCCTCTATTGCGGCGAACGGCAGATTCCCCGGCACAAAGCGTGCCTCGGACTGACAACGTTCTCAGTTCTTCCGCAAACTGTTTACCCGCTGAGGCGCGTTTTTCGCAGTTCTCACGCAAACTCGGAACGGCGGCCCGAACGGAGCTCGAGAGTCGGCGCCCGAATCGCTTGACGTCAGCTCTTTGCGGCCGGCCCCGCAGTAGTCTGCTTCTCCGCTTTGACTCGATCGTGCGCGAGTTGCGGTTCGAAGCACCTTCGGCACCGCGCCTCATACATCCCCCCCGCGCCGACCACGATCAACTCCTCCGAAGCAACCAACCGTTGCGTATAGACGGCGGGGTTCCCGCACCGCACGCAAATTGCGAGAAGTTTCGTGATCTCCTCCGAATGCGCCAACAATCGCGGCATCGGTTCGAACGGGCGCCCGAGGTAGTCCATGTCCAGGCCCGTCACGATCACGCGCTTCCCGAGGTCCGCAAGCTGCCCGCACACGCCGAGAATTGGCTCGCCAAGAAATTGCGCTTCATCAATCCCCACCACCTCGGTCCGTCCTTCCACCTTCGCAAGCACGTCCGCGGCGCTCTCCACGAGTTCCGAGCGAATCCCCAGTCCCGAGTGCGATTTGATTTCGGTGTCTGAGTAACGCCGATCGATCTGCGGTTTGAAAATCTGCACGCGTTGGCGGGCGTATTCAGCGCGCTTGAGCCGGCGAATCAGCTCCTCACTCTTGCCAGAAAACATCGGGCCAACGATCACCTCGATCCATCCCATGTTGCCTTTGACAATGTCCACGTCACGCCTCCGCCTGCGGCGTCACTGCCGTTCCAACTTGCCGCCGCGCATTCAGTGCGCCAGCGGCAGCAGCCTGCCTTTAGCAATCAAAGTTCGAGCGGCGCTAGCCTACCACAGCCCACGGTGGAAATTTGGCCGCGCTCCACTCTCAGCGGCGCGCGTAAACCGCTCGATTGAAAAACGGCGCAAACGCATTGATCACTCCGATGCGAAACGCGTCCTGTCTGGTGATGAGATTATCCGTCAGAATTCCCCACGCGCCCTGCGCATCGCGAATCCCCGCGCCTCCGGCGAAGGCGTCGATCGCCACGCTCAGCTCGACGCCGCCCTCCAATACTTCCGCTGCGAGTGATTCCGGCACTAGCACTCCTCCGGATTGGCCGAACGCGCCGCGCCCCGTGCTCCTTTCGAGCACGTACGCCCAGCTCTCGAGGAACACATGCCGCCGCCCGCTTTCCGCGGCCCCGTCCAGGACCACGTCCAATCCGCCCTCGAGCCCCACGCAGTATTTCCAGTCGCGCCCTTCCGCGCGCGCGATTTGATGCAGCGTTTCCGCGCGGTTGCGCGCGCCCGCCATCAATTCTTCGCGGCTGGTCGGCGTATGTCCCACTCCCGAAGAAACTTCTCGTCCAATGATTTCAATTTTCGCGTCCGCCGGAGCGAGGCGCCGGTTGATTTCTCCCAGCGCTGCGCGCACCGCATCCAGTTTGGGGCGGCGCGTGCTCGCCACTGCCACTACGAGCTTCGCCATCCGGCTCAATCCTTCCAGAGCGGCGCTTGCTTTTCGCGGCCGTATCGTTCGAGGAGGAATTTCTTCAGCGCATCCAGAGTGGGAAACACATGATCGGCGCAAGCCAACATCCACCCGCTGATCTGCTCCGTCGCTAAGTCGGTCACCAGATAGACCGGAATCCCCTGCCGGTAGGCGAACGTCAATTCCGCCGCGGTCCCTCCGCTTGCGGTTGCGGCATCCGCGCCCGCCAGGTGACAAATCAAGTAGTCGGCTTTGTTCTCGATCTGGTCCAAATCAAACTGGATGATTTTCCGCACGGTCCGGCGGAAGCGTTCGGTGTCGGCCGACTTCCAATCGCGAAAATTGGCCGATTCTTCGTCCGTGAGATTCTTCTTTTCGTCCATGGCGGGGTCGTAGACGCGGTGGCCGAGCTGCTCGCTCAGAAACGGGGTAATCTTCCGGCGCCACAGCTTGCCGCCATCGGAGGAGAACTCGATGGGACCGCAGAGATACGCCAACATCGGAGCCTGCGACGCTGCCTAGGATAGTTCGGGATCAGACCAACTGGAGCGGCCGAGGGGACTCGAACCCCCGCCTACAGCTTGGCAAGCTGTCGTACTACCCCTATACTACGGCCGCCCGTAACAAGCCCACTTATAGCATGGCACTGCGTGACCGGCAACTTCCCGCGACACCTAGGGCGCTATTTCCCTAGTGCCACGCAGATTGCCTCCCTAGATTCTTGATTCCCAACCGTCGCGACCACCCAGTCCCTGCAAGTCCGCTCATACGCTTTGGTTGCAAAAGCGCAGTTCACAAAATACCATAGTGCTTCCTCCAAGGTCTCGTTCGAGTGCCAGGTCGTCATGATCACATCATCAACGGTCGGTTCCGGATTGGCGACAGCTGACGCCCAGTCAAATGCGTCATGGACCCGTTCGCAGTCTGGCCCCCATGCGCACAGGTAGACCAATCCCTTAGCAATTAGTCTCGTCGCAACTCGCTCGATGGACTCGTTATCCACAGCACGAGCATCCATCGCAATGAACAAACCGAAGCACTTAGAACTCGGAGTGATTTCAATCGGGAGTCGTTCGACGGAGTCGACGGAGCAGAAATACAGATCCTTTGCGGGCCTATCTGCAAAGGCCGCGCTGGTGACATTGGCGCTCAGCTTTTCCATTTGAGGAAATCCTGCCGGAGTCCACACATGTTGCCTGGAACCGGGAGGAACCGCTTCGCACATGAGCGCTTTGAAAGTCGGCGCGCGTAGCAGCATCCGCGCGTACCATTCCTCCGTCTTGGCAGCCGCTCTCGGCCTGCCGTGCCCCGCGTCCCGCTGCTAGTCTACTTGCACTACCCGCGCGGTCTTCACCATCGGCGATCGCTTCTGCCGGTTTGCGAACCGCGCGGCCTTATCGCGATCCGTGTAAACGCGTGCGAACTTCTCACCGTCCGTATAGAAAACCGTCGCCTGCCAATGAAGATGTTTCCGGCGCTTGTCGCGTCCGAACTTCGGCTTGCTTGTTCGTTTCCTGGGTTTCAAGTGTTTCTCCGGCAAGAACTTGATGACTTCTCAAACTATCTCAGCTTGAAGCCCTGAGGCGCAAGTATCTTCCGCTCCAATAATCTCGCGGGCATTATGGTATCAGATAGTAGGACGGATGGAAGGACTAACGCGCTTTTCGCTCGGCGAACCGGCCCGCCCGATGCAGAAGTTTCGACGCCATTCCAGGATCGCACGGCCCCTTGCCGCTCAGTGTGATGGCCCATCCAAAGGCCGTATCATTGGTTGGCTCGGCAAGTCCCGGGACCGTCCCCCTAGCGAGGTTGATATTGCTCTCGCTGCGCGGGCCGTACAAGCCCCACAACGAATTCGCCATAGGAATCGTGTCGTTGAAGCCGAGAATATGTACGCGGCCCTTCAGGAGCGAACCAAGCGGCACGCGAATTTCCTGAAGGAACGGCGTGCTGCTGTAACTGACACTCGCCGCGAGAGAATCCGGAGTTGCGTTCCATTCGGGCGCCACTGGCGCCTCGGCCGCCATTGGATCCGGCCGGGAAAACTGCGGTCCCGGCGCATTCCAGTCAATTGGCGTGGAGACACGAAGCTCGGAGACCAGCAGCGGTTGCCCGGGCATGGAATGCGTTTGCGCGGCCGCAGGACCGACGCCGGCAAGCGAAGCTGCGAGGGCCAACGCTAACCGCGTCGGTAGCCGTGTACGTCGCGAATTTACGCCGGCCGCGCTCATGAAGGTTAAGTTAGCCTTCCGTTTGCAAGCGTTCCATTGGTCGCGTGTACAGTTCTGGTACAGTGGCCGCGTGGCTTCATCGGCAATTGGTTGGATTAGCGGGTGCCGGCGTTGTACGGCGTTCACCCTCCCTAACACATTGAATTCACAGATGCTGCCTGTGGCGATCTTCAGCCGGCCCCGGGGCCTGGCATCCTTCCAGCCCCGAATTCATCTAATAAGTAAGCCTGGCAGGAAGAATGTGACTTCTTCAGGCGCGGGCCGCAGGCTCGCCTTCCATCGGTCCCGTCAGCTCCCCCGTTGGAGCCTAGAAACATCACGAAACATGAGAACCTTTTCGAGTTCTGTGCGTATTACAGTGTAGGAGCAAGCGAGTGGGGAAAGTGAGGGTGAGTCAAAGTGTTTGGCAATCTAAGGCAGCCGCAAGTGCAGGACCTGCGCAATCATCCTGCGGAGGTCGTGGAGGAGTTGCGTCATTTGCTCGCCTCTGACGCCCCCGCTCATCCGGATCCGCAACGCCCGGACTTCTTTGAAATCGAGGGC
>DASPOJ010000008.1:0-30671 GCA_035626055.1 Candidatus Methylomirabilota bacterium | reverse complement strand
ACGCACGCGCGGATGAAAAATCTCCGCGCCGCCGCCGGGCAGCGAATCCACGCCTGACTCCTTGAGCGCGAGCAGCGTATCGCGAATCGAGAGCTTCGCGATGCGCGCGAAATAACCGACCTCGACCATCGTGAAGGCCTTCAGGTGAACCCCGGGGCAGCGCTTCTTGAGCCCGCGCATGAGATCGAGAAAGTAGTCGAACGGCAGATCGGGATGCAGCCCGCCGACCAGGTGAAACTCCGTCGCACCCTCGCGCATTCCCTGCTCGGCCCGCTGCCAGATCTCCTCGAGCGCGAAGGTGTAGGCACCCTCGGCGCCCGGATTGCGGCCAAATGCGCACAAACGGCAATGGGCGACGCAGACGTTCGTGGGATTGATGTGGCGGTTGACGTTGAAATAGCAGGCGTTGCCGTGGCGCTGCTCGCGGACGTGATTGGCGAGCCAGCCGAGCGCCAGCAAGTCGCCGGTGCGGTAGAGGACGATCCCGTCGTCGAAGCCGAGGCGCTCGCCCGCGAGCACCCTTTCGGCCACCGGACTGAGACGCGGATCGGCGATGTGCAATTCGGCCATGCGATTCGGATTCCCGCTATGGGTAGCGGCCAGGCTGCGGGACTCGGGCTACCCACACCGCAGCGCCCCAGAAGAGCAGGAACAGAAGACTAATATAGCCGTTCACGTTGAAAAACGCAGCATTCAGGCGGCTGAGGTCGCTCGCGTGCAAAAGAGAATGTTCGTAAATCAACAGCGCGCCAACAACGGCAATCCCCACCCACGCGGGCCACGGCAAGTGGAAGCTGGCCGCAAGCCACCCCAGAAGCGCGACCGTCAGCGCGTGCATCGCCTGCGAGATGCGGAGCGCCGGACCGATGCCGAAACGCCGCGGGATCGAATGAAGCCCGGCTTCGCGGTCAAAGTCAATGTCCTGGCAAGCGTATAGGACGTCGAAGCCCCCGACCCAGAGCGTCACCGCCGCGCAGAGGATCAAGATGTGCGGATCGAGTTTTCCGGCAATGGCAATCCACGCCGCTGCGGGCGAGATGCCGAGACAGAATCCCAGCACGACGTGCGACCACATGGTGAAGCGCTTCGTGTAGGAATAGAAGAATAGGATCGCGAGCGCGAGCGGCGAGAGTTCGAGAGCGAGGCGGTTCAATCGCCACGCTGCCACGACCAGAACCGCGGATGCGATCGCCGCAAAGCCCAAGGCGAACCCGACGGAGAGTGCGCCGGCGGGAAGCGCGCGGCGGCTGGTGCGCTGGTTGCGGCGGTCGTATTCGATGTCTGCGATGCGATTGACGGTCATGGCGGCCGAGCGCGCTCCGACCATCGCGACAACGATCCAAAAGAATTGGCGTCCCGTGGGCCACTCCGCGCCGAGAGAGTAGCGCGCGGCGAGGAGCGCAGCCGTCAACGCAAACGGCAGAGCGAAGACTGAGTGCTCGAACTTGATCATCTCGAGCAGTGTGCCTGCTTGCCGGAAGGCATGGCGGATACGGTTCACGCCTAAGCCCCTCGCTTTGGATCGCCCGCTTTAGTTCTGGCGGGCGCAGCCTTGCCTTCGATGGGCTGGACGCGGCTGCCCACCGCGGCTGGATCGCCGGCGCCGGACTGTCGGCCTTCCCAGCGAAACGCTCCGGGCTGTCGCAGGCCTATCTGCTGAAGCGCGCGATTGATGAACTCCTCGGCGAGATCGGCAATGGTCCGGGGCTGGTAGTAGAACGCGGGAATCACGGGCATGATGACTGCGCCAGCCTGCTGCGCGCGCAGCATGTTTTCAAGGTGAATGCGGCTGAAGGGTGTGTCACGCAGGCAGAGCACGAGCTTGCGGCCCTCTTTGAGGCAAACGTCGGCGGCGCGTGAGAGCAAATCGTTGCTCAGGCCGCTGGCGATCGCCGCTAGCGCGCCCATCGAACAGGGAATCACGAGCATGGCGTCCACTGGATAGCTGCCGGAAGCGATCGAGGCGCCGACGTCCTTATTTGGCAAGACGTCGGTCTTCCGCGCGGGCGAGCCGAGCAACAGCGCCGGGATTTGCTTCGCATCTCCGCTTACGCCCAGTTCATGCGCCAGCAGCCGCCCGCCGGTTTCGGTCAAGACAAGATGGATGCGGGCGACGCGGGGATCGGCCTCGAGCTTGCGCAGCGCAATCTGGGCGAGCAGTGCTCCGGATGCGCCGGTGACGCCGAGTACAACGACTTTGCATTCAGTGGTTTGCATGTGGCGAGGCCGAACCTTGGAGTCTAGTGCCGTTGCGAGCAAAGTCAAGGCGAGGGCGGCGGGACTGGTGGTTCAGTCTACGACCGAATACGAGCCGTGACTTCCCAGACCTCGTTAGGAGATCCGGATGTCGATCAATCACTTCTCCGGTAATCCGACTTCTCGTCTGCGGATAGCGCCACGGCCTTACGGGTTCCCTTAGATCGGCTGCTTCGGACCTAACGAGAGTTCGCGTACTCGGCTTTCGCGGCGATGAGGACGGGATTCTCGGGATCGGCGTCTGCCCATTTCCAAGAGCTAAAGAAATTCTGGTAGGCGGCCTTGGCTTTGCCGCGACCGAAAGTGGCGGCACCGCATAGATACTGACTATACTATAACACACGGCGGTTATCGGGTTTCAGAGGAGCGATAAATGGTATTCAAGACAACTCTCGAAGACCGAGCGAGCCAGGCCTCTTCATCGGAGGCGTTTCGTCGGCTGAATCTCTACGGGATCAGAGATGGAGTGACGGAACTCCTTCGGCTAATCGGGCGAGACGAAATTTTCAGCGAATACACGCTCCACGACATTTCCCACGTCGACCGCCTCTTGGAAATGCTGGAGTGGATCATCCCACCGACCACCCTATCTCAGATGACTATCGCCGACTGCCTAATGACCACCCTGGCCGTTTATCTACACGATCTTGGAATGCTGGTGACGCGTGACGAGTTCGACCGGCGCGAGGAGTCGAGCTTTCCCACATTCAAAGAAGGAATCTTAGAAGGCAGCGACTGGAAAGATTACGTAGAGAGGGTCAGCAAGATGGCAGGCGACCGGGCCGAACCCTTCCTGTACCAGGAGTTCGTGCGGGAGCACCACGGGGAGCGCATCCGGTCGTGGATTGCCGGTAAGAGCAGGCTGGACCTGGGGATGGCCTCACGAGTTGCGGGTGAGGTGGACAAGATTCTTGATGGGCTGGACCTGAAGTTTCGAAAGGATCTTGGCCTTGTTTGCGAGAGCCATCACCTCGGCGACCTCGAGGACCTAGACAAATATAGGACCTCCCAGCCCTACGGTTCAGGTGCGCAGGAGATGGCTAACCTCCAATACTGCGCAGTCCTTCTGCGAACCGCAGACTTGCTCCACGTGACTAGGGACCGGGCTCCTTCCATCAGTTTCAGGGTTATCAACCCCTCTGATCCCAAGAGCATCGAGGAATGGAGCATGCAGATGCCTGTGATTTCGGTCCGACCGAAGCCAGCGATGGATGAAGAGGGCAACATAGTCTCAAATGCGCAGAGTGACACTGTGGCTGTGGACGGGCTCTTCAGCGAGCCGGCGGGCTTCTTCGCGCTGACCTCCTACTTGGGTTATGCGAGAAAGGAGTTACGCAATAGCAGGCGGTGGGTCGAGACGGCAAAGAGACGGCGGGGGGTAAAGTACGAGTTTCCGTGGCGAGAAATTGACGATTCGGGTTTGCAGACCGACGGGTTTATCAACAGGCAATTCGAGTTCACTCTTGACCAGGGCAAGATACTCGATCTCTTGACCGGGCGGACGCTTTACAACGACACGACCGTCGCTCTCCGAGAGTTGGTTCAGAATTCGCTGGATGCGATCCGGTTGAAGTGGGAAGGGGACCGCGGATTCATCAGCGAGGGCGAAGTGTCGATAACATGGGACAGCGGAACTAGAGTCCTCACTGTGCGGGACAACGGCACGGGCATGACACAGCGAATCATAGACGACCACTTCCTCAAGGTCGGCTCGTCGCTTTATCAAGAGGAAGATTTTCGTAAGGTCCATCCCGAATTTAGCGCGATCAGCAGGTTCGGCATTGGCGTGCTTTCCACTTTCATGATCTCGGATGAAATTGAGGTCACAACGTGCCATCCGGACGACGACGAAGCCAGGACTTTGAGCTTAAGATCGATACATGGAAAGTATCTCGTAAAGTTGCTGGATAAGTTTGCGCCAGAGCTGCCCAGGGGAATTTACCCTCATGGAACCCAAGTAACTTTGAGGGTTCGTCCGAGTGCGGTGCTGAAGAACTTAGAGTCAATTTTGCGCCGATGGATTGTGTTCCCCCGTTGCAAAGTCACCGTGGTCGTCGACGGTGCCGCGCCCGTTTCCATAGGTTTCTCGGACCCCAAAGAGGCGCTCGAGCATGAAGCGTCGAAGCTGGGCCTAGTTATTCACAAGGCGGCGGACTCGGCGGAGCCAAAGGACCGGAGCATCAGAATCGAGCAGTATTCCCGCGGGGGGGTGTCGCTAGCCTATGCTGTGCAGTGGTCCGAGGCTTTTCGAGAATGGACGTTTCTGACGTTTCATCCGGGGAGGGAACGTGTCGCGGTCCCTTTAATCGGGACCTGCGTTGAAGGCGTGCATGTGGACTTCACGTCGCCGGGGTATCAAGACACGCTCCTGCTTGCGCTCGGGAACGCCGTTGGGCCTGACGCTCCAAAGACCAATGTTGCAAGGTCTGGTCTTGAGATCACCTCCGAGGGAGGATCGCTGATGGCCACGCTGTATGAACTGTACTGTGAACACGTTAAGACTGAGGTGAACCTGATGCAAGCTGAGAGAGGCTACTCGCTGACGTGGGCTCTCGGCGAGGCGTCATGGCTAATGGACTCTCTACTGCCGAGTCCCTTTCGACCTGGCCGCGCCCTTGACTACGATGCGCTCTTGGAAGCCTGCGCGGAGGTTCCTAGCATCTCGTTCGAGAAGGAAGGCTCGCGCGTCGGGATCTCCTCCAGGGAGTTAGCTAAACATGAATCCTTTTGGACCGTGGAAAGCGCCTTCTTCTCTTCTGCGGAGACTTTGCTTAAGGAGATCCCCACCTCCGTAGCCCTTTCCCGCTTGGTTGTAAATATCGGCGACCCGTCCTTCGAGCTTCCCGCGGGACCATACATATCGGTCCAGCGACCTCACTCGGTCGCTCAGAGGCTTGCCTTCCGCAACAGAGAGGTGGATCGGATAGTCCTGCGTCGAGATCAGCGCCGTATAGACCTGAGGTGGGCGGATCGAGCTGACCCGCCATTGTGGCGAAGCGCACTCCCCGAAAGTATTGAGGCCCAGCAGGCCCTGACCCCATTCCTTGCACAGATCGGGGAACCACAGCTTGCTAACCAGCTAGCCGACGTGTTGATTGGGCAGCGCGAGGTTTACTGTGAGGGCTCCGACGGCGAGACGAGCATTGGTAGCCTAGGGCGAACGTTGATACTGCCTGGCTCACGATACTCGGAGTACCTCTTGAAGTTACTCGACCGGCTAACTGCTTCGCCGGATCCTGCGAGTATTCTTAAACTTGCCATCGCACTTCGGGCTGGATTGCCTGGTGTCCCTCTGCCAAACGCGGCGGATTTCGTCAAACGGCAGCTGGCCTTCATGAGCCAATTTCCTCGTGTTGGTCTCATTAGCGCGACAGAAGAACACGAGCTTGTTGAAGTCCTGCAATCCACCGCTTTTAAATCGTTTAGCCTTCTGGCCTGGGCTCGCGGTCAGCAGCCTCAAATTTAGAGCTAGTCAACGGCCAGGCAAAAGCCTTGCACGTGCGGGGTCACGTGGCGGGTTGCGCACCTGCGGCGCTTGTGAATCTTGCTTCTCGCGTTCTCAGCGCTTGCGGGCTGGCTACCTCTGCCGCGCCACCGGCGCCGGCACGCAATGAGAATGCACACAAAAAAACCAGCCCCCGGGGGACAACTGGGATATATTGCGCGGCGGCCTGGAGAGCGAAATGGGGATACCGATTCCAGACTGGAGGAGGATGCCATGCCACTCTCGCGACGTGATTTTGTGAAGATGGGGGCAGTTGGATTGGCGGCGCAATGGGCGCCGAGCGGCCTGATACTGCCCGGCCGGGCACAATCGGGCGCAGCGCAGTCCGGGAACCGGCGAATCGGTTACGCGGTGATTGGCCTGGGGCGCATTGCCGAACATTATCTGGAGGCCGCAAAAATCTCGGCGCACTCGAAGATTACCGCTCTCGTCAGCGGCCACCGCGACAAGGCCGAGCGCATTGCCGCGCAGTATGGCGTGCCGACGGACTCCATCTACAGTTACGAGGATTTCGACCGCATTGCAGCCAACCACGCCGTGGATGCAGTCATCGTGTGCCTGCCCAACAGCATGCACGCCGAGTACTCCATCCGCGCCGCCAAGGCGGGCAAGCACGTATTCTGCGAAAAGCCCATGGCCATCAGTTCCGCGGAGTGTGCGCAGATGATCGACGCCTGCAATACCGCGCACGTCAAGCTGATGATCGCCTATCGGCTGCATTATGAGCCCATCACCCTGAAGGCGCTCGATCTGGTGCGCAGCGGAAGGCTGGGCCGTTTGCAGTTGATGGAGGGCGCCTTCGGATTCAACATCGGGCCCAACGAGTGGCGCACCAACAAAGCGCTGGCCGGCGGCGGTTCGGTCTTCGATGTCGGAATCTACTGCGTGAATGCATTCCGCATGTTCGCGGGCGAAGAGCCTATTGGCATTCAGGGGCAAGTCTCGACTTTGGACAAGGGTGATCCGCGATTTGCCGAGGTGGAAGAGAATGTCGCGTGGACCATGCGCTTTCCCTCCGGCGCTCTGGCCACAGGCACTTCCACCTATGGTTCGAACATGGGCGGCTTCTGCCGGTTGCACGGTCCGTTGGGATGGATCGACGTATCGCCCTACGGCTACCAGGGAATGCGTGTGCAGGGGTGGTGCGCCGCCAGTGCGGAACGGGGTGCGCCCACGATCACCCTGGACGAGACCAGTCCGGAACCCGACCCGATGCAGTTTGTCCACGAGACCGATCATTTCTCCGAGTGCATTCTCGGGGACCGTACGCCGAACACTCCCGGCGAAGAGGGCCTGGCCGATTTGGTCTGCATCGAGGGGATTTACAAATCAGCGGGAGTAAATCTGTAGGGTCCTCGTCGCGGGGTCACGTGCTGGGTTGCGCACGGCAGGACGGTGGTTCAATTGACCCTGGGCATTGCGCACCCTACGATTCCATAGGACTCTCCAGACCGCTATGGCCAGCATAGAAGAAGTCATAGAAGCATTCGAAAGAGATATTCGCGCCTACAAGATCGAGTTTGAGCAGTACTTCGGCGGGGGCAAGAAGCGTCCGCCCGACGACATCGAATGGCGCATCGAGTTGGCCATGAAGCGCTACGGCGAGCGCAACCTGGACATGAATTCCGGCCAGCGATTCCGCTTTGGGACCTTGGTGCAAGCCTACGTGAAGTATCGAGAAATGTTCAAGAAGCGCGTAAAGAAGAAGGAAGAAGGCGTCGTCGAGCGCCATTTCGGCGCCGCAGCCAAAGCTATCGAAGCCGAGCGAGCACGCGCCCGCGGCCACGACCGAAATGTGACTTTTGCCATCACCTGCTCCGATCCGGAGAAAGAGGTGGCCAAGGTCGAAAATTTGTTTGTGGCTCTTTCGCAAGCGCAACAAGAAGCCGGGGGGAAGTCCAAGCCGATGAGCCTCGCGCAGTTCCGGCAATTCATCCGCAAGAAGACGCAACAGCTGAAGAACGACAAACATTGCAGCGAAGTTGAATATCGCGTCGAGGTAGAAGACGGTCAAGTCCGGCTGAAGGCAGCCGTGCCTTCTTGAAGCAAGTCTCTCCCACCCTTCTTCGCGCTTCTCGTTTCTGTGGCCCTCGCAATACAATGTTGCTTCATTCCTGCGTGCCGGAGGAGCGATGGCGATCGAACGTGCGCTCATCAGCGTGTACGACAAGACGGGCCTGATCCCGTTGGCGAAGTGCTTGGCGGAGCGGAGCATCGAACTGGTTTCGACCGGGGGCACCGCCAAACTGCTGCGCGAGGCGGGGCTCGCCGTGCGCGACGTCTCGGAATTGACCGGCTGGCCCGAGATGCTGGGCGGGCGCGTGAAGACGTTGCACCCGAAGGTTCACGGCGGAATATTGTTTCGCCGCAGCGATGCGGGCGACAGGACGCAGACGGCGCAACAGGGGATCGCGCCCATCGATCTCGTCGTCGTGAACCTCTACCCGTTTGAAGCAACGGCGGCCAAGGCGGGCCTCACGCCCGAAGAGCTAATCGAGAACATCGACATCGGCGGACCGGCGATGGTGCGGTCCGCGGCGAAGAATTTCGAAAGTGTTGCAGTGGTGACCGATCCGGCCGACTACGAGGGCGTCGCGAAAGAGATTGCAGCCGCAGGCGAGCTGAGTCTTGAAACGCGGCTCGAACTGGCGCGGAAGGCGTTCGCGCTGACCGCACGCTACGACGGCAAGATCGCAACCGAACTCGAACGATTGAGCGTGACGCAAGGCCGCGTGACGCTCGGCCAACGCGCGCCATTGCCGGAGCGGCTGCATTTGACGCTCGCGCGGCGGCAGGCGATGCGCTACGGCGAAAACCCCCACCAGAAAGCCGCGCTCTACATTCCGGTCGGACGGCCCGCTGGGGGGATTGCCGGAGCGCAGCAACTTCAGGGGAAAGAACTTTCCTACAACAATCTCGTGGATGTCGATGCGGCGTGGAGTCTGTCGCACGAGTTCGAGCGGCCCGCCGCCGTCATCGTCAAGCACAACAATCCGTGCGGCGCGGCGGAGCGGGATACCTTGGTGGATGCCTACCGGCGCGCGCTCGAATGCGATCCGGTGTCCGCGTACGGCGGAGTGCTCGCGTTCAATCGCGCGCTCGACCGCGCCACGGCTGAAGAATTGGCGAAATTGTTCGTCGAGTGCATTGCCGCGCCGGGCTACGACGCGGTCGCGCGGGAGTTGCTGGCCAGGAAAAAGAACCTCCGCGTGATGGAACTCGCGGGCAATGTGAGTTCGGCCGGCGAGCTTGAATTGAAGCGTATCCCCGGCGGCATGCTCGTGCAGGAGCCGGACCGGCACCAATTGAGCGAGCGGGAATTGAAGTGCGTAACACGCCGCGCGCCGACGCGGGAAGAAATTGCGGCGCTGCTGTTTGGTTGGAAGGTCTGCAAACATGTCAAATCGAATGCAATCGTGTTTGCGCGTGCCGGGCAGACGCTGGGGATCGGCGCGGGCCAGATGAGCCGGGTGGACTCGGTGAAGATCGCGGTGATGAAGGCGCGGTTGCCGCTGGCAGGAAGCGTTGTGGCCTCAGACGCATTCTTCCCCTTTCCGGATGGAGTCGAGGAGGCGGCGCGCGCGGGGGCTACCGCGGCAATTCAGCCGGGCGGCTCGGTCCATGACGCGGACGTTATTGCGGCGGCCGACAGGCTGAATCTGGCGATGGTGTTTACCGGTGTCCGCCACTTCCGGCACTAGCGCCGTTCCAACTTTCCTGGCCGGTTAGCAGAGAGCTTCCGAACAACATTCCTATTTCTTGCCGTGCCTCACAGAACCGCTGCAATGGGTCGGAACGGCACCTTGGGCCAGAAAAGTTTCAAATGGATGTCGAGCGAAGGAACCGAAGCCGTGCCGGGCGCATCTTAATCTCTTGCGGTCTTACGCCGGCGGTGGCCTACAGGAAATGGTGGGGCGAACGTTTTGACCCATCCCGCCGCGTATAGGATAATTAGAAATTCGGTGAACACGTGAAGCTTAGTCCTATTTCGGCTGCCTTGATTCTCATCCTGCCAGCTTGCGCGTACGCCGGGCCGCAGACCTCTGCGCCGGCAGGAAGCTCCAACCCGGCGCAGGCATCCTCGCCGGCGAGCCAGCCGGCCGGTCCATCCGCGGGAGACGCGCGCGCCGAAGCCTACTTCGATTTCACGATGGGGCATTACTACGAGCAGCAGTATGAGATGTCCAGCCGGAGCGAGGACGCCGACCACGCCATTGATTATTACAAGAAGGCCTTCGACCTCGACCCGTCGAGCGACGTGATCGGCGAGCAACTCGCCGAGATGTATTTCCAGGCGCAGCGGATCCGAGACGCGGTGCTCGAAGCCCAATCCATTATTCAGCGCGATCCGAAAAACACGACCGCACGGCGGCTGTTGGCCAGAATCTACGTGCGGACGCTGGGCGACCTCAACGATACTTCCGGCCAAAGCGATACCGTGCGGCTCGCAATCGAGCAGTACTCGGAGATCTTGAAGGTCGAGCCGGCCGATACCGAGTCCGCCTTGTGGCTGGCGAAGCTCTACCGCCTTTCCGATCAGCAGGACAAGGCCGAATCGACGCTGCGAACGGTGCTCGCGCGCGAACCCGAGAACGAAGCCGCGATGGACCAGTTGACGCAGCTCTTGCTAGACCAGAAGAGAGGGCCCGAGGCCATCACGATGCTCGAGGCCGTAGTGAAGCGCTCGCCTTCGGCGCATCTTTACGATTTGCTCGGCGACGCCTACACCCAGCAGGGAGATGCCGCCAGATCGGAAGCGGCCTATCGCGGCGCCGTCGAGCTGGATCCGGACGAGATCGGCCACCGGCGCGGTTTGGCGCAGGCACTTCTCTCGGAGGAGAAATACACCGAGGCGCTCGAGCAGTACCAGGCGCTGGCGAACATGGATTCTTCCGACCCGGAAAACTACCTGAGATTGGCGGAAATTTATCGCCAGCTCCACCAACTCGACAAAGCGGAACAATCGATTCTGGAGGCCAAACAGCGCGCGCCGGGAAGTTTGGAAGTGATTTATTACGAGGCCTCGATTTACGAAGCGGAAGCGCGCTTCGACGATGGAATCCGCGTGCTGTCCGATGCCGTGGCGAGCGAGAAGGCGGAGTCCGATTCCACACCGTCGCGCCGCCGCACGCTCGCCATCCTGTACGAGGAACTCGGGCAGCTCTACCGGGAGGCCCAGAACTACACCGCGGCCGCAAACACATTTTCCGAAATGGTGCAGCTTGGGCCGGAGGAGGATCGCCGCGCGCAAGTTCTCTTGATCGATACGTATCGCGCCGCGCGCGACCTCCCACACGCCCTGG
This sequence comes from Candidatus Methylomirabilota bacterium, assembly GCA_035626055.1. Lineage (GTDB taxonomy): Bacteria > Acidobacteriota > Terriglobia > Acidiferrales > UBA7541 > DASPOJ01. The sequence continues at coordinate 19,607 of DASPOJ010000008.1, read as the reverse complement.
AGACCGCGCAGAAAGCGGTCGCCGCCTATCCGAACGACCGCGACATCCGCGCGAATCAGGCGCTCCTGTTCGGAGAGAACGACCAGACCGACGATGGCGTCGCGATCCTGCGCAAGCTGCTCGACGGCAAGCCCGAAGACGATCTGGAAATCCAACTCGATCTCGCGCAGGTTTACCAGGAGGCGCACAGGTACGCCGATGCCGAACAGGCTGTGCGGGCTGCGGAGCCGATGGCGTCGAAGGCCTCCGAGAAGGAACTAGTCGGTTTCCTGCTGGGAGGCATCTTCGAGCGGCAGAAGAAGTACGATCAGGCCGAAATGGAATTCAAAACCGTGCTGGCGATGAACCCGAAAGATGCGGCGACGCTCAACTATTACGGCTACATGCTCGCGGACCGTGATGTGCGGCTGGACGAAGCAACGCAGCTCGTTCAACGCGCGCTCGCGGAAGACCCGAACAATCCAGCCTACCTCGATAGCCTGGGGTGGGCGTACTACAAGCAGGACAAACTGCAGGACGCCGAGCAGTGGCTGCGCAAGGCCGTGAGCTTTGACAGTCACGATCCCACGATTCTCGGCCATCTCGGCGATGTTTACTTCAAGAGCGGCCGGATCGATCTTGCCGCCGTGAACTGGCAGAAGTCGCTGGACGAGTGGCATCACGCCTTCCCGGCCGATATCGAGCCCGACAAGATCGCCGACGTCGAACAAAAACTCGCCGACGTGAAGCGCCGTGTGGCGCAGCACCAATCCTCGAACGACCCCTCCTCCAACAAGCCGCGGTAATCGCTCCGGGAATCGGGCAGTGGATCAGTTTGAAGAACCCAAGCGGCGGTGATGAGCACTTGTCCGGTTAGCGCGTTAATCAAGCAACTCAATCGAGGATCGGAACCTTTCATGCGCGCGCTTCTCGCTTGACGCACTGTGCGATCTCGGCACAAACTTGCCCGCATTGATTGGAGGATGAGGCAGTCATTCCGTAGACGAGCTTTTCTTAGAGGAGGATTCTGTGGGACTTCGAGTCATGCCCTACGTGCTGCTTGCATTGGTCATCGCGGCATTTCTTCCCGTCGCGGCGTCCGCCCAGACATCTTGCGGAGCTCTCGCGAATCTCACGCTGACGAACGCCACGATCACCTCCGCCACTTCCGTCGCAGCTGGAGCGTACAAACCGCCCGCTGGACCCGGGCTGCCCGCGCCCACTACGAATCTGCCAGCGTTCTGCCGCGTGGCAGGAATCGCGCGACCGACGAGCGACTCCGAAATCCATTTCGAGGTCTGGCTGCCCCTCTCCGGCTGGAACGGAAAGTTCGAGCAGGTGGGCAACGGAGGATTTGCAGGAATGATTCCGTCCGCGGCGATGGCAGGGCCGCTGCTCCTTGGATATGCCACAGCCGCTACCGACGACGGGCACGTTGCGGGACCCGGCGCGACCTGGGCGGTTGGGCACCCGGAAAAAGTGAAGGACTTCGGCTATCGCGCCGTGCACGAAACTGCAGTTCAGGCCAAAGCCATCTTGCGCGCGTTTTACGGAACGGATGCCCGTCGTAATTATTTCGTCGGCTGCTCGGAAGGTGGCCGGGAAGGCTTAACGGAAGCGCAGCGCTATCCCGACGATTTCCAGGGCATCGTCGCGGGAGCTCCCGCGATCAACTGGAACCATTTGCAGACGCGCGGTCTTTGGGACGAATTGGCGCTCCTGGAAACTCCGGAGAGCTACATCCCACCCGCAAAACTTCTCATCCTGCAGAACGCGGCGATTGCCGCTTGCGACACGCTCGATGGAGTCAAGGACGGCTTCATCGAGAATCCTTCCCTGTGCCATTTTGACCCTGCGACCGTTCAATGCACGGGGAGCGATACATCCGGTTGCCTCACGGCACCTCAAGTGACGGCCGCGAGGAAGATCTACGATCCGCTGAACAATCCGCGGACCGGCGCCCTGATCGAGGCCGGCTTTTCGCCCGGTGGGGAAGCCGTGCCGGGGAATTGGGCGATATGGGTCACCGGTGCGAGCGCGCCGCAACTGGGCATTCAGAAACTATTTGCAAACATGTTCTTCGCCGACATGGTCTTCGAGAATCCGAAATGGGATCCGAAGAGCTTCAACTTCGACACCGACGTGAAGTTCATGGACGACAAACTGGGCGCGACCCTGAACTCCGTGAACCCCGATCTTCGCGCGTTCAGGGCGCACGGGGGAAAGCTCATCCAATACCACGGCTGGAGCGACGCGGCGATTCCTCCGCTGGGCAGCGTCGAATACTTCGAGTCGGTACAGAAAGAGATGGGCGACACAAGAAGTTTCTACCGCCTGTTCATGGTCCCCACGATGTCGCACTGCGCGGGTGGTCCCGGCGCGACCATATTTGGCAACGCTGGCGGAATGGAACCGCCGGAAAATGACGCCGACCATGATGTCGTACTGGCACTCGATCGGTGGGTTGAGAAAGGCGTGGCGCCCGATCACATCATCGCTACCGGCTTCGTCGACAACAATCCGGCGAAAGGCGTCGCGATGACACATCCATTGTGTCCCTATCCGCAGGTCGCACACTACAAGGGAACGGGCGATACCAAAGATGCCGCGAATTTTGTGTGTAAAGCGCCACGCGCTGAACCTAGGAAATAACTTCTAGCGAGAGCGCGGAAACCGCTGTCGGAATCGGACAGTGGGTCAGTTTGAAAAACTCAACCGTCGGCGTGGGCACTTGTCCGGTTAGCGCGCTAATCAGGACTCACGGTGTTCTGCGAGGTTACAGTCCAATTTCTTTCATCCTCTGATGTGACATTCCAAGATGGTGTGCTAATTCGTGGAGCACCACTTGACGGATTTTCTGCTCCAATCGGTCTTTATCTGAACCGCAAACAAATTCCAGTGCAGGCTGATAGACCACGATGATGTGTCTGGAACCACTCGTAGCCTGGAATCCCTTCGTCCGGTCAATCCCAGAGTAAGTTCCGAACACTAGATGCCCTTCAGGGACTCCCATCCTCCTTTTATCTGCCTCCGAAGGCCAATCTGTACTGACGACTACGGCAAGGTTGTTCCATTCCGTGCTAAATTCCTCCGGAACTTCGTCAAGGGCCTTCGCTACCATTGCCTGAAATTCTTCCTCTGAATATTTCAATGGCGTTGCGGGTCTTTGCGGTGCATCACCGCCCAACCGGTCGAGCCTAATCGGCGACACTTCGATCCTACCGGTTTCCTCCAGCCACTTCTTCGCTCTTCTGTTCCACCACCAGAAAAGTCCACAGATCAGAGCTAACGTCAGCGCGACTACGATCAACCTATTGTCGTCGAATATTTGAGGAAACATATGGGCTCTTGTATCTCGTGCTGAGCTCCAAGAAACCATAATACTGCAACGAGCGTATCTCATTAGGAACTAGTTGATGCGAAAGGATAGCTCATGTACTGGGAGCCGCTTGCGGATCCGTGGTCGATCAAACTGATCCACTACCGGGAGCCGCAAATCTTTGCCGGGTGAAAGGGAACGGCACTAGAATACTCCCTCATGAGTGGAGTCTGCGTTCCCGCATTCGCCAAAGTCAATTTGTGTCTGGATGTCCTCGGCCGGCGCGCCGACGGCTATCACGAGCTGCGCACAATTTTTCAGATGATTTCATTGCGCGACACGTTGACCTTGGATTGGAAATCCTCGTGCGGGATCGAGCTCGAAATCATCGGTAACGAGAGCCTTTCGGCGGAGTCGCCCCGGTCGAATTTGGTGTATCGCGCGCTCAACGCCCTGTGCCGGGAATTGCGGATCCGCCGCGGAATTCGCGCGCAACTTCGCAAGCGAATTCCCACGGGGCGCGGCTTGGGCGGCGGGTCAAGCGATGCGGCCGCTGCGTTGCTCGGGCTGTTGCGGCTCGCGGTTCGAAAGATTCCGCTCGACCGGCTGATTGAGATCGGAGGAAACCTGGGCGCAGATGTGACGTTCTTTTTGTTCGGCGGCAGGGCGGTGGGAGTGGGGCGAGGAAACGAGATTTATCCATTGGCGGATGCGCCGCGGCAGCACCTACTGGTGGTTTCTCCGCATGAGATTTCCGTTCCGACCCGCGAGGCCTATGCCTGGCTGCGCCGCGGATTGACAAAGCCGCCAGCCGCCTCTAGACTGATGAGGTTCTGCGCTCTCTGCTTGAGCCCGCAGGAGGAAGCCCTCTCGAACGATTTCGAGGCGGCTGTCTTCCGGCGGCACCCGCGACTGGGCCGTATCAAGCGGGAATTGCTTCGGCACGGAGCCGCAGATGCCGCGCTGGCGGGTAGCGGGTCGGCGGTGTTCGGAATGTTCCGAAACCCAGCGCAGGCGCGCCGAGCCGCCCATTGGTTTCCGGACGACGAGGTTTTTGTCTGCTCCACTGTTTCGCGTAGAGGGTACCGTCGCGCCCTGGACGGATGGGGCGGGCGTGTGAGGCAATCGCCGTGATAGACGATAAATTCAAGATCTTCTGCGGCAGCGCTAACGTACCTTTGGCGGCGGAAATCTGCCGTCACGCCGGAGTGCAACTCGGTCAGATGCAGTTGGATCGGTTCAGCGACGGCGAGACATATTTCCAAGTCCTCGAGAACGTGCGCGGCGCGGACGTCTTTGTGGTGCAGTCTTGCTCGCATCCGGTGGACGTGCATCTGATGCAGTTGCTGATCATGATCGACGCGTTCAAACGGGCGTCGGCCTGGCGCATCACCGCCGTGATTCCGTACTACGGCTACGCTCGGCAGGATCGAAAAGACAAGCCGCGTGTGCCGATCTCCGCCAAACTTGTCGCGGACCTTCTCGAGACGGCCGGAGCGTCGCGCGCCCTGACTCTTGATCTGCACGCGCCGCAGATCCAAGGCTATTTCAACGTGCCGGTGGACCATCTCTACGCTTCGCCGGTGCTGGTCGAATATTTCCGGAACAAGGGGCTCGGGCCGCTGACCGTTGTTTCGCCGGACTCGGGCGGCGTGGAGCGGGCACGGGCATTTGCGAAACGCCTGGATGCGCCGCTGGCGATCATGGACAAGCGGCGCATCGATATTGATGTCAGCGAAGTGATGCACGTGATCGGCGACGTGCGCGGAACAACTGCGCTCATCGTGGACGACATCATCAACACCGCGGGGACGCTGACAAAGACAGCCGAAGCGCTGCTGGCAGAGGGCGCAGCGCGCGTCTACGCCACGTGTACGCATGCAGTGCTCTCGGGGCCGGCGGTGGAGCGGATTTGCAAATCGGTGATCGAAGAGGTCGTGGTCACGGATTCGGTGCCGCTCTCGGAGGCGGCGCGAAAGGTATCGAAGATCAAGGTGCTGAGCGTGGCCGAACTGCTGGCGCGCGGAATCCTTTCGATTCACGAGGAGACCTCGATCAGCGAGCTGTTCATCTGAAGCATGGACTCGCAAGAGCGAACGAGCGCGAGAGCGCGACACCCAAGGAAGGCCGGTATGGAGCAGATTATTGTCGAAGCAACGCCCCGTGACCTGCGGGGAAAGAACGCCGCGCGGCGCCTGCGCGTCGCGGGACAATTGCCCGCGGTTCTCTATGGCGGGAAGCATAAGGCCGAAGCGCTGGCGGTCAACACCAAACAACTCACGGCAATCCTCAAGTCTGAGTCCGGCCACAACACGATCTTCAAAATCAAGCTCGGCGCGAAAGAGCAGCCGGCGATGGTGAAGGATTGGCAAGTGGATCCCGTCCGCGGCGCGCTGATTCATGTGGATCTGGTGCGAGTCGCCATGGACGTGCGCATCAAAGTGAAAGTTCCGGTGCACACGTTTGGAGAACCACAAGGCGTAAAGCTTCAGGGCGGCGTTTTTGAAATGGTGACGCGTGAAGTCGAAATCGAATGTCTGCCGGGCGAAATTCCCGGGGAATTCCGTGTGGACATTACTGAGCTGATGATCGGGAAGCAGCTCCGTGCGGGTGACTTGGCGCTCGATCCCGAAAAAATGAAGTTGCTGACCGACCCGCAACGCGTCCTGGCGCACGTGGTGGCCCTGCGCGTCGAAGAAGAGAAGCCGGCCGAGGTGGTGGCGGGAGCTGAAGCTGCGGCGCCTGCGGAACCCGAAGTCATCAAGAAGGGCAAAAAGGAACTCGAAGAAGGCGAAGAGGCCGAGGTCGAAGCGGCTCCGGCCGAGAAGAGCGAAAAGAGCGAGAAGAAGAAGTAGCGCGCGAACCGGTTTGCCTGCCGGGAAATTGGCTCCGCGGACAAGCTGCGATCGCGGCATGAGCGCTGCGCGCGGGCGATGGCGCCTGCCAGCCGGAAGGCCGGGGGCAGGCGGCAGGCAAGCCGCGCGGGAGAGCGGTGGCCGAGCGGATGCGCCTGATCGTTGGACTGGGCAATCCGGGCCCGGAATACGCCTGGACGCCGCACAACATGGGATTTTTTGTCGTGGACCGGCTGGCAGAGGCCGGAGGAATCCGCGTCGAGAGGCCGGAAGCGAAATCGTTTGTGGGCCGCGGGAAGTTGTTCGGTCACGAGATCGCACTGGCGAAACCACAGACCTCGATGAACCTCAGCGGCTTGGCCGTGCGCGAACTGTTGGCCAGGATGGAATGCCAGCCGGCGGAGATGTTGGTGGTCTACGACGATGTCGCGCTGCCGTGGGGCATGATTCGCGTCCGCGGGAACGGGACGGCCGGCGGGCACAACGGCTTGAAGAGCGTGATCGGAGCCGCACAGACGATGGAATTCCCGCGGGTGCGGCTAGGAGTGAAGCCGGAGAAGCCGCCGAAGAACCTCGCGGCTTATGTGTTGCGGCCGATGCGCAAGCCGGAACTGGAAATCGCGGCGGAGATGATCGACCAGGCCGCGGAAGCTGTTCGCGTGATTTTGACCGAGGGCGTGGGCGTAGCGATGAATCGGTTCAATCGGCGCGCAGAGCAGTCCGAAGAGGAGGCCGAGTAGACCGGCCGAAAATGGCAGGGCTCATCTTGCGTCTCGACGGAAACAGAAACGAGGGAACATGGACGAACGCCTTTATGACTTGATCTTCATCTGCCGGCCTGCTACGCCGGAAGAGGAGATCGATAAGATTATAGCCACGCTGCAGCAAGTCACCGCCGAGCGCGGCGGCCGCGTGGAGAAAACCGAGAAGTGGGGCACGCGGAAGCTGGCCTATCGCGTCTCGAAGAATCACGAGGGCTATTTCGTTTACCTGCTGCTGCACAGCACGCAGGGCGAGATGATGAAAGAATTGGAGCGGCGGCTCAAAGTGTCCGACGCAGTCATCAAGTTCCAGACGATTCGTATCGACGAAGAGTTGAAGCGCCAGCAGAAACTCACCAAGCGGCGCGAGCGCCGCGCCAGTCGCCGGCCGCGCAAACCCGTGGCGGCGGCTCCGGGGCCGGCCCCGGCCTCGGTGCCGCCTGCCGTTGAGCCGCCTGCGGCCGCAAGCTGAGTTGAAATTCGATCCTGCCCGTCGAGGCGGGCGAAGGGAGAAACAAGAAGATGTCTGAGGAATCCTCTGGGCAAGGTGCACTGTCCTCGCCGCCTCCGGCAGGGCATGGAGGGCATGGCGGTCATTCGGGGCAGGGCGGCCGCGAGCGGCCGCGTGAAGGCGGTCCCGGCGGTGCTCCGCGCCGCGGGAAACGGCAGTATTTCCGCAAGAAGAAGGTTTGCCGGTTCTGCGTGGAGCGTGTGGATTTCATCGATTACAAGAAGACGGAAGTGCTGCAGGCGTTCGTGCAGGAACGCGGAAAGATCCTGCCGCGGCGGATCACGGGCACTTGCTCGCGCCACCAGCGGTGGCTCGGCGAGGCCATCAAGCGAGCGCGCAACATCGCTCTATTGCCGTTTGCGACGGAGCTCTGATCGCAACAGGTAACGCTCGCAGAGGGGCAACGAGTTCAAGGCAGAGGGGAACACGCATGCAAGTCATCTTGCGGGAAGATGTGGAAAAACTGGGCACGCGCGGGCAGGTGGTGGAGGTGAAGGACGGGTACGCGCGGAACTTCTTGTTGCCGCGCAGACTGGCGCTGGAAGCTTCAGGTGGCAATCTCAAGCGGCTCGAGAGAATTCGAGGCGTACTGGCCAAACGCACCGCGACAGAAAAAGAACAAGCCCAGAAGCAAGCCGAGCTGCTGGCCGGCGTGACGATCACACTTTCGCGCAAAGCCGGCGAGAACGATCAACTCTTCGGTTCGGTCACGGCGGCCGATCTTTCCGAAGCACTCGCGGCGCAAGGGTTTGAGGTGGATAAGCGCCGAATTCAGCTCGATGAGCCCATCAAGCTCATCGGCGAGTTCCAGGTGAACGTAAAGTTGATCCACGACGTGACTGCTCGATTCAAGCTCATCGTACAGAAGGAATCGTAATCGGACTGTCCGGGCCGCATCGCCGCGGGCGGCGCGGCCCGGCAATCGTTTCACCTGTACGGGTTTCCCACAGTTCGAAATAATTTCCACCGATACGCTTTGCCGCGGTTGCGCTAGGCTGTGGCAGTTCGATGCCGCGTCCCGCTCGGGAACCTGGGCGCTTGCCAGCAAACAAGCTCTGAGAGAGAATAGGGCGAATGGAAAGCGAATGCTATGGCTTCTGAACCCGTCTTGGAACGGCCGCTTCCCCAGAATCTCGACGCCGAACGAAGCGTGCTCGGCGCGATCCTGATCGACAACAACGCCCTGAACGTTGCGATCGAACGATTGCGCGCGGAAGATTTTCTCAGCGATTACAACCGGCGCATCTTCCAGCAGATGATGGTGCTGGGTGAAGCGCAACAGGCGATCGATCTGGTAACCCTCACGGATCAATTGCACCGGCGCGGCGAACTCGAAGCAGCGGGCGGTGCGGCCTATCTGGCGCAATTGCTGGATGGGGTCCCGCACGTCACGAACGTCGAGCACTATGCGCGCATCGTCAAAGAAAAAGCCGTTCTCCGCAATCTGATTCACGCGACTCATTCCATCCAACAACAGGCTCTCGAAGCCGACGAGGACGCCGATGCGATCCTCGACCACGCCGAATCCTCGATCTTCCAGTTGGCGGAAGATCGCATTCGCGCGGGCCTCGTCACCATGCGCGAAGTGGTGGCCGGGAACATGGAGCGCCTGGAACGCATCATCAGCGAAGGGCGCAAGGTCACCGGGCTCGCGACCGGTTATCCCGAACTCGACAATTTGACCTCTGGCCTGCAACCGTCCGAGATGATCATCCTGGCCGCGCGGCCCTCGGTCGGGAAAACCGCGTTTGCGCTGAACCTCGCGGAAAACATCGCGGTGCGCTCGGAAGAGCCGAAGGCGGTGGCGATCTTCAGCCTGGAGATGTCGAAGGAATCGCTGCTGATGCGCCTGCTTGCCTCGCTTTCCCCGGTGGACGCCCACAAGTTCCGCACCGGCCATCTTTCGCGCGGAGACTGGAAGCTGATGACGCAGGCCCTCGGGAAACTTTCACAGGCGCCGCTCTGGATTGACGACGCGGGCTCCGCCACGGTGGTCGAAATGGGCGCGAAGGCGCGCCGGCTCAAGCGCGATAAAGGACTCGACCTCATCATCATCGATTATCTGCAATTGATCGCGGCGCGCGGGCGGTTCTCGAATCGTAACGAAGAGGTCACCAGCATCACGCGCGGATTGAAGGGGCTCGCGAAGGAGTTGAAGGTCCCAGTGCTGGTGCTCTCACAATTGACGCGCGCGCCGGAACGCGAAGACCGCCGTCCGCAACTCGCCGATTTGCGCGAGTCCGGCGCGATCGAGCAGGACGCCGACGTGGTGATGTTCATCCACCGGCCTAACGCGTTCAAGACAGAGGAATCGGCGGATGAGCGCGCCAAGACGGAATTGGTCATCGCGAAACAGCGGAACGGCCCTACCGACCGCGTGCATCTTGTCTTCCGAACGCAGTACACGCGTTTCGAGATTGCCGCGCCGGACAGCATGAGCCCCCTCTGATCCCGGGCGATTCCGAACGTCTTCGTGTCCCGCCGGGGGCACGCCGTGTTCCGGCGGACGCAGGGGGAAGTTGCGCCGAGCCCTCCTTCATCAGGTAAACCGGCCGTTTTCGCTCGATTTGCGGCGATCCTTGCGTCCGGCCCATCAACTCCAGTTCGGTCCCTGGCGTGCATGTGGCGGAATGAAAGTGTTGCTCGAACCGCGTCAGGGTCCCGATGTGGCCGTGTGCAAGGGGAGAATCTGTTTTACTCTTGTCCACCGTACCCATCGCGCGATCGACGGCGGCGGATTTGCACGCGCGCGGGTGCGCGGTGCGAACCGACAAAGGAAAGGGAATCCATTGCCTGCTGGAATGATATTCGAAGGGCGGCCTACCTGGGCCGAAGTGAAACTCGGACAACTCCTGCACAACCTGCGCGCGATTCGCCGCCACGTCAATCCACCCGGCACGCGGCCGCGCCGCATGATTCTCGCCGTGGTCAAAGGCAACGCCTACGGCCACGGCACCGTGCCCATAGCGAAGGCGCTGGAAAAGGCGGGGACCGAGTGGTTGGGCGTGGCGAGCCCGGCGGAAGGCGCGGAGCTGCGCGAATCGGGAATCCGCGCGCACATCCTCGTGATGACAGGCTTCTGGACAGGCGAAGAAAACGGCCTGCTCGAGCACAAACTCACGGCCGCGGTCTCCGGCTTGGAGCAATTGCGATGGCTTGAGCGGGCGGCGGCGCGCGCACAGAATCGCCGCGGGCCAATCGGATTCCATTTGAAAGTTGACTCGGGGATGAACCGGCTGGGTGTTACCCCGGAACAGGTCCCCGAGTTCGTGCGGGCGCTCGCGAATTCTCCACACTTGAGACTCGAAGGGGTCTTCACTCACTTTGCGTCCTCGGACGCATTCTTAACGAAGCAAACCGAAGAACAGGAGGCGCGATTTGATGCGGCGCTGAAGTGTCTTCGATCGCAAGGAGTGGCGCCCGGGATCGTGCATCTCGCCAATAGCGCCGCCATCGGCGCGCGGCCCGAGACTTGGGCAGACATGGTTCGGCCCGGGGCGCTGCTCTACGGCTATCACCAGTTTTACGATGTGCCGGAGAAGAAAGCCGAAGTGGAAGCAGCGCTGCCGTTGCGTCCGGCGCTCTCGCTTCGCACGCGCATTGTCACGCTGCGCGACGTTCCCATCGGCGGGGCCGTGGGCTATAACGCACGCTGGACGGCCACGCGGCCCTCGCGGGTGGCCGTGATTGCCGCCGGCTACGCCGATGGATTGTCGCGCTCGCTGACCAACCGCGGGCGCGTGATGATCCGCGGCCAGTTTGCCCCGCTGGTGGGAACGATCTCCATGGACCTTGCCGCGGCCGACGTCACGGAAATCGAAGGCGCACGAATGGGCGACGTCGTCACGATCTATGGCGCCGACGGCGATGCTGTCCAGTGGGCCTCGGACGTGGCGCGGGTGCTCGGCACGGTCTCGTCCGATTTACTCTGCTCGATCGGACAGCGCGTTCCCCGGCTGTACATCCGCTAGGACCGTAGCCTCTCTGCCTTGGTCTTCGTGGTAGAATCTGACCAAGGAAAGTGTGTTTTTCCAAGTCGGAGGGAGACAGCCCCGGCGCGCAATTCTTTCATTCATTATTCGCTGGAGAGGCCGGGGACATCTCGACTCATTCATTCATGATACGAGGCTTCTATGTCGCGCACTCATTCGTCAACCGAAGCGACCACGTCTGGCTCGCCACGTTCTTCGCAAACGGGCCACATTTCGCCAAATGGACGGCCAGCTGACCCCTCCGCAAGTCGCGACGCTCGATTCGGCAGCCGGTGGGACCAGTTTCTGGTCCGCTTCATCTTCGCTGCAGCGTGTGTCGCTGCGGGATTTCACTTCCATCCCTTCGGCCTGGCTCCGCGCACGGCCGCGCTCGTTTGGCTCGCTTTCGCGGTCGGCGTCATCCTGTTTGAGATCCGGCTGCAGCGGGCGAGCATGCGGCGTCTCATCGGCGCCGCAGTGGGCGCCATCCTGGGGACTCTGGGCGCGCTGCTCGTGAACGAAGTTCTCGCGCACACGACCATTCCCGAGGTCTCGCGGTCGTCTCTGGGCGTCGGCGCGCTTCTGGTGTTGACGTACATCGGTTTGGCGGTCGGCGCGAGCAAAGGGGATCTGCTCAACTTGCAGGCGCTCGGCGGATTGTTTGGCAACGAACGCAGCGGCCGGCGCACGCCCAAGGTGCTCGATACGAGCGTCATCATTGACGGGCGCATCGCGGACATCTGCGAAGCGCAATTCATGGACGGCGTCATCGTCATCCCCCAATTCGTGCTTCGGGAGCTGCAACTGGTGGCGGATTCGGCCGACGGCCTCAAGCGGCAACGCGGCCGGCGCGGGCTCGAGGTCTTGCAGCGCATCCAGAAGATGCCACATCTCGAAATCGAAATCGCCGAGGAGGATTTTCCGCAGATTGCCGACGTGGATTTGAAACTGATCGAACTCGCCCGGCGCCACGACGCCAAGATCGTCACCAACGATTACAACCTCAACAAAGTCGCCACGCTGCAGGGCATCGGTGTGATGAACGTCAATCAACTCGCCAACGCGCTCAAGCCCGTGGTCCTGCCGGGCGAATCGATGCGCGTCTTCATCTTGCGCGAAGGCAAGGAATACAATCAGGGCGTGGCCTATTTGGATGATGGCACGATGGTGGTCGTGGACGGCGCAAAGAAGCTCATCAACAAGAACGTGGACATCACGGTCACGTCGGTCCACCAAACCACAGCCGGCAAGATGATTTTCGGCCGCATCGATGAGCGCGCCGAGCAAGGCCCTCGCGGAAGCGGAGGAAACGCCTTGCCGGTCGAGACGCAGGGCAACGGCCTGGCGGCAGAGGCGGCGCGTGCCGCCGATTCGGTGACCAGCGCAGAGCGCTCCCCGCGTCCCATCGTCCCCGAACCGCGCCGCGAATAGTCCGCCGCGCCTCGACCTGCAACGTTCTGCCCAGCCGGAACAAAATTGTCTGATTAGCACTCATCTCAGCCCTCCGGTTCGCAAATCTCGGATAAGATGGAGAGCCATGACGGACCGACCCAAACGGTTCGCGGGCCCGACGATGGAAACCTACATCGCGGGCTTCACTCTCCTCGCAATTGCGCTCCATCTGTACCTGCGGCTGGGGACGGCCATGTCGCATCAGGCCGCGCTCGTTCCGCTTTACGCGGCGTTGGTGATCGGCGGAGCGCCTCTGATCGTCGCTCTCGGCAAAAAACTCTTCCGGAGAGAATTCGGTTCGGACTTGCTGGCCGGCATCTCGATTCTGACGGCTTGCCTGCTCGGCCAATTTCTGGTTGCTGCGATCGTCGTGCTGATGCTGTCTGGGGGGGCGGCGCTCGAAGCCAACGCGACGGCCCGAGCGTCGTCCGTGCTGGATGCGTTGGCACGCCGCGTGCCGAGCAACGCACATCGCCGGGAAGGAACGGCGCTGCGAGAAGTCGGCCTCCAGGAGATTTGCGTCGGCGACATCCTCGTGGTCTTCCCTCACGACATCTGCCCCGTAGACGGCGTGGTCCTCGAGGGCCAAGGCATCATGGACGAAGCCTACCTGACCGGCGAACCGTACGAAATCTCGAAGACGCCGGGCTCGCAGGTGATTTCCGGCGCCATCAATGGCGAAAGCGCGATTGTCATCCAGGCGGAGAAGCTGGCCGTGGATTCGCGGTACGCGCGCATCATGCAGGTGATGCGTGCGACCGAGCAGCAGCGGCCGCGAATCCGGCGGCTCGCCGACCAACTCGGCGCGTGGTACACGCCCATTGCGGTGACCGTAGCGGCCGTGGCGGCATTGGCCAGTCGCGATCCGAACCGGTTTCTAGCGGTTGTAGTGATCGCAACTCCTTGTCCGTTGCTGTTGGCGATCCCCACTGCGGTCATCGGCGCGATTTCCCTCTCCGCGAGGCGAGGCATCATCATCAAGAACCCCGCCGTGCTCGAACAGATTGACTCCTGCAAGACTCTCATATTCGACAAGACCGGGACGCTGACCTATGGGCGTCCAACCCTGACGACCGTGAATTGCGCCGAGGGTTTTGAGCGGCCGAACGTTTTGACCCTCGTGGGCAGTTTGGAGCAATACTCCAAGCATCCACTGGCAGTTGCGATCGTCGCCGCGGCGAAAGCCGAGCATCTGCCGCTCGTCTCCGCAGCGCACATCAGCGAGCGCCCCGGCGAAGGCTTGCTGGGAATAATCGGCGGACACAGGGTGAAGATTACGGGCAGAAAGCAACTGCCGAAGGGCAAGTTTCCCTTGCCACCCCTAACGACCGGTCTGGAATGCCTGGCGTTCGTGGATGACCGGTACGCCGCGGCTCTGACCTTTCACGACGAGCCGCGCAGGGAGGGCCGCTCGTTCATCGAACACTTGGCGCCAAAACACGGCGTCCGCAGAGTCATGCTGGTATCCGGCGACCGCGACTCCGAGGTGCGTTACCTAGCGGATTCAGTGGGAATCACCGATGTGAGCGCCGGCATGAGTCCGGAAGAAAAAGTGGCGATCGTGAAGCAAGAAACATCCAAGGTGCGAACGCTCTTCGTGGGAGACGGTATCAACGACGCTCCGGCCTTGCTGGCCGCGACGGTCGGAGTCGCCTTCGGCTCTGGCAGCGATATCACAGCGGAAGCGGCCGATGCCGTCGTCCTGGAACCCGCCCTGGGGAAGATCGACGAGCTGATGCACATTGGCCGGCGTCTGCGGCGCGTCGCCCTGCAGAGCGCAGTGGGAGGCATGGCCGCGAGCGTCTTGGGAATGGTCGTGGCAGCGGCCGGCTACCTCCCGCCGATCGGCGGCGCAATCGCGCAGGAGATCATCGATCTCGTGGCGGTGCTCAACGCGGTGCGCGTCGCCCTGCCCACAAGCGAACTCCAAGACTTCTGACCCGCGCGGCGCGGCATCCCCGCCGCTGCGACGAGCCACACCCACTCGCGCCTCGCGCCGGGCCCGCAACTGGTGTACACTTTCGCCCCCGGGTCATCCCATGACGAATCATACGGTTGCGATTCTTCCTGCCGCGGGCCTTGGCACCCGAATGGGAGCCGAAACGCCGAAACAGTTTCTCGAGCTGGACGGCCTTCCACTGGTTCTCTTCACGCTGCGCAGGCTCGCTCTCTGCGCGCAAATCACGGATTTCTTTATCGCCACGCGAGCGGAGGAAGTTGCTTCACTGCAAGAAAGCGCTGCCCGCGCCCTGCCTGGCCGTCCCGTGAAGGTCGTCAGCGGGGGCGACTCTCGCCAGGAATCCGTGGGCAACGCTTTGGCCGAATTGCCGTCCGGCACGGAGATCGTGTTGGTGCACGATGCCGTGCGGCCGCTCGTGCGGCGAGAACAAATTGAGCGCGTCATCGCGGAAGCGCGCACACGCGGCGCGGCCATCCTGGGTGTCCCGGCTATGGACACGGTCAAGGAAGTGAAGCGAGCGAGTTTGCCCGTGGACGTCGCGCTCCTCTCTGCAACGATTCCGCGCGAAAGAATTGTGCTCGCGCAGACTCCGCAAGTTTTCCGCGCGGCGCTGCTCTTGGAGGCGTTTGAGCGCGCGCGCCAAGAGGGTGTCACGGCTTCGGACGAGGCGGGGCTGGTCGAGCGCCTGGGGCACGATGTTTTCGTCGTCCTGGGCTCGGAGCGAAATATCAAGATCACGCGCCCCGGCGACATGGAACTTGCGCGGTACTATCTCGAGCAGGAGCGGGATCAGCCGTGATGCGCACGGGAATTGGATACGATTTGCATCGGCTCGAGCCGGGACGCAAGCTGATCCTGGGCGGGCTGGAAGTCCCATTCGAAAGAGGCCCCGCCGGCCATTCCGATGGCGACGTGCTGGCGCACGCCATCTGCGACGCCCTGCTGGGAGCGGCTGGGCTGGGCGACATCGGCACTCACTTCCCCGACACGGACGCCGAATGGAAAGGCGCATCGAGTTTGCGATTCCTTGAAAACATCGGAAGGCTCCTGGATGCTCAACGCTGGAAGATCGTCTACATCGACGCCATCGTCATTGCGGAACGCCCGAAGCTCGGGCCGCACTTTCCCGCGATGCGCCAGATCCTGGGGCAAGCGCTCGGCGTCAATCCGGCGTTAGTCCATTTGAAGGCCAAGACCAACGAAGGAGTGGACGCTATCGGTCGCGGCGAGGCGATTGCCGCGCATGCGGTGGCGACGCTCGAACGTGTCTCCTGACAGCGCCACCGAGCCGGAAGCGCAGGCGGGTTTTTCTTGCACGGCTTCTGAAATGCGCGCGTTGCTCGCGGAACGCGCCTGGCTCCGCGACTCTTATTCCTCGCAGCACGATGAGCGCACGGAATCGTGGCTTGCGGACGCCGCGAAGTGGCTGGGTCCGCAGGCGGGCGACCGTGAATCGCTCGCGCGGTTGGTTGGCCTCATTTTTCATTATGAGCCGAGCGAAGTTCTCGCCGCGCCAGAAGCTCATGCCGTCCTCCTGCGCAAAGGCGCGCGCGAGGTTGTGCGGGTACTGGCGAGCGAGGCGTTGGCCTGCGAGACAATCGATTCGGACCAGTTCAAAGAGATTGTCGGAAGGTTGAAGGCTAAGCTGGGTCACCGCGGGCGCGTTCTATTTCATCCGATTCGTCTCGCTCTCGCCGGGCAAGTGGGAGAAGGCGAATTGGATCGGGTAATTGTGCTGATCGATCGCGCCGCGGCCGCGCCGGGGCTTGCGCCGGTGAAAACGATTCGCACGCGCATTCTGGAATTCTGCGCCGCGCTGGATTGATCCGGAGCTGAGTGAAAATGGAGCGAGTCACAGGAATACACGCGGTGCGGGAAGCGTTGGAAGCCGGCCGCGCGCTCGACAGCATGCTCATCGTCAGCGGGCGCCGCGGTGATCGCATCGAGGAACTCGTACAACTCGCGCGGCGCCGCGGCGTTCCCGTGCGATTCGAGGACCGCGCGCAGGTGGATCGCGCCGCCGGGTCGCGCGAGCACCAGGGCGTTGTTGCATTTGCCGCTGCCAAACCAACGGTCGGCCTGGAAGATCTGTTGAAGGCTGCGAAATCCTCTCCGCCAGCGTTGCTCGTTCTGCTGGACGGCATCGAGGACCCGCACAATCTGGGCGCGATTATCCGTACGTCGCTCGCCGCGGGGGCCCAGGGCGTGATTGTCACGGAGCGGCGCTCCGCTGGGCTGACCGACGCGGTGGGTCGCGCGTCAGCGGGAGCACTCGCGCATTTGCCGGTCGCGCGCGTTCCGAATTTGGCGCGGGCGATGGAGGAAGTGAAGGAAGCAGGCTGCTGGCTAGTGGGCTTTGACGAGCGGGCGGAAAAAAGCCTGGCGGATTTGGATTTGACCGGCCCAGTGGGAATCGTGCTGGGCGGGGAAGGAAAAGGACTGCACGAACTCGTCCGCAGTCGATGCGATTTTCTGGCTTCGATTCCGACGACCGGGCCCGTGCGCTCGCTCAATGTTTCTGTCGCAGCAGGGATTGCGTTGTTTGAAGTCGTGCGCCAGCGGCGAAGCAAGTGAGGCTCGGCAGTGGCGCGCGAATCATTTGTCGTACTTAATCAGCGAAAAAACGTCGATTCCCGGCAATTTCGCGCGGCCATTTAGAAAACTCAATTCCAGCGCGAAGGCCGCCCCAACTACCTGTCCGCCAAGTTGGCGCACCAACGCGGCAGCGGCGGCGGCAGTGCCGCCCGTAGCCAACAGGTCATCGCTGATGAGCACTTTTTGGCCGGGCTTCACGGCGTCTTGATGGATCTCAAGAGTGTCCGTGCCGTACTCGAGTTGATACGAAACGCTCGCGGTTTTCCACGGCAGCTTTTTGGGTTTTCGCACGGGAACAAAACCGGCGCCGAGCCGGTATGCCAAGGCCGGAGCGAAAATAAAGCCGCGCGCTTCCACGCCGGCCACCACGTCCACAGCCTGACCGGTGTAGTGCGCGCAAAGCTGGTCCACAACCGAGCGAAAGCCGGCAGCGTCTTGCAGCAGCGTTGTCAGATCGTAGAAGAGAATTCCCGGCTTCGGGTGATCAGGAATCTCGCGAATCAGTCTTTTTAGTTCGTCCATGCAGTCGGCTCCGATCGTTTCGTTGTGTTATTCGGTCCGTTCGATTGAAAAGCCCCGAGAATATGCGGGGATCAATTCGGCCGGATCCTCGGTCACTTCCTCAATGTCCACGCCGAACGGGCCTCTTCTCAGCTCCGCCCGCAGCGCCGCGAGGTGCTCCGGCGTGCCGATCGCGTAGACTTCCACCCGGCCGTCCTGGAGATTCCGGACATATCCTGAAACATCCAGGCGATTCGCCGCGCGAAGGGCGAAGAAACGGTAGCCCACGCCTTGGACGTATCCGGATACGTAGAATCGTTTCGCGTGTAGTTCAGCGGGCACGACCGGGCGGCCGGCCTGCCAACAGGCAGGCGGAAGAGGCCGCAAGCGAGCGATTGTACCAGAGGTCGCCGGGAACCCGTTTGGGAAACGCAGCCGGCATCGGATAAGATGTCGAGACCGTGAAGCGCAGCGACCGAGCTGTGGAAACGCGGCGGCATTGGAGCGGAGCGCTCCTGCTGACGGTCATGATCAGCATGCCGGTGGCGGCCTGGTCTCAGGCGCAACCCCACCCTCAGCCGCCCGCCGTGGAGATCGTTTCAAACGCAGGCTGGCCCGAACTGCGCGTTGATGGGAAGCCGTTTTTCGTCCACGCCGCTTCGTTTGACTACTTCCGAATCCCGCGGGACCTCTGGCCGCACTGCCTCGATCGCTATCGCGACCTCGGAATCAACACCATCGACTTGCGAATTCCCTGGAACTGGCACGAACCCACTCCGGGAAACTACGACTTCTCAGGAGCGTCAAATCCGCGCCGCGACCTTCGCGGCCTGCTTCATTTAATCGCCGACCGCGGATTTAAGATGATCGTCCGTATCGGCCCGGCGATCGGCGACCAGTGGCGCTCGGGCGGATTCCCTGACTGGCTGTTGCCGGATACGCAGTTTGGCATGACGGCGTCGCAGATTGCCGACGGAGACGAGCCGCCGCTGGAACAGGAATTGCGCCAGGACGCGGATGCTGCGGCAGCCGCTTGGCTCGCCAATGCAAGCTATTTGGGGGCGGCGCGAAACTGGTTTGCCGCGCTGGGTGCGGAGCTCGCGCCTTACGATTCTCGGCGCAAATACGCAACCACGCCCCCTCTTGAAAAAGAGCCATACAAGATCAATGGCATTCCGGTTCAGCCGAGAGATGAAGGTACGAGCGGACCGCTGCTCTTCCTCATCGTCGAAGACCGGCCGAGCTTGGTCTCGGAGGCCGATTCTGCGAATCTTCAGCACTATATTGCTCCTTTGCGCGACGCGCTTTTCGTTTCCGGTGTTGACGCTCCCATTTTGATCGAGCCTGCCGACCTGGCTGAATCAGGAATGTCTCCGCTAGCGGCATGGCTCGCCGATTCGACCCTAGAGCATGTCGAGGGAGCATCCGGTAGCTGGTCTCCCATCTCACAGAGGCCGGGGCATGGGGAGCATCCGGAAGAACGGGGCCCGGGAAGACAAGACGCGGAGTCGATTGCCTTGCTCCTGGGAGCGCTTTCCGAGCAGTCCGGCGTGCCGCCGGTTGTTACCAGCTTTCAGGCGAACTCCGGCGTCGCGGGCGAAAATGATCCAGTCGTCAGGATTGCTCCCTCGTCGGTCCTGTTGGATTCGCGGATGCTGCTTGCCGGCGGTGCGCGTGGAATAACGTACTCGCCGTTGCAAAAT
>DASPOJ010000007.1:0-8501 GCA_035626055.1 Candidatus Methylomirabilota bacterium | reverse complement strand
GATGCGAGCGGAACCGAAAATCACGATGGTATCACCGACGCCCTCGCGTCGCAGGCGCGCCAACGGATCAGTGTATTCGGACAGAATGCGGATCGGTCGCGCCGGCACGCTCTCCATGAATACCGCGTCGCGAAATGCAGTTTTAGGAACTGGCCCTCGGCTCGAACCTCGCATGCACCCTCCGTCAATACTTTCTTGCCCTGGGGCAATCCACTCATTCTAACCGTCATAGCCCGGCCCGGCCAACGTATGCGCGCGAATCGGCGTCAAATCCGGTAGACTACTACCGATGAGAATGCGCTTCTTGCCCAAGGCCGTGCTTTTCACCGTCGCGCTGGCCGCCATGGCGGCTCTCGCGCAGAACACCCAAGGGCCAGTGCAGCCCGCGCCGGAGGCCACCCAGCAGCAAGCGCCTTCCACGATCAAAATCCAGCCAATCTATGTGCGCACTCCCGTCACCGTGCAAGACTCCTCAGGAGAGTTTGTCCTGAGCCTCTCGCAGCGGGACTTCCATATTTTCGACAACGGCGTGGAGCAATCCATTGAAGGCTTTGATGTGGCCGGGGAACCTCTCTCGGCCGCGCTGATCTTTGAGACGAGCTCGAAGATGGCACCGTACCTTCCCGAAATTCAAAAGACGGGCATCCTCTTCACCCAGGACGTTTTGGGAACTGCCGGCGAGGCTGCGATCTTGGGTTACAACGACACGGTGGATCAATTGCTGGGGTTCACCCAGGATCATGAGCAAATCGAAAAAGTCATCAGCCGCATGAAGTCCAGCACCTCCGGTACGCATCTCAACGACGCCCTTTCTCAGGCGGTCGGAATGCTGAGTAACCAGCCGCCTTCGCGCCGCCGCGTGATCATCATACTTTCCGATGGAAACGATAGCGGCAGCGAACAATCCCTCAACCAGGTGTTGCGTCAAGCACAAGTATCAAATGTCACGATTTACACCATTGGCCTTTCCCCAATGAAAGCCAAGATTAGCGGCGAGCCAAAATCCGGATCTCCGCCCTCGGCGACACCGCCCGGCATCGATGCTGGGCCCCACATCCCGGGGACAACGCCGGGCGTTGACGAAGGGCCGTACCAAAGCGGCAATGTGGATCTGTTCGGCTTGCCCATCTGGGCAGCACAAAATGTGACGAAGCTATTTCGCCAGAAGCCGCTCGAACTCGCCGCGGCGGCGTCCGGCGGCGTTTATCAGGCCGCGGTGAAAGACCGCTCCATCGAGACGGCGATCGACCAGATTGGGGCGGAACTCAACGGGCAGTACATCCTCACGTACCACCCATCCGCGCAGGACTACGGCTACCACACCATTGTCGTCAAGATCGACGTGCCCGATCTCAAGATACGTACGCGTCTCGGCTATTTTCTCCAGAAGCCCGGGAGTTGAGCTTTCCCGCGCTCGGCCTCGCTGATTCACCCTTCCTTGCTTTGAGTGATGGGTTGAGGATTAACTCTTCGCCCCGGGCTTCTGCTCGTTCGCGTCCTCCTCTTCCAGAAGCACCGCCGCGGCCGCGATCTCGTCGCCTTCGTCCAGGCGCAGCAGGCGCACGCCCTGGGTGGAACGTCCCGCTTCGCGGATCTCGTTTGCGTGAACGCGGATGACTTTGCCCATGGAGGTGATGATCATGACATCAACCTCTTCGGTGACCTGCAGCGCGGCCACCACCGATCCGTTGCGCTCCGTGGTTTTCAAATTGATGACGCCCTTGCCGCCGCGCGACGTGATGCGGTATTCAGCGAGCGGCGTACGCTTCCCGAACCCCTTCTCCGAAACCGTCAGCATCAGCGACGTCAGTGCGTCTTTGATCTCCCCGGCCGACAGATTGTCTAGGTTGTCCAAGGTCTTCTTCGCTTCCTTGCGGATGATCTCCGCGTCAGGCTGCACGGCGTCCATGCTGACGAGGAAGTCGCCCTTCGCAAGATCCATGCCGTTGACGCCCCCCGCCTGCCGGCCCATCGACCGGACTTCGGTCTCGCGGAACATGATCGCCTGGCCGTCGTGACTGGCAAGAAAGATCATTTGCTTGCCGTCGGTCAGCTTCACGCCGATCAGCTCATCTTTCAGATCCAGGTTGATCGCGATAATGCCGGTGGAGCGCGGGTTGCTGAATTCAGATAGCGCCGTCTTCTTCACCGTGCCGTTTCGCGTCGCGAAGAAGACATAGCAGCCTTCTTCTTCGAGATTTCGCGCGGGAACGACCGCGGTCAAGTGCTCGTCCTCCTGAAACTTCACCAGGCTGGTAAGCGCCTTCCCGCGCGTGGCGGCGGCGGCTTCCGGTATCTCGTAGACCTTGAGCCAGTAGGCGCGCCCCTTGGAAGTGAACAGTAGGATGTAACTGTGCGCCGAGGCGATGAAGAGATGTTCGACGAAATCTTCGTCTTTCGTGCGCGCGCCGATGCGCCCCTTGCCGCCGCGCAGTTGATGGCGATACGCGTCCACCGAGGTGCGCTTGCAGTAGCCCGCATGGCTCACGGTGATGGCCATATCCACGTCCGCGATTAGGTCTTCGAGTTTGATCTCTTCGACTTTGTCCACGATCAGCGTCCGCCGCTCATCTCCGTAGGATTTTTGCACCTCGCGCAACTCGCCGACAATCACCTGCTTCAGCTTCTTTTCGCTCGCGAGGATTTCTTTCAGCTCTGCGATTAGCTTTTGAATCTCTTTCAGTTCTTCGATGATTTTTTCACGCTCGAGCTGGGTCAGCCGGTGCAACTGCAAGTCCAGGATGGCCTGCGCCTGGCGGTCCGTGAACTTCCAGGTCGCCATCAAGCCTTCCTTGGCTTCCCTTGGCGCCTTGCTGCGCCGGATCAGCTTGATCACTTCGTCGAGGTGTTCAAGGGCCTTCTTGAAGCCAAGCAGGATATGTTCGCGCTCCTCCGCTTTGCGCAGGTCGTACTGCGCCCGGCGGCGCACGACATCCATGCGGTGCTCGATGAAGAGCTTGAGAAGCTGCACCAGTCCCAACTCGCGCGGCTGGCCGCCGACGATCGCGAGCAGGATCATCCCGAACGTTTCCTGCATCTGCGTGTGCTTGAAGAGATTGTTGAGGATGAGCTGTGATTCTTCGCCGCGCTTGACTTCGACGACGATGCGCATCCCCTCGCGGGATGATTCGTCGCGGACGTCGGCGATGCCGTCGATCTTCTTCGTCTGCACCAGCTCGGCGATGTGTTCGATCAGCTTTGATTTGTTCACTTGGTAGGGAATTTCCGTGACGACGATATTTTCACGGTCCTTCCCTACCTCTTCGATCGCGGCCTTGGCGCGCATCATGAAACTGCCTCGGCCCGTCCTGTACGCGGCCTCGATGCCTTCGCGGCCAGCGATGTACGCCCCGGTCGGAAAGTCCGGGCCAGGCACGAGCTTCATAATTTCCTTCAGCGGCGAGTCTGGTCTTTCGATCAGGAGGATGGCGGCGTCCACAATCTCCCGCAAGTTGTGCGGTGGAATGTTGGTGGCCATGCCGACCGCAATGCCACTGGCGCCGTTGACGAGCAGATTTGGGATGCGCGAGGGCAGGACAAACGGCTCTTCCCGCGTCTGGTCAAAGTTCGGAACGAATTCGACGGTCTCTTTTTCGAGGTCGGCGAGAATATCTTCGCTGATCTTCGCTAGCCGCGCTTCGGTATACCGCATGGCCGCTGGCGGATCCCCGTCGACGGATCCGAAATTGCCCTGGCCGTCGATCACCGGGTACCGCATGTTGAAGTCCTGCGCCAGGCGCACCAGTGCCGGATAAATGACAGCTTCTCCGTGCGGGTGATAGTTGCCGGAAGTGTCGCCACAGATCTTGGCGCATTTGCGGTAGCCGCGGTTGGACGCCAGGCCGAGGTCGTTCATGGCCACGAGGATCCGCCTCTGCACCGGCTTGAGACCGTCGCGCACGTCCGGCAGCGCGCGCGCGATGATGACGCTCATGGCGTAGTCGAGATACGACTTCTTCATCTCGGCTTCGATGTCGATCGGCATCAGCACTGACTTGTTTGTCTCGTCCGCCATTTCCTCTCGCTTCTCCTCAATCTCTCCCTTGCAATGCGCAGGATTCCGCGCCCTCGCGGGCAATGCCTATCGTCCTGGCGGGTGTTCGATCATGTAGGCTTTCACCGCGTCGAATGCATCCCCCGTATTCGTAAACCGCCGCGCCGCAAAATGCTCTTCAATCTGCCGCAAGAATGCGTCGCGTTCCGCATCGCTTACAAATTCAATCGCCTCCCCGCGCGCTAAATCCGGGTTCGCTGCTGGCTTCGCGCGAAACTCGCTGCACCCTACTCCGCGCAGCCCTGGCAGCGTCGTCCACCCCAGCTCAAAGATCATCTGCCTCTCATAGGGAAACATACGTCGTGAGGTAGTTGTCGAACCCAGCCCCAAGAGTGAACGCCTCATGCGGCTTAACAGCGATCCCCAGCTTAGAAGCCAAGAGCTTTGAAATCCCGAAGCCTAACGTGAGGGGGTCAAAGTACCCCAAAAGCGTCATAGCCTTTTCGCTCCTTGCTGCGTTGGCCGCGGTGTCGATCTGTGCCCGAAGACCCGCCAGGCCCTCGACATAGGCAAGCCTCGGTTCGGGCTTCGCTCTCTCAAAGTGGTTCTTGACATCCATCGCGACCTTGTCAGTGGTCACGATCAGTACCTGATTGGGCTTGTATACGCTTATCCGAGCAGCCAAAGCGTAGGCATGACCCAATGAGAACTCCTTGTCTTTGAGCTCGACCATCATGAGCTGTCCGTCTAGGTCCACAAATGCGTCAACCTCTTCGCTTCCTTCCCGAAACTCAACCATGACCCGTTCCATTGGGACGCCTATGCTCTTTAAATGTTCCAGCAGTAGAACCGACATCCACCGGCTGTGATCCAAGAGTTCCTTGCAGAGGCTCGTCGGGGAGAGGAATTCGTCCGAGAGTTCCTCGGAGAATTTTCTGCCGCAGGAGGCACATCTAGTTCCCTCCCGATCCAGATTCTCCAGGGCACCAGCTTCAGGAATTCGGGCAACTGGTTTCTTGGTATTCCTGCAAATGATCACTCGCTCCTTACAGAGGAGGCCGGCCACCTCAAGGCGAGTAGCATCCTCCGGGCCGCTAGCAGTCTGCTCAAGGTTCTTCAATAGAAGTCCGCCCGAAGCCTTGACGGCGGAGCACAACTTCCACAGCTCCTTCTCCCCCAACAAAGCCGCTGCCGCCTTCTGTTCGGGTGTGCTCTCGGCCGTATAGAAGCTTCCCTGTGTAGACAGGCCGTCGAATTTCTTGTTCTCCCAAATCAGGTCGGTCCACGTTGCGTCCGGGGTAGTCGCCAGCCCGACGGCTTCAAGGGCACCCGCCATTGCAGAATCCGGTAGGTGCCGGTCTTTCTTTGCGAGAATTCCCATCACCTTTTCTTGAATCGGCACGAGTAGTCGACTTTCTCCATCCCGAGTGATGGCCCCGATCTCAAGATGATATTTCGCAGGGGCAGTGCTGCTAGTACGTCTTCTACTACCCAGCAGACTTCCGCTTGGCCGCTGCTCCTCCACGCCGAGGTACACTATTTCGCCCCAGTCGGGCCCGAAAATCAGATCTCCTTCTCGATAGCGTCCGCTCTGTTGAGTTAGAAATGTGGCTTGCTCGGGGGTGTCCTCGAGGCCTGAGCCGAGGGCGGCGAAATATGCTGAGTTGGCTTCAGAGATCCTAGGGCGAAATCCAGCGACCCTCAGAGATTCGAGGATGTTGGAGTAGTCTTGAGGCTCAACCTCACCCTTGTATCGACGCATAATCACGCGCATAGCCATAATCCAGTTCCGCCTCAAACAGATATGTGCCGCTAAATATCTAGATTCACCACTTCGAGCGCGTTGTCTTCGATGAACTTGCGCCGCGCTTCGACGTTTTCGCCCATGAGTGTCGTAAAAATGTCCTCGGCCGCGACGGCGTCTTCGAGTTTCACCTGGAGCAGCGTCCGCAACTCCGCGTTCATGGTGGTTTCCCAGAGCTGCTCGGCGTTCATTTCTCCCAGACCTTTGAATCGCGTGATCGTGAAATCTTTCTTGGCGTCTTCCACGACGTAATTGAGCACGTCCTGCACTTTCTCCTTCGTCACTTTGTCACCGTTGCGCGTCACGATGAACGGGGGTTTGTTGTACTGCTCGATCTGCTTCGCCAGCCCGCGCAGGCGTTTGTAGTCCGCAGTCGAAGCCAGCGCCCAATTCACCTTCTGGCTGTGCGGTGGGGCGAATTGAATCTCGTGGAGACTGTGCTCTTCATCGAACGCGATTTTGCCTTCGAGGTCGAGTTTGGCCTTCCCGATTTCCCGCAGGAGTTTTTCCAGCGCCTTCCTGTCCTCAAAGTCGGCCTTCTTCTCGAGGCCGCACTCGGCCAGCAGCTCGACGAGCCCCGGCTCGCGCATGCGGCGGCCCAGTTTCGCCGAGGCCGCTTCGTACTCCTGCACGTTCAGGAGGAACTTGGTCAGGGCCGCGCCCTCCAGAGACACTCCTTCTTTCGCCTTCACGACGTGGTCTTCCGTGGCGCGCTTCATCAGTTCGTGGGCGAATTCGCCTTCATCACGGATGTAGCGCTCGGTTTTCCCGCGCTTCACGCGGTAAAGCGGCGGCTGCGCGATGTAAACGTGTCCGCGGTCGATCAGCTCCTTCATATGCCGGAAGAAGAAAGTCAGTAAGAGCGTGCGGATATGGCTTCCATCCACGTCGGCGTCGGTCATCAGAATCACTTTGTGATAGCGCAGCTTGCTCGCATCGAAATCGTCTTTGCCGATCCCGGTGCCCAGCGCCGTGATGATGGCGCGGATTTCTTCGTGGCCGAGCATCTTGTCGTAGCGCGCCTTCTCGACGTTCAGGATCTTGCCCTTGAGCGGCAGAATTGCCTGGTACTTGCGGTCCCGGCCCATCTTCGCCGAGCCGCCGGCTGATTCGCCCTCGACGACAAACAGTTCGCAGCGGGCGGGATCGCGCTCCTGGCAATCGGCCAGCTTCCCCGGCAAGCCGCTTGCGTCCATCGCGGATTTGCGCCGCGTGAGTTCACGGGCCTTGCGGGCAGCCTCGCGCGCGCGCGCAGCTTCGATGCACTTGCCGATAATTCGCCGCGCGACTGTCGTGTGTTTGTCGAAGTATTCGCCCAGGCGCTCGTTGATGAGCTGCTCGACCTGCCCCTTGATGTCGCTGTTTAGCTTTCCTTTGGTCTGCCCCTCGAATTGCGGCTGTGGTAGGCGGACGGACACGACGGCCACCAGGCCTTCGCGCACGTCGTCGCCGGTGATCGTAACTTCGTCTTTCTGTTCCTTGAGCATGCCGGCTGCGCTGGCGAAGTTATTGATGCTGCGTGTCAGCGCGGAGCGAAAACCAGAAAGGTGTGTGCCGCCGTCCACGGTATTGATCGTGTTGGCGAACGCAAAGACGTTCTCCGTATACCCGTCGTTGTACTGCAGCGCGATTTCCATCTCGACCGTGTCGCGCTTGCCTTCCATGTAGATCGGCGAGTCGTGCAGCGTCTGCTTCCCTTTGTTCAGATGTTTGACGAACTCAACGATTCCGCCCGTAAATCGAAATTCTGTGTTCTTGTCGCTACGCTCGTCGGTCAACGTGATCTTCAGGCCCTTGTTTAGGAAGGCCAGCTCACGCAGCCGCTGCGCGAGGATGTCGTAACTGTAGACAGTCTTCTCGAATATTTTCGGGTCAGGGTGAAATTTGATTTTCGTACCTGTCTTGCGCGTCTTGCCAGTGACCTTGAGCTTTCCTTTTGGCACGCCGCAGGCGTACGACTGCTCCCAGACTTCGCCGTCGCGCCAAATTTCCAGGTCCAGCCAATCTGCCAAAGCATTGACGACTGAGACCCCGACGCCATGCAACCCTCCAGAAACTTTGTATGTTTCAGAGTCGAATTTCCCGCCGGCATGAAGCACCGTCATGACGACCTCCGCAGCGGGCTTCTTCTCGGTGGCGTGCATGTCCACGGGGATGCCGCGGCCGTTGTCGATTACGGTGATGCTGTTATCTTCGTGCACTGTGACGTTGATTTCATCGCAATAGCCGGCCAGTGCTTCGTCAACTGAGTTGTCCACTACTTCCCACACTAGGTGGTGCAGTCCCATCTCGCCGGTCGAACCGATGTACATCGCGGGACGCAGCCGCACGGCTTCGAGCCCGCCGAGAACCTTGATGGATTTCGCGTCGTACTTGTGGCCGCCCTGCGGCACGCCGCCCACGGTTTCTTTGTCGCCCATCGTTTCTCCCCACACAAAACGGAAATAGACTTGCAACCCTGAACATTCAGGTAGCGCTGGACGAACTCCGGGCAATCCGGATGAACTATCCGCGCGCAAAATTCTTTTTCAGTGAAGCAAGGAAGGCGTGTTTTCGGAATTTTCCGTGCGTCGCCTTACCCTTTGATCCCGGCTTCGCTGGGCAAATCCAGGACTCGTAGGGTTTACCCTGAGGTCCGAGGGGTTTGTTCCCATGGACCGAAGGGCTCCTGCTCCATCCCGTCCCGCGCAGCGGGACGTGGCG
>DASPOJ010000006.1:0-5533 GCA_035626055.1 Candidatus Methylomirabilota bacterium | reverse complement strand
CGGACTCTTGATCAATTTCAACGTGCAGACCTTGAAGGATGGCGTTCAGCGGTTTATCGTTTAGACTAAGTGCATAGAAACGACGCAACACAGAGGACACAGAGTGCACAGAGAGAATGACTGATAAGAAGATTCGCGTTCTCATCGCCAAGCCGGGCCTCGACGGCCACGACCGCGGCGCCAAAATTATTGCCCGCGCCATGCGCGATGCCGGCATGGAAGTCATCTACACCGGCTTGCGGCAAACTCCGGAGATGATCGCCTCCGCAGCCGAGCAAGAAGATGTGGACGTCATCGGCCTTTCGATTCTCTCCGGCGCGCACAATTCTCTCTGTCCGCGCCTGATGGACCTGCTCCGGCAGAAGCATATGGAAGATGTCATCGTCCTCGTCGGCGGAATCATCCCGGAGGCCGACATCGCCACCCTCAAGCAGGCGGGCATCTCTGAAGTATTTCTCCCCGGCGCTTCGACGCAAGACATCGTGAAGTTTGTTCTGGAACGCGTGCCGGCCCGATCCTGATTCCAGCAGCCGCACAGGAGCCAGCAATTGTCCAGGTCCGAGATCAAGACGAAAGTGAATCCAAGCTCCTCCGAGTACCTGAAGAACACGCGCCGCATGGTGGATCTCCTCACCGAAATCAAGAACGAGGAATCGGTCTTGCAACAATCCGGCGGCGCGAAAGCCATCGAATCGCAGCATAAGAAAGGCCGCCTCACGGCGCGCGAGCGCATCTCCAAACTGATCGACCCCGAAACGTCGTTCTTTGAATTGGGGCTGTACGCCGCGTTCGGCATGTACGAGGAGTGGGGCGGCGCGCCCGCAGCCGGCACGATCACGGGCCTGGCGCAGGTGTGCGGGCGGCTGTTCATGGTGATTGCCAACGACGCGACGGTGAAGGCCGGCGCTTTCTTCCCGATGACCGCGAAGAAAGTGATTCGCGCGCAGAACATCGCGATCGAGAATCGCGTCCCAACAATCTATCTCGTGGATTCCGCCGGCATTTTTCTGCCATTGCAAGAAGATGTCTTCCCGGATACGGACGATTTTGGCCGCGTCTTCCGCAATAACGCGGTAATGAGCGCGATGGGCATTCCACAAGTCACGGCCATTATGGGGATGTGCGTCGCGGGCGGCGCCTATCTGCCCGTCATGTGCGATCACATCTTGATGACCGAAGGCTCGGGCCTTTTTCTTGCCGGCCCTGCGCTCGTGCAGGCGGCCATCGGCCAGAAAGTTTCCGCCGAGGAGCTCGGCGGCGCGAAGATGCACGCCCAGATCAGCGGCACCGTGGATTTTCGCGAGCCGAACGACGTTGCGTGCCTCGAGCGTATTCGGGCGCTCGCCGATAAAATGGGCCATCCCCCCGCGCCGCGCTTCGATCGCATCACAGCAGAGACGCCCAGCCATCCTGGCGAAGAGATCTACGGGCTTTTTTCCTCCGACGCGGGCCGCCCATACGACATGCGCGAAGTCATCGCGCGGATCGTGGACGGAAGCCGCTGGGAGGAATATCGCGCCGAATACGGGCAGACTGTGCTCTGCGGCTACGCGCGTATCGGCGGCTGGGCCGTGGGCATCGTTGCCAACCAGAAGAAGCATGTGCCCACGATTGACTCCGCTACGGGCGAGCGGCGTATGGAATTCGGCGGCGTGATTTACACGGAAGCCGCGGACAAAGCCGCGCGTTTCATCATGGATTGCAATCAGAATCTCGTGCCGCTGATTTTTCTGCACGACGTCAACGGTTTCATGGTGGGCAAGGAAGCGGAGTGGAGCGGCATCATTCGCGCCGGCGCGAAGATGGTCAACGCCGTGTCGAACAGTGTTGTGCCGAAGATCGCGGTCATCTGCGGCGGAAGTTTCGGAGCCGGCCACTATGCCATGTGCGGCAAGGCCTACGACCCGCGTTTCATTTTCGCCTGGCCGACGGCCCGCTATGCCGTGATGGCGGGCGACTCGGCCGCGTCCACGCTAGTCGAGATCAAGATCAAACAGCTCGAGCGCGAAGGGGAAAAACTGACCGAGAAGGACAAAGCGGAGCTGTACGACTCCGTTCGCTCTTCCTACGAGCGGCAAACCGACCCGCGTTACGCCGCCGCGCGCCTCTGGGTGGACGCAATTCTCGATCCTGCGCAGACGCGCGACGCTCTGATTTGGGCCCTCGACGCCGCTGCGCTCAATCCCGAGGTGCGCGAGTTTCGCACCGGAATCCTGCAAACCTGAGTGATACTGGCCGTTGAAGATTTGTCCTATGCAAGCGCCAGAGAGAGCCGCCCCATGGATTCGGTGAAACTGATTGAGTGTCCCCGCGACGCCTGGCAAGGACTCCCTCAGATGATTCCCGCAGAGGAAAAAGCGGAATATCTGAAGGCGCTCGTGGATGCGGGCGTGCGCCACATCGATGCCGTGAGCTTCGTCTCGCCCAAGCATGTCCGCCAGATGGCGGACAGCGAAGAAGTGATGAAGCGCTTGCTTGATTCGCTGCCATCCGACGAGGCGCGGCCCGAATTGATCGGGATCATCTTGAACGAGCGAGGAATGGAACGCGCGCTCGCCACGCCGGGCGTGACGACACTCGGCTATCCCTATTCCATCTCGGCTTACTTCCGCCGCGCCAACGCCAACATGTCGCGGGGCGAATCGCGCGTGCTCGTGGAAAGACTCCAAAGAGCGGTGAAAGGGACAGACAAACAACTCGTTATCTACATCTCAATGGCTTTCGGCAATCCGTACGACGAGCCGTGGGGGCCGGAGATCGTCGAAGATACGCTGGAATGGCTAGAGGATATTCGAGTCCGAACGGTTTCGCTCGCCGATACCGCCGGCACGGCTGCCGCAAAGACCATCGGCGAATTGTTCGGCCGCGTGAAGGAACATGTGGCCGGAATCGAGTTGGGAGTTCATCTGCACAGCCGTCCCGACGGCGCAGCGGAGAAGATTCTCGCCGCGTACGACGCCGGCTGCCGCCGGTTCGATTGCGCGCTCACGGGCCTCGGAGGTTGCCCATTCGCCGGCGACGATCTGGTCGGCAACATCGCGACCGAGATACTCGTAGAGACGCTATCTGCGCGCGGCGCAGACGCGGGCGTTTCTGCCGGAGTGTTGCAGCCGCTCGTCGAGCGAACCCAGCGCCTGCGCGCGAAATACGCTCACGCGCCCCTAGTGAATTGAGCGTGGGATGGGATTACACTCGAAGGGTTCGCCACGGCGGAGCCGCTCAAGGCCATTGCGGACGGCCGCAATCGAATTTCTAGCGGGGTGAATCATGAGCTTTGAGACCATCAAGTTGGCCACCGAAGGCCACGTCGCGATCATCACTCTCAATCGCCCCGATAAACGCAACGCCATCTCTCCGCACATGATCGAGGAGTTGCTCGCCGCATTCGACGAACTCGAGTCCAGCCTTGCCCGCGTCGTGATTCTCACGGGGGCTGGCAAGGCATTTTGCGCGGGCATGGACCTCGACGCACTCCGAGAATCAGCGAATGAGTCGCACAGCCAGAAGCTCGAGGACAGCCGGCGTACGGCCCGCCTTTTTCGCCGCATCTGGAGCTTCCCCAAGCCCACCATCGCAGCGGTGAACGGCGCGGCGATTGCCGGAGGCAGCGGGCTGGCCACGCTCTGCGATTTCACTCTGGCTGCGCCGGAAGCCACATTTGGCTACACGGAAGTGAAAATAGGATTCATTCCCGCCTTCGTGTCAGTGTTTCTCGAGCGGCAGATCGGCCAGAAACGAGCGCGGGATCTATTGCTCAGCGGGCGGATTTTTGACGCGAAGGAAGCCCACGAAATGGGCTTGGTCACGATGGTCGTCGCCGGCGATTGTTTGCTTGGCCGCGCGCGCGAAATCGCTTCCGCGATCGTCGCCGCCAGCCCGTCCAGCATTGCGCAGACCAAGCGGCTTCTCCTTTCGAGCGAGCTGGATGCTGTCGATCGCGAACTCGAGGCCGCGATCGCCGCTAGCGCTGCGGCTCGCGCCACGCCCGACTTCAAGGAGGGCCTCGCCGCCTTCCTCGAAAAGCGGCCTCCCAAATGACCCAACTCCTGAATCGGACCGCCGGGCGCCGCTTGCATCGGCTGAACGGGTGCTGCTTTCTTCAAGACTCTGCTACACTTTGCCCTCAATGAACGACCACTTCGATACGCTCGTTCGCGTGCGCTACGCGGAAACAGATCAAATGGGTGTTGTCTATCACGCGAATTACTTTCTTTATTTTGAGATTGGTCGGACCGAATACATCCGGAGTATCGGCGTCGAATACAAGAAGATGGAAACCGAGGACGACTGCTTCTTCGTCGTGGCCTCCGCCAAGATCCGCCACCTCCGCCCGGCGCGCTACGATGACCTGCTGCGGATTCGCACGCGCATCACCGAAGCCAACCGCCGTACCGCGCGCATCAGTTATGAAGTCTTTAACGATGCAAGCGGAGAATTGCTCACCCGGGGTGAGACCTATCACGTTTTCTGCGACCACCTCGGCCGGCCGAAACTCCTGCCCGAGAAATACCGCAGATACTTTGAGCCTGAAGCCCGTCCGGCCTCGGCCCCGGCCGAATCAAAATGAGCATCGCGCTGACCGGAAACGATCTCACGCTCGAACAGGTCGAGCGCGTAGCGCTGAGCGGCGCGGAGTGCGAGCTTGCACCCGACGCGCGCGCTGCGATGTTACGTTCGCGAGCCGTGATTGACCGCGTCGTCGAATCGGAAAAGACCGCCTACGGCGTCAACACGGGTTTTGGCGAACTCGCCGAGGTGCGCATCTCCTCGGACCAGATTCGCAAGCTTCAGCTCAATTTGATTCGCAGCCACGCTTGCGGCGTCGGCGCGCCTCTCAGCAAGGCCGAGACGCGCGCGGTGATGCTTTTGCGCGCCAATGCGCTTGCGAAGGGCCTCAGCGGAGTGCGCCCGGTCATCGTCGAGGTGCTGTGCGCGATGCTGAATCGCGGCGTGCATCCCGTGATTCCTTCTCAAGGTTCGGTCGGTGCTTCGGGCGATTTGGCGCCGCTGGCGCATCTCGCGCAGGTCGTACTCGGCGAGGGCGAAGCCGTGGTTCGCGGCGTGCGGATGCCGGGCCGCGACGCACTGGAAGGAGCCGGAATCGCGCCTCTCGCGCTCGAAGCGAAAGAAGGTCTCTCCCTTCTGAACGGCACGCAAGCCATGCTGGCGTTGCTGGCGCTCGCCATCGGCGAAGCGCAACTCCTCGCCGACGCCGCTGACGTCGCCGCAGCGCTTTCGATGGACGCGCTTCGCGGGAGCCCGGTGGCATTCGACGCGCGCATCGCGGCGGCGCGTCCGCATCCGGGGCATGCGCTCGTTGCGAGGAATTTGATGCACCTGAATCGTGGCAGCCGGATTCGCGAATCGCACCGCTCGGCAAGGCACGATCCGCGCGTGCAGGATGCATACAGCCTGCGTTGCACGCCACAAGTTCACGGCGCGGTGCGCGACGCGCTCGCGCAGGTTCGCCGGACAGCCGAGATCGAGCTCAACAGCGCGACGGACAATCCGCTCGTCTTCGCAGAACCAGGCG
>DASPOJ010000005.1:0-19241 GCA_035626055.1 Candidatus Methylomirabilota bacterium | reverse complement strand
TTCACGACGTTCATTCCCCACGCAAAGAGCGTGCCGGCAATCGTGGCAAAGAGCATCGGCCGGTCGCCCGTGAGGAGCGTCATTTCGAAAAGCTGGTTGCCTGCCTGCGCAGGCAGGCGCCGCGTGAGCCGTATCTCGACGCCTCCGCCATCCAGTCGCCGGGCCATGCGGTAATCCTCGGCAACCTGCTGGGGCGAGTGGCTGGCTAGATACCGAAGCGGAAATCCTTCCAGAAACGCCGCGAGCCCTTTGGCGTCCGCCGCGGCGCCGAGAAACGGCAGGATGCGCTCCAACTGAGCTTGCTGTTCCCCCGCCACGTGGATGCGCGTATCGTCCACGCTGTCCACCAGGTAATTGGAAGCGCGCATGTAGAGCTGCCAGAGCGTCCCCGCTTTCCAGGGCGTGAGGGCATCAGGGTTCACGCTGCGGATATCGGTGTACGTCAAGAGGCAGAGCATCTTGAGCCGCTCGGTCGTCGCCATCCTGTCGGCAAAAGTCCGGATCGTCGCGGGATCGAAGACGTCGCGGCGCTGCATTGTCGCGGACATTTCCAGATGGCCGCCGACGAGGAAACGCACCGTCGCCGCCTCCTCGGAATCCAGCTTCAAGCGCGCCGCGGCCGATTCGACCACTTGCAGGCTGCCGACGACATGGTCTTCCTCCGGCAAGCCTTTGCCGACATCGTGGAGGAGCAAGGCGAGGAAGAGCAGTTCTGGCCGCTCCAGCGTCACCAGAATGTCGCGGAAGCCGCGTTCCCAATCCTGTTGCGGCTCCCGCAGACGGTGCACATTCTCGATGGTCATGAACGTGTGCTCGTCCACGGTGTACCGGTGGTAGAAGTCGCGGATCACGAGCGAGTCGATGGCGCGAAATTCGGGGATGAGGTGATTGAGCAGTCCCGCGCGGCGCATCGCGCGGAGCGCGTCCGCCGCGTGGGGCGGCGTCAGAATTCTCTTCAGCCGCTCCCACAGGCTCGGGAGTTCGCCTGCGCGATCTCCCGTTCGCGCCACCGCCTGCTCGATCTGCTCTTCAGCCTGGCCGCTGAGCCGGAAGCCGTGCTTCGCGATGAACTCGAACGGGGCAAGCAGCGCCTCCGGCTGTTCGAGCAAGGCGGGATTCCGCAGAAAGATTCGCTCGCGCCTCACCCAGAAATCCGCGTTCGAGCGGCGCGACCTCCAATCCTCGTAGTAATCGTAGAGATAGGAAGGGCCGGGGGGAATCTCGTCGAGCAATTGGGTGGAGAGCCGGTGAATCGCGCGAACGTGGCGGAAATAACAGCGCATCCAGTCCGCTGGGGCGACCGCCTCGCGCGGATCGAGGCCGAGGCCGATGCCCGCCGCTTCGTCCTGAAATTCGTAAGACAACGAATTATCGTCGCGGCCGCGGCGATAGTGCAAGAAGCAGCGGACGGCGCACAGGAAGCGGTAAGCTTCCTGTGCTTTGCTCGCCAGGGCCGGCGGCCACTCCGCTTCCGGCCGTACCCACTCTTTGCGCTTCTCCAGTTCCGAGATGAGCACGAGCCAGCGCGAAACATCGTAGTCGCGGATGCCGCCGGGAACTTCCTTGATATTGGGCTCGAGATGAAAAATCGTCCGCCCGAATTTCGTGTGGCGCTTTTCCGTCAAATCCTCCAAGCCGGCGATCAAGTCGCGTCGCTCCCGTGCGACGGCCTTCAGCACCACCGTGTCGTGCAGTTTCGCGTAAAGGCGAGGATCGCCCGCCAGGAGCCGCGCATCGAGCAGCGCGATCGAGAATTCCGCGTTATCCGGATCGAATTGGCCAACTTCCCCAAGCACGCGCGTGTTCTGGCCAAGCCGCAGACGCAAATCCCAAAGTGTTCGGCAGAGCAGCGCGGTCGCTTCTTTCGCCTGGCCGGCAGCAGCGGCGTCGGCGTGAAGGAAGAGCAAATCCACATCGGAGTGCGGGAAGAGGGTCCGCCGCCCGTAACCTCCCAGCGCGACGACACACGTGCCCGCCGGGCCGGTGACGTCTTCGGAAAAGTAAATTCGATAGAGGCGGTGGACCAGCTCATCCACCATCGCGGTGCCCTCGGCAATGGCTACGGAGCCATCGCCATCCGCCTCAAACTTCTTCTGAATCCGAGCGAATCCCTCGGAATAAGACTCCTGAAGTTCCCGCACCGAAACAGAAGAAGCCATTGGACTTATCTGCCCTCCGGCGGAAGGTCCTCGCCCTGACCGCACGCCCGGTTCATTCCTCTTTCCGCGTCCTGCGGAACGAAGAGTGTACCATCGGGGCCTGGGCCGCGCGGTGTTTGACATGGTTATCCACAAGAGCAGCCTTTTCCACAGCAATCGCCGAATCGTAATGACATTTTTACAGAACTGTAATAATAGACCGCCGCGGACTCGATAGGATTCCGCCCTATGCCTGAAGGTAAACTGGAACTCGAATGGCGTGATGGCAGTGCGGGTCAGCGCATTCTGATTTGCAAAGGGCCGCTCACGATTGCCACACTCTTTGGTTTGCGCGACGCAGCCACGCAAGCACAGGGCAAATGGCTGATCCTGGATATGAGCCAGGTTCCGTACGTCGATTCCGCAGGCCTTGGAACCCTGGTACAGATAAACGTGTCCTGCCAGCGCCACGGCGGACGTTTAGCATTGGCCGGACCTACGTCAAAGACAACGGCCCTGCTGCAAATGACGAATCTCAGCAAGGTGTTCCAGGTCTATTCCTCTGTGGCCGAAGCAGAGCAGGCCCCCGCCTGATTCCCCGGTTTGGTCTGCGCTAGGATCGGTCTTGCTGGTCATCCCGGCTCCAATCCAGGCGCCAGAAATTGTCCTGATCCAGAAATTCGAAGCCAATCTCCAAGGATTCATTTGTCAGTCGCCGGACCCACACGACTCGCGCGGGCGCTTCTTGCGCCGTGTCTTTGCGCCAAACGTGGAGGGTATCCCCGTACACGGCTTCGTGCCGGCAGATGACGCACGCGCCGTGCCGGGAGAGCGTGGAAGTCTCGGCATCTTCTCTCCACACCCGGCCGGCAGCATCCGACCGCAACACGACCGGGATGGCGACGCCCTTTCGCGGCCCGCGCCGCATCCGGCGGCACAACTCACTCGCCCACAGCAGAATATCCATCAATTGCGCGCGCTCGAGGTTTTCGGGTTTCCCCGGTGCGATTGCCAGACTGGTTGCGGCGCGCATGCATTCGTCCAATTCACGCAGCACCGACTCGGCTTCGGGGCCGTGAAACGCGGCGCGCTCCAGCTGCACCGATGCTTGATCCAGTAGGCCGTAGGCGCTGTGGATGAAATGCTCGCGGCAACAGGGACGAGCTTCGAGTGCGATCACAGCACGCTGATCACACCCGGGAGTTTCGCAATGGGTTTTTATGTTCACGTTTCGTATTTATTGGAAGAGAGTCGTATCTTACATGCAAATCCGGATTCTGCAAGGCCTAACTCTCTCGCACAGGGCCTTTCACCAAGGCCGATGGAAACAGTTCCTGGTCACGGTTGGCGAGCCAGCCGAAAAAAAACAATGTGACGGAGACTTGCCCCGCGAGTCAGATGCCGGCTGCGGCCTCCGCCTGCCACGCCGCGCCGAGGAGCGGAGCTTGCTCGTTCAACACAACGTGGATGGGAATCTGAGAAAGCAGCGTCTGGAGTTTGGACTTGTCGCAGAACGATCGAACGAACGTGCCATCTTTCAGTTTCGGTAAAATCTTCACTGCAATGCCCCCTGCAACGTAAACCGCATTCCGCGCCAGAGCCTTCAGTGCCAGATTCCCCGCTTCGGAACCGTAAATCGAGATCCACAGATGCAGCGTCTCGACGCAAACGGGGCACGTGCCGTCCAGTCCTTGCTGCGTGATGAGGGGGGCCGGATCCGCTTCTGGATCGTCGAGGCCCGGGTGCTTGACCGATGAATCGAGAAACTGGTGCAGGGTGCGAAACCCCCGGCCGGAAAGAATCAATTCATTGCTGACGTTCGAGTTGTTCCGCTTCATATGACGAAGCAACTCGATTTCTTGATCCGTGCGCGGCGCGAAATCGGCGTGCCCGCCCTCCGAGCTGGCCACAAAGTATCGCTCCCCATCCCAGTAAAGAATCGCCTCGCCGAGGCCCGTGCCCGCCGCGATCAGCGCCTGGGCGGCCCGCGGCGCGGGCGTGCCCGGGTTCAGCGTTTCCAACTCGTCCGGCCGCAGATGCCCAAGGCTGTAACCCGTCGCTTCGAGGTCATTCAACAGAATGATTTTCTTGGCGCCAAGCTGCTGTTCGAGCGCTTCGCCGTCGACGATCCACGGCAGGTTGGTCGCCTGAACGCGCTTGCCGACGACGGGCCCCGCGACTCCAAATCCTGCCGCTTCGAGCCTTCCTGGATCGCGGTGGAGCGCTGCGCGCGCGTCTTCGAGAAATTTGCCGACGATCTCTCCGAATTGCGCGAATCCGCTGCTGGGGTAACGCCGTACGACCGCCGCCTCCAGCCGCCCCGCGCGCCGCTCAAACAATGCCAAATTACATTTTGTCCCGCCGACGTCGCCAGCCAGGATCACAGCTGCCTCCGCGTCCCGTCGTTCCCCCGCGCCCGCGACTCGTCACGCGGCCGCGCCAGCTTGGACGCCGCCGCCTCATCCAGGAGAAAGTAGCGTATGCCGTCGCGCGGCTGAACCAACTGCGCGGGGTACGGAGGATCGGCGTCTCCCTCCAACACGCGTTGCAAAACATCGGCCTTCTCGGCGCCGGTAATCAGGAAGAGGACGCGCATGGCCGCGTCCAATACAGGAAGCGTTAGCGTCATCCTTTTCGCACCCAGCTTTGCCACCGTCGGCGTGCTGACCCAGCGCGAGGTCTGGGGCGCAATGCGCGCTCCGGGAAAGATGGACGCCGTGTGTCCGTCGGCGCCCATCCCGAGCAGGATGAGGTGAAATCGCGGAAAGCCCCGCTCGTCCAGAGTGAGAAACTTGCGAAGGACTTCCTCGTAATCGTGCGCCGCGCGGCCGATGTTTGGACGCTCCGCTTCCATCCGGTGAACGTTTTGCAGCGGGATGGGAACCTTCAGCAGCAGCTCGCGCCGCGCCATTCCGTAATTGCTGTCCGGATGCTCCGGAGGCACAGCACGCTCGTCGCCCCAGAAGAAATGCACACGCGGCCAATCCACCTGCGCGCGGTACTCCGGCGTCGCCAGCAGGCGGTACAGCTCGCGCGGCGTGCTTCCGCCCGAAAGCGCGACGATGAAACTGTCCTCGCGCGCGATCGATTGCCACGCCCAATCCACAAATTGCCGCGCCGCCGCGCGCGCCACCCCCGCAGCGTCCTGGCAGACGCGCACGCCCGGAAGGATCTCACGCGGCAAAGCGTCAGGGGTTGATCCAGTGTCGGCCATCTCGTTCCAATAGAAGATCGGATTCGCGCGGACCCCAGCTTCCCGATTCGTACGTGGGCAGGTTTGCCGGGCGCGACTGCCACGCCGTCAGGATCGGGTCCACCAGCGACCATGCCGCTTCGACTCCGTCCGCGCGATCGAACAATGTTGCATCGCCTCGCATGCAGTCGTTGATGAGCGTCGCGTACGCGCTGCCCTCTCCCGCGCCGAACATTTTCAAGTAGCTGAAATCCAGTGTGACGGTCTTGAGCCGCATTTCCTGCCCCGGCAATTTCGCGCCGAGCGAAATGGAGATGCCTTCTTCGGGCTGGATGTTCAGCACGAGCCGGTTCCCTTCCACGCTATGCCCGCGAAAAACCACATGCGGGGCGCGGCGGAATTGAATGACGATCTCCGTCATGCGCTTGCCCAGCCGCTTCCCCGTCCGCAGGTAGAACGGCACGCCCGCCCAGCGCCAGTTTTCGATCTGCACCTTGAGCGCAGCAAATGTTTCCGTCCACGAATCAGGTCTTACGCCCGCCTCTTGCCGGTACCCCGCCACGTCCCTGCCCGCGACGCGGCCCGGGCCGTACTGGCCGCGAACGACGTCGGTCATCACCAATTCAGGCGTGTACGGGCGAATGGACTGCAGCACTTTGATTTTTTCGTTCCGCACCGCGGTCGCGTCGAACACGGCCGGCGGCTCGAGCGCCACCAGCGCCGTCAATTGCAGGACGTGGCTTTGGATCATGTCCCGCACGGCGCCCGCCGTCTCGTAAAACGACGCCCGCTGTTCCACGCCCAGGCTCTCCGACGCCGTAATCTGCACGTGGTCCACGTAGTTGCGATTCCACAGCGGCTCGAAAATGCCGTTGCCGAATCGCAGCACCAATAGGTTCTGCACCGTGTCCTTGCCAAGATAGTGATCGATGCGGTAGACCTGCGACTCATCGAAGACGCTCAGCACGGTTTGGTTCAGCTTCAGCGCCGACGCAAGGTCTCGTCCGTACGGTTTCTCGATGATGATGCGCGTCCATGACTTGCCGTTCGGATGGTTCGCCAGGCCCGCCTTCTGAATCTGCTCGATCACCTGCGGGTAAACTTCGGGCGGCGTCGCCAGGTAGAAGAGCCGGTTCCCTTCCAGCTGGTCCGACTTGTCGAGCTCCTCCAGCTTCGCCGCCAGTCTTTGAAACGCATCGGGCTGGTGGTATTCCCCGGTGACGTACGCGAAGCATTTCGTGAACTCCCGCAGAACGTCGTTTTTGATTTCGCCGGACTCGCCGCTCTCCCGGACAGCCTGTTCCGCCTTCGACTGGTACGCCTCGTCGGTCATCGGCGAGCGCGCGAATCCGATGATCGCGAATCGCCGCGCCAGACAACGCTGCGCCGCCAGGCCGTACAGCGCGGGGATCAGTTTCCTGCGCGCCAGATCGCCTGAGGCCCCAAAAATCACAATCGTGCAAGGTTCCGAGGCGAGAACGTAACACTCCGCCCGCTGCGGGGAATTCTCAACGACTTGGGCTGCTTGCGAGGCCACCGGGGTCTCTCCTCGTTAGCTCGTTCGGTTCGCTGCGAGCATCCATACCTGCCACGTTGCCAGAAAAAGGCCAGCGATTCAAATCCTCGCAGTGTAGCCCAGGGGAGGCCAGCGGCCGTTACGCGGGCGCAACGGCCACGCCCAGCGCCGCGAGATCCTCGCGCAGTTGCGCCGCGCCGCGATACTGAATCGTATGCATTCCCAGTTGTTTTGGGCATTCCAGATTCAGAGAGCGGTCGTCAATGAACAAACAGCGCTCGGGCGCGCGTTGCGTCACTTCCAGAGCGATTTCGTAGATCTCGCGGTCCGGCTTCCTCGCGCCGACAAAGCATGAGCTGAAAAACGCCGTGAAATCGCTCCGCAGATTGAAATGCGCGATGCGGTACAAATTCAATTCGAGCCCCTCGTTATTGATTGTTGCCAGGAAATAGCGCCCCGATTGCGCCAATTCGTCGAGCACCGCGCGCCCCCCGGGCAATTCCTTCGACTGCGAAAACATGAAGTCCCGGAACTCTTCCTGAGTGAACGCTCTGGGCCGGTAGAAGACCGTGCGGCCCAGATACGTTGTCAGCGTCACCTCGCCGCTCTCGAATCCCGGGCTGGCCAGTTCGTGCCGGTCCTGAAACTCTTCCCATTCGATCCCAAACTTCCGCGCCGCTTCCGCCCGCGCCGGCCGGTCCCAGCCGTTGGATAGAATTACGCCGCCGACGTCCCAGAATATTGTATTGACTCCGGCCACGCGTTTTCCCCGCCGTTCCGCGTCCGCCCGGCGCCCCCCAACACGCACCAGACCCTACTTACGGAGCGCCTCCTCCATCACGCGCCCGACCGCTTCCAGGCCGGGCTGCTCGCCTTCCACCATGTGCAGACGCAAAACCGGCCGGCCGCGCTTGCCGAGCGATTCCAGATCGCCGAGAGCCTGCGCCATCTCGAGCTGCCCAAACGTATATTTCGCGCCGGGAATCGGTACGTCCTTGGCCTTCGCGGACGTGAGAAACACGAACCTGCCGGTCGCTGGGCCGCCCTTGTAAAGCTGCCCGATCGAATGCATGTAGCGCGGCCCATAGCCGAGAAGCACCGGCAGGCGCAGTCCACGGCCAAGCAATTCGCGAAGCGCGTCGAGACGCCCCTGCGTTTCTGCGTTGCGCGGCAAATAAGCGAGCACGGCGAGGTATTCTCCCGGCGCCCTGTCCGCGAGAAACGCTCTCAGCAACTCGGCCAGGTGAGGCGTCGCGAGCTCGCGCCGCCCCGCGCTCTCGGAGTAGACTTCGAGCCCGCTCTCCGTCACCAGCGGTTGCCCAGTCGGCAAGACTTGCGTGGACTGAAATTCCTTCAGAATTCGGCTTGTGTTGCTCTTGCTCTCGGCGACGTTTGGCTCATCGAACGGATCGATCTGCAGCACGGCGCCCGCAACCGCCGTCGCCAGCTCCCACTTGAAAAATTCCGCGCCCAGATCTGTTTCGCGCCGCAGGTGGATCTCCGCCATCGGAACGCCCCGCGCCCGAAGCGCGCCCACCGTCGCATCCAGTGCCGCGGAATTCTCCCCGTCCAGCCGCAGCGCCGCGACAAGGCATCCTTCGGCCATCACTTCCATGGGGGGCGCGACTTCGCCCGCCGCCACAGGCACGATCCCCTTCCCTTCTTTTCCCGTGCTCTCCGCGACGAGCTGCTCGATCCAATTGCCCAGCGGCGCCAGGCGCGGCGTCGTCAGCAGAATCAGTTTGTCCGCGCCCTCGAGCGCGGATGCGCCCAACAGCGCGCCGAGCTCCAGTGCCGGATTCGAATCCGGCGACCGTTGTGGCCCGCACGCATCGCGCATCTCAATAGCCGAATCCAGCACGCTGCGAATGTTCGCTCCCCAGAGCGCCGCCGGCACGAGTCCGAACAGCGAAAGCGCCGAATAGCGGCCTCCGATGTCAGGCGGATTGAGAAATGTATAGCGAAACGTGTACTCGGTGCCCAACTGGTCCAAGTACGAGCCCGAGTCCGTAATTGCGATGAAATGCGGACCCGACGGCCCGGCCCCGGATCGTTCGAGCCGCGTTTGGAAGTAGAGGGTTTGCGAGAGCGTTTCAATCGTCGCGCCGGACTTGCTGGCCGCGATGAACAGCGATTCCCGTAAGTTGATGGAGCGCTCGACTTGGAGCACCGCGCCGGGATCCGTACTGTCCAGCACGAAAAACCTCCGCCCGTCCCCCGTCGGGGGAAAGATCAGCGAAAAGACCTCCGGCGCCAGGCTCGACCCACCCATGCCTAGCAGCACGATGTTGCGGAGACCCGCGGCGATCACACCGCGCGCGAACTCCTCGATCGCCAACGCCTGCGCGCGCATTTCGTCGAGGACGGAAATCCACCCCAGCCGGTTGCCGATGACGCGAGCGTGTTCCGCTTCTCGTTTCCACAATCCCGGCTGGTGCGCCCAGATTTTGGAAATAGCTTGCGCTTGCTTCAGTTGGCTGAGCTGGGCTTGATACGCGTTCTCGAACCGTCCAGCTGTTATGGCCTGCTCTGGCAGAGACACGGTTGACCTCGGTCCGGCGAGGATGAGCGCTGTTTGAACTGCGTCGAGACTCCCGGTGAGGGTTGCTCGAC
The DNA here is from genome assembly GCA_035626055.1 of Candidatus Methylomirabilota bacterium. GTDB lineage: Bacteria > Acidobacteriota > Terriglobia > Acidiferrales > UBA7541 > DASPOJ01. The sequence continues at coordinate 9,781 of DASPOJ010000005.1, read as the reverse complement.
GCGATGGGCCCCCTCTCTTGTCTCAAAATCCACGCCGTCCCGCAAGCCGACTTTTTTGACTCTGCGCGGCCTGCGTTACCTCTGATGCCGGTCCCGGCTTCGCGCCTATTGCCTTGGCGAGCGTGCCTTCTTGTTGCACGCGGTTAGGCCATGCGTTCATACTCCGCTGTTGCTGGAGGGGTTTATGACAAACGGAAAGACCGGAGCTAAGGACGATCTGGATCGCAGCCCGCATTGGCCGATAATCCTCTTGTCGCTGATCATCGGCACTGGATTTCTCGCGTTCTGGTTCTGGTTGCTGCCGCCGTTGCTGGGTTTTCACGTCGATCTTTCAGGCGCGGCGCGATGGCGATGGATTGCGGCAATTCCCTCTGTGCTCGGGTTTACGGTCGGGTTACGGTGCATTTGGGACTTCGGTAGGACGGGGCACGGAACGCCGGCGCCGATTGCTCCGCCGAAGAAGCTGGTTGTGGTGGGTTTCTACCGCTACGTGCGCAATCCTATGTATGTGGGGTTCTTCGTCGGTTGGATCGGCCTGTGGATCGTGTTCGGACGGGCAAACTGGATCGCAATCGCAGCGGCCTGCGCCGTGGTGCTAGGCACAGCTCTGTTTGTAAGGCTGTACGAAGAGCCGACACTTCGCAAAATGTTCGGCGCCGACTATGAGGAATACTGCAGAAACGTCCACCGATGGGTGCCACGCCTCCACGCATGGAAGCGGTAATACGCTTCCGCGCAAACACCGCCTTCGAGAGAGAGCGCGGGTCGCGCCCAACGGCTTTGAATCCTACGCCGCTTGAAGTATTGTAAGATTTCTTTGGGCGCCCAGCGCCCCGGGAGGCCCAGATGGCAGACGATAGTTGCGGACCGCCGGCTCCGCCGCCAAGCGCGGCTCCAGCGCCCGGCGGACGCATGGTTTACTGCGTCAAATTCGGCAAAGAAATGCCCGGCCTCGATCGCCCGCCGTGGAAAGGCGATCTGGGCAAGCGTATTTACGAGAACGTCTCCAAGGACGCCTGGAAGCTCTGGATCGAGCATTCCAAAATGATCATGAACGAGTACCGGCTGAATCCTCTGGACCCCCAAGCGCAGAAAATAATGGAAGAACAACTCGAGCAGTTCTTTTTCGGCGAAGGCGCCAAGCTGCCCGAAGGTTACCTCGCGCCACGCGCCAAAGGCTAGGAATCATTCCGCTGGACGTCTTCGTCAGGGCAAGACGTCCCAGCTTGCGGGAATACTAAGAACGTTGCCATTCCGAGGCGCGCCTTGTGCCGAGGAATCTCTGTTTTCTTGGGTTTTGAACGAAGAGAGATCCCTCGCATCGCCCGGAATGACGCCCCAACCCACTTTTTCCGCAAACTGTCTAGCCGCTGAGGTCAATTCGCTCGGCCCTCGTCACTCTCTTCCGGCGGAACTCGACAGCGGGTGCTCCACCGGCAATTCCGGTCGAATCACGAATCGCAGCCTCGCATGCGCCTCGCGCAGCGCCGCCTCCGCATCCCCGGGCGTGCTGCCGCGTGCAAAGATAAATCCCAGATAGCTCGATCCCTCCGGCCATGCCGTCACGCGATCCATAACGCGCGCCGTGATCTCCGTCCCCGTGACGCCCGGCACCGCGCGCGCCGCGTCCTCTCCACCCACCGACTCGAGAATTCCCGTCTGCGGCACGGGAATCATCATCACGGCTGACGCTTCGCGTTCGCGTGCGACGTCAGTCCCCGGCATGCCTAGCGCGTGCCGCACCAACAATTCTTCGAGCGGCATCGCGTCCGCGCCGAACCGCAGCGCCTTCGCGCACAGTCCCCCGATCGGCCGCGGCGCGAGTTCGATCACCCACGGCCCGCGCTCGTTCCAGCGGAATTCCGCGTGCAGCGGCCCTTCGCTCAACCCCAGTGCGAGCGCGCTTCGTCCAACGCACGCGACGAGCGCCGCCTGCGCGTCCGCCGCCAGCCGAGACGGCGTCACGTAAATTGTCTCCTCGAAGTACGGCCCTGTAGGCGGGTCGGGCTTGTCGAAAATCGCGAGCACGCGCACGCGCCCGGCCTCGATCAGGCACTCCATCGCCACTTCTGCGCCGGGGATGTACTCCTCGACCAGCACGCGATCCAGTTCCGGCTCGCGCATTGCCCGCACTTCCGGCGACTCCAGCAGCGTGCGAATCCGCGCAGCCGCGGCGCGAAATTCCGCAGCGTTGGTGGCGCAAATCACGCCCTGGCTCGCCGCCAGCCGCAGCGGCTTCAGCACGCAGGGAAATTTCACGCGCGCGGCCGCAGCCTGCCTGCCGGCAGGCGCGCTATCGAGCGATTCGTCGAGCGCAAACGAATAAAACGCCGGCACCGGCAGCCCCGCCGCCGAGAGCACTTCGCGCTGACGTAATTTGCTCCGGCAATTGTCTACCGATTCCAGCGAGTTGTAGCGAATGCCGAGCAGGCGCGCGGCCCGCGCCGCGACCGGTGTCGGGCGATCGCCCAGTGCGAGAATCGCCTGAATTGGCGTCGCAGCGGCGTCCGCCACGATTTCCGCCGCCGCCTCGTCCGGCCGCTCAAACCTAAGCGCGATTGCGCGATCGCCCCACGGATCATCGAGGTGATGGCAGCGATCCGTCCCCAGCGCAACCTCGATTCCCAGCCGCCGCGCCGCCTCGGCAAAACTTCGCGTCTGGTAACCCAGCTTGCTCGCCAGAATCAGCAGACGTCGCCGGGCGCGCTCGCTCATACGAATCCATCCGCCGGCCTGCCGGCAGGCACGGCGCGGGGAGCTGTGGGTCCGCCGCACGGCGCAGCTCCCGCACTCGCGATCGAAACGAATTGCTCGCGCGTCGGCTCGGCGCAGCAATACCACGGCTCGTCCAGATGCGGCGCCTCCGCGCGCGCCCCCGATCGTGGCTTCCAAATCGCCGCGCCATCTGAATCTTCCGAGACAGTCCCCGCTGCATCCGCCGCCGCGCGCCAAACGCGCGCAAAACTCTCGCTGCGGCCCAGCTTTTCTTTCTCGCACTGTTCGACTGCGGCTTGCACGCGCCGCTGCAATTCATCCACGCGCGCGTCCGCGTGCCGCCAGGGATACGCCAGCGCTTCGCGGTCGAACGCTCCCGCCATCTCGCGCACCTCCTGCAATTCCAGCAGGCGCGAGCCGCTGGGAATCAGCAATCGAATTGCCAGTTGAATCGGCGCGACGTTCTCCACCAATTCCGCCTCCGCGATGGCGCGCAACAGTTCTCGGTATCCCTCGATCGTCGTCCACGGCGTGAACGGCACGAACGTGGGCTGCAGCGTCAACCCCAAATCGCGAAATTGCCTCGCAACTTCGAGAAAATCCGCGCGCGTATGGCCTTTGTCCAGCCGAGCGAGAATCGCATCGTCCACCGATTCCGCCGCGCTCGTCACAAAGAGGCAGCCTGTATCGCGCAGCCGCGGCAATTCCCTCGCATATTTGCGCAAATGCTCGATCTTGATCGTCGCGTCGTAACTCAGCGCCGGAAACTCGCGGTGCATCTCTTCGACGATGGCCAGCGCGTGCGCGGGGCCGTTGAAGAAATCCGGATCACCAAATGTGATGTGCTGTGCGCCCGCCGCCACCTGTTGCCTCACGTCCGCCAGCACGACTTCCCGCCCTACCACTCGAAACGCTCCGCCGTACACCGGCACCACCGGACAATGCCGGCACAGATGCTTGCAGCCGCGGCTCGATTCCGTGTAGCCCGCCAGCCGCTGCGCGCCGCCCGGCATCATCACGCGCGCATAGTTCGCGAGCGGCGGCAAACCCTCGCGCCGCGGCACAAGAAAATTCTGTCGCGCGAGCGATATCGTCGGCTCCGATTGCGTCGCAACGCCGTCCCCGCCCGCTGCCAAGCGCTCCGCGAGCCGCGTCAGGCCCTCCTCGAATTCCCCGCCAAGGATCGTTCGCACGCCGAGCCCGCGCAGCAGCTCTTCATTCACCGGCGCATAAAGCCCGTAGCAGCAAATGTGCGCGCGCGGCTCCATGCGCCGCACCGGCTCGATCAATTGCGCCGCCAGCCGCGTCGCCGTGTGCATCGGCAAATAGAACGCGACGAGCCCTGCGTCGCGAATGGCTTCCTCTCGCAACGCCTCACGCGAGAGATCGAAGCACTCCACGTCCATCCCGCGCGCAGCCAGCCACGCTGCCGGCGACGCCAGCCCGAACGGCGGCCTCCCGAGCTCGTACGTCGAAATCAGAACGACGCGCATTCCGTAGTCTTATCCCCTCTTCCGGCCAATCCACATTCTACGACAGCGGCGTCACTCTCCGATGCCGCCGCCGCTCCGATTGCGCTATCATGTTATTTTTGCAGAAATCCTGAAAGGAAACCGGCCGCAATGGCGCCCCTTCGCAAGAATTCTTTCGGCACGCGCACCACGCTCACTGTGGACTCGCGCCCCTACGACATTTTCTCCCTGCCCGCGCTCGAACTAAGGGGCGTCGGCGCAAGTTCCCGCTTGCCGGTCTCGCTCCGCGTGCTGCTCGAGAATCTTCTTCGTCAAGAAGACGGCCGCTTCGTCCAGGCCGCGGACATCGAAGCGCTCGCTCGCTGGACGCCCGGCAGCGCGCGCAAGGAAATCGCCTTCATGCCCGCGCGTGTGCTCTTGCAGGATTTCACCGGCGTCCCCGCCGTCGCCGATCTCGCCGCGATGCGCGACGCCATGGCGCGCATGGGCGGCGACCCCAAGAAGATCAATCCGCTCCTCCCCGTCGAACTCGTGATCGATCATTCCGTGCAAGTGGATAAATTCGGCTCGGACATGGCTTTCGCCTTCAACGCCGAACTCGAATTCCAGCGCAACGTCGAGCGCTACGGCTTCCTCCGCTGGGGACAGCGCGCCCTCGCGAATTTCAAAGTCGTTCCGCCGGACACCGGCATCGTCCACCAGGTGAATCTCGAGTATCTCGCGCGCGTCGTCTTCGAGCTTCTGGAAGACGGCCGCACGCTCGCCTATCCCGATTCGCTCGTCGGCACCGATTCGCACACCACGATGGTCAACGGCCTGGGCGTTTTCGGATGGGGCGTCGGCGGAATCGAAGCGGAGGCCGCCATGCTCGGCCAGCCGCTCTCGATGCTGATACCCGAAGTCGTCGGCTTCAAGCTCCACGGCCGCCTCGCTCCCGGCTCAACCGCCACCGATCTCGTTCTCACCGTGACGGAAATGCTTCGCAAGCTCGGCGTCGTCGGAAAATTCGTCGAATTCTACGGCACGGGCCTCTCGAGCCTAAGCCTCCCCGATCGCGCCACCATCGCCAACATGGCGCCCGAATATGGCGCGACGATGGGATTCTTCCCTGTGGACGCCGAATCGCTCGCCTATCTCCGCTTCACCGGACGCGATGCCCATCACGTCCGCCTCGTCGAGGAGTACACAAAAGCTCAGGGCCTTTTCCGCACCGACGCAACGCCCGATCCCGTCTATTCGCAAACGCTCGAACTCGATCTCGGCAACGTCGAGCCGTCTCTCGCCGGACCCAAGCGCCCACAGGACCGCGTGCCGCTGCGCGACGCCAAATCCTCGTTCGCGAAATCGATGGAAGGCGTGCCGCAAAAACGCGCCGCCGTGAAAAGCAATGGCGATCGCTTCGAGCTTTCAAACGGTTCGGTCGTAATCGCCGCGATTACGAGCTGCACGAATACATCGAATCCTTCGCTGATGCTCGGCGCTGGCCTGCTCGCGAAAAAAGCAGTCGAGCGCGGTTTGAACCGAAAGCCGTGGGTAAAGACAAGTTTCGCCCCCGGCTCGAAAGTCGTGACCGATTATCTGGACGCCGCGGGTCTGACGCCCTATCTCGAGAAACTCGGCTTCAATCTCGTCGGCTACGGCTGCACCACCTGCATCGGCAATAGCGGCCCGTTGCCCGACGCCATCGGCGCGGCGATCAAGGGAAATGGCCTCGTCGCGGTCTCCGTCCTCAGCGGCAATCGCAATTTCGAGGGACGCATTCATCCGCTCGTCCGCGCGAATTATCTCGCCTCGCCGCCGCTCGTCGTCGCCTACGCCCTCGCCGGACGCATGGACGTGGACATCGCCACCGAGCCTCTCGGCCAGGATCGCTCCGGCAAACCCGTCTACCTCAGCGAACTCTGGCCCACGCCGAAGGAAATCGAAGACAACGTTCGCGCCGCCGTCACCACGAAAATGTTCAACAAGGAATACGGCGAAGTGTTTCAAGGCGATGCGCGCTGGCGCGCGCTGCCCGTCCCCGAAGGCGATCTCTACGCCTGGGATCCGAAGTCCACGTACATCGCGTTGCCGCCGTTCTTCGACGGCATGCCGAAGCAGCCCGCTCCCCTCGCCGACATCACCGGCGCGCGTGTACTAGCGCGCCTCGGCCAGAGCGTGACCACGGATCATATTTCTCCCGCCGGCTCCATTCAGCCCGACGGCCCCGCGGGCCGCTATCTGATTGCGCATGACGTGAAACCGGTTGATTTCAATTCCTATGGCGCGCGCCGCGGGAATCACGAAGTCATGATGCGCGGCACATTTGCAAATATTCGCCTCCGCAATCAACTGGCCCCCGGCACAGAAGGCGGCTGGACGCTTCACTTCCCCGATGGCGAGCAGATGAGCATCTACGACGCCGCCATGCGCTACCAGAAGGAAGGTGTTCCGCTGATCGTCCTCGCGGGCAAGGAATATGGCGCGGGCTCTTCGCGCGATTGGGCCGCGAAAGGCGCGCTGCTTCTCGGCGTATGCGCCGTCATCGCCGAAAGCTACGAGCGCATTCACCGCAGCAATCTGGTCGGCATGGGCGTCCTGCCGCTCGAATATCTCACCGGACAAACCGCCGAATCGCTCGGCCTCACCGGCCGCGAAACATTTTCCATTGTAGGCGTGCGCGATCTCGCTCCGCGCAAAGTTATCGCCGTTCGCGCCAAAGACGACCTCGGCAAAGAAACCAGCTTCCAAACCGTCGCTCGCGCCGACACTCCCGAAGAAGTCGTCTACTTCCAGCACGGCGGCATCCTCCGCTACGTCCTCCGCCAAATGCTCTCGTACAGGATTCCCACGTCAGGACGGAGTTCCTAGCGACGCCTCGAGGGTCGAGCAGTTCGCCGTCCCCTGGCGATGCCGAGCCCCATCGAATACAATTGACCTGACCGGGGATTCTTGTACCAGCGGGAGTGAAAGAGAATTCACCGAAATGTGATAGAAGTGCCACCCATCAGGAAACGTCCCGTCTGTCCCCGGGTTTCCGGGCCACTCGCCCCGCGGCCTGAAACACTCGCGATTCCAAGCGGCAATCATGAGGAATCGCCTGGAGGAGAAGGACATGAGCATGAAAAGATCCGGACGGATTCCACCATGCGCGGTTGTCTTGGCCGGGGTGGCGCTATTCCTCAGCGGATGCGACCGGCTTATTTCCACGCACGAGAACAAGACGCAGGTCGATATGGCCAAGGTCGATCATCCGACCAACATGCCGGACGCCGACAAGCAAGACGCCATCGTTGTTACTGTCATGCGGACGGGCGACGTGTTTCTGGGGCAGGCCAAGACGTCCGTCGACGATCTTGGCGCGCAGGTTAGGGATCGGCTTGTCGGCAAGACGATCTACATTCGCGCCGATGCGCTCGCGCCGTACCGGGCGGTGGAAGACACCATCGACGCCGTGCGCGTGGCCGGCGTGGACGATGTAGGTTTGCTGACTGGGAGCACGGCTACCGCTCCGCAGAAGAGCTATTTTTCCTTCAGCAAGGCGCCGGCGGCATCCGTGGGTCTGGATGTATCTGTGCCTGTGCCCTGGTCGCCCATTGCCCCGCAACACCCAAACCTCCGCACCATAGTCGTGCAGGTTCTGCACCAGCCTGGAGGAGTCCCGAGGTACACAATTAACGAGACGGATGTGACGAAAGCCGAAATGCTCGGGAGATTGACCGATATCTACGCCAACCGCGCCGAGCGTGTCATCTTTGTCAGGGGCGACGACGACATCGATTTTCACTATGTGGCTGAGGTCATCGATATCGCCAAAGCCGCCGGCGTGGATCATATCGGGTTGTTGACGCCGAAGGCGGAGGCGGACTTCGCGTCCTTTGCTCCCGTCGCTCCCGTCGCGATTCGGCCTCTGCCCATGGTGGTGATCGTGCCCGAGAACAACGAGGAGTCGCCTACGACGGGCTTTGGCGCTTCCGAATCGGATACCGGCGGCGCGAGCGAGACCAACGTGAAGCCCACCGCTCCGCAGAAGGTCAACATCTCGGCCGGCGTCGCGGAGGGCATGCTGCTGCAGAAGACCCAGCCCATCTACCCGCCCATCGCCAAGGCCGCGCGCATTCAGGGCACGGTAGTCCTGGACGTCACCATCTCCAAGACCGGCGACGTCGAAAGTCTCCGCCTCGTCAGCGGGCACCCCATCTTGGTGCAGCCCGCTATGGACGCTGTGCGGACTTGGCGCTATCGGCCCTACTTGCTCAACAACGAGCCAGTGGAAGTAGAGACAACGGTCAATGTGATCTACACCTTGGGTGGAAGCGAATAGGAGCGCTACCGACGGGGGATCTCCGAAAAAGTCCGCCTTTCGGCGGGCGGGCGCTACTCCTTGGGCGGGTGGGACAGACTTCTTCAGCGGGTGCCCCACGTGTCGCATTCACACGTGGGGATTTCTCTTCCTTTGGAGTTGCCTCCGCCCGCGTTCACAACCGTGGTGCGCGTACTACCCAAATTCCTGTTTCAACGCCGCAACCACATCCCCGAAGCTCTCTTTGATGTTCCCTTTGGAAAATCGAATCTGCTCAAGCCCGTGAATGTTTGAAAATTCCTCGGTTCCCGCCTCAAGCAACACGATCGCCCTGCCAAATCCCAGCCTTCCCTGAAACAGCCCCGCCTCGTGAACCACGTTTTGGCGAGCCAGTATCTTTCCATCTTTAGTTTCATCTTCACCTGTCATCACAAGCAACGCGAAGGTGCTCGCTATGAGCATCGTTTCTAGAATGTCCCTGATCGTGTGTCCCGCCCGCGAGCCAATCTCGTAGGCTTCGACAGCATAACCATGCTTATCGTGGAGGTGATCCTTGAGGTCCCGCCATTGTGGATCATTTCCGTGTCCGATGAAAATTTTTGGATCGGCCCTCTTCTCCTCCTTCTCGGGAAGGCGACACCGGTCCGCCTCGGCTTCAAAGACGGCAAAAATCGATTCGATCTTTTCGCGAGTCGGAGCCCAAACCTCCACCACGACACCGTCCCCTGTTGTGAATGCATGAATGCCGATCTTGCGGTCATACTCAGCTGCCGTAAAGCTGATCGGTCCCTGATCCGCAGCGGCGAGAAACTCCTCCAACGTGTCAAAGGTCCACTCATCTCCTCCAATAGTCACTTTGAGCGAACTGCAACCTATCTTTTGCGAAGCGAGAGAATGAAGTTTTTTCTCCGCGCGGGCATATGTCGCGGAGTCAAATTTGGTACGCCTGTATACTTTGGTTTTCTGCAAAACTCACCCCTCAGCGGCCACCGCCTCACGATTCTAAGCATGGCACCCAGCGGTGGCAAGACGCTCCCCGCGTCAGGGCGCGGCAGACAACCTGTTGGATTCATTGCGTAGGTGACTGGAATCCAGGGAATCCAGGGACAGACGGGACGTTTCCAAATGGGTGGCCCTCCTATCACATTTCGGTAAATTCTATCTCTTGACATCGAGGCGCGGGGAGACGATATCACACCGGGTGCAACCAAGAGCCTCGACTCAACCCAGGGTCCCCTTGACCAACCCGAGTTCTTGTATCAAGGCGAGTGAGAGAGTGTACATCACGAAACCCTGGGTGCAAATTGTGGCT
>DASPOJ010000004.1:0-21000 GCA_035626055.1 Candidatus Methylomirabilota bacterium | reverse complement strand
GCGTCGAGGGCCTCAACCTTGTCTTTTTCCGCGCTGTGCACGGTGAGCATGATAATGGGCATGTCGGAAATTGCGCGGATGGCGCGGCAAGTCTCGAAACCCGAGTACCCCGGCATATTGATGTCCAGCAGAACGAGGTCGCACTTGTTGGAGCGAATGTGGTCGAGCGCTTCCTCACCGCTCTTGGCATCGTCAACCTCAAACCCCTCCGGGATGAGGGTCGTTCGCATGACGCGCCGGATTTGCGGTTCGTTGTCTACTACGAGGATGCGTCCTTCGCCCATCGGCTGACTGGACTTCTACCGCGTCAATGCGTGTTCCCCAACCATCACACCACTATTTTAACTCCGGCGTATCAGAAAGTGGTGAGCACTTCCTAAGAAAGTCGTCAACCCACTGTATACCAGGCGTCAGCGGCTCGTGCTTTGGTCGCAGATGTCTTTCGATCCTCGCTAAGTAGTGGCGATTCCTAGGCAAGTTCGGGCTGTGGTGCGCAAGAATTCTGTCCGACCCTCATTTGCTTGAAATGTGGACTGTGCTCCGGCAAAGCCTTATTCGACCCTCCCGTGCTGACGTTCAGCGAGCGAGCCCAGTTCCAAGACGATTCATCTCGAAGACGAAATGCATCCCAGCTTCGTCGAAGGAGCAAAGGGTTACCCATGACGATGTCCCATGTGAGCCTGCCCTATTGAGTTGCGTGCTCCAAGAGCTGTGTTAGGCGATTGATCGGAGTGAAACGATCGAAGCGAACAACAGCGGGAGGAACTGCCTTTGGATCGGAGCCAACCCAGGCGGTTGTAGACGAATTTGTAACTGCAAAAGCCTCTGACTTCAACAAAGTTCAACACGGCTCAACAAGCGCGCCGCAAACGGTTCAACAGCAATCACTTGGAATCAACAAAAATCCATAGATTGCAACAAGGCCTTGCATCTGGTTCGGGACCAGGAAGTCGGTGGTTCAAATCCACTCGCCCCGACCATTCTTTTCAGGGTCCGGCCCGGAGACATGGGTGACAGAACGTACCGCTCACTTGGCAACAATGCGCTCTTCGGACTGTGGAGAATGGCTTGCGCTCAGCGCCGACTTCAGTCTTGTCCGCTCGAGGATCCGCAACGACCCCACCCTTTCACTTAGGAAAAGAATGGGCCACGCCGGGCCGCGCTTCGCGCCGCCCTCCAATCGTCGCGCGTTCCTCCACGGTGCAGACCGCCAGTGGTATCATCCGATGGCGCGGAACGTAGGAATGCAAGGTGTGCGAAAAGGCTGTGCCACTCTCCCATGAAGAAGAAGTCTCCACAAGGTGTCCGGTCGGGTCAGATACAGGCTACTTTCAGGGAAGGAAGGACATCGACAATGAGATCCGTGTTGCTTGCAATCGTCCTCGCAACAGTGCCGTGGATGAATGCGGTCGCGAACACCACAACGAAGGTCGAGCAGGGCCAGTTGCAGGGCACAAAGGAAGAAGGTCTCACCGTCTATCGGGGCATTCCGTTTGCGGCTCCGCCCGTGGGCGAGCTGCGCTGGCGCGCACCGCGGCCTGCGGCCGGATGGGAAGGCGTGCGCCGTGCGGACAAGTTCGCGCCGGAATGCGTGCAGGGCGGTTTCGGCGCCGGTCCGGCGGGAGGCCAGTCCCCAACGATGAGCGAGGACTGTCTTTACCTGAATGTGTGGACGCCGGCAAAGTCGGCGTCAGACCGGATCCCTGTTCTGGTTTGGATCTATGGAGGTGGTTTTAACGGCGGCGCCACCTCAATTCCCACTTCCAGCGGAGAGGTTCTGGCTCGAAAGGGCGTGGTGCTGGTCAGCATCGCGTACCGCGTGGGGCCGCTCGGATTTCTGGCTCATCCGGAGCTTAGCGCGGAGTCGCCTGAGCATGTCTCCGGCAACTACGGCCTGCTCGACATGATCGCGGCCTTGCAGTGGATCAAGAAGAACATTGCTGCATTCGGTGGCGATCCCAACAAGGTCACGATCTTCGGCGAGTCGGCCGGAGGCATCGCCGTGAGTATGCTGTGCGCCTCGCCGTTAGCCACGGGCCTTTTTGAGGGCGCGATCTCAGAGAGCGGCGGCTCATTCGGGCCGCCACGTCGTGCGGGCCAGCCGGGCGAGAACATGCGGCTTCTTGCAGATGCCGAGCGGGACGGCGTGGAGTTCGCCAGGGCCGCGGGAGCGGCGTCAATCGCCGAGCTCCGGAAGATGCCGGCGGAAAAGCTGCTGGCCGCCACGCGCGGCCTAGCATGGCCCAACACCGACGGCTGGGTGATTCCTTCGGACCAGTACACGCTCTACGAAAAGAAGCAGTTCAACGACACGCCAATTCTGATCGGGTACAACTCGGATGAAGGCGCGAGCTTTTCACCGCCTCGCACGCCGCGGGATTACATCGACAGCGTGCACAGGCGTTACGCCGCCTTCGCCGACAGCCTTCTGAAATCCTATCCGGCCGGCGAGACTACGGTGGCCAAGACCGCTCGCGACCTGGCCAGGGATTCAGCGTTCGGGTGGCACACCTGGATCTGGGCACGGATGCAGTCGAATCTGGGGAAGTCCAAGGTCTTCTACTATTATTTTGATCAGCACCCGGACTATCCAGCCGATTCGCCCAGTGCGGGCTACGGGGCGCCGCATGGCAGGGATGTCCCATATGTCTTCGGCCATCTGAACGAACTCCAGAACGAACAGCCTACGGCGGCGGATCGTCTTATCTCCGACGCCATGGTCACTTACTGGACGAACTTCACCAAGTACGGCGATCCGAACGGCAAGGGCGTGCCAACCTGGCCTGCCTTCAGCGATCAGCATCCCGAGCTGATGTACTTCGCCGGAACGCCGCACATCGGACCCGTTCCCAACGAGGAGGGGCTGAAGACGCTGGACGGCTACTTCGCATGGCGCCGTTCGCCGGAGGGCGTCCGGGCATCGGCAGTCGAGGATGCCCGGCCCGCCATAACGAATGTGATGGGCGCGCAGTATCCGCGCGTCCTTCCGGACGATAGTGTGGCGTTCCAGCTCAAAGCGCCGGATGCCAGCTCGGTGGCGGTGGACATCTCCGGCAAGCGGTACGCGATGACGCGCGGCAACGACGGCGTATGGAATGTGACCACGCCGCCGATGGTTGGAGGCTTCCACTACTACTCGCTTATTGTCGATGGAGTTTCGGTGAACGACCCGGGCAGCCACGCTTTCTTCGGCACCGGCAAGGACGCAAGCGGCGTCGAAGTGCCCGAGGACGGTGTGGATTATTACCTTGCAAAGGATGTCCCGCACGGAGATGTCCGCATCCGTATCTATCACTCAAAGATCACCGGACAGTGGCGTCGCTGCTTTGTGTACACCCCGCCGGACTACGACACGAACCTTAGCGCGCGCTATCCGGTGCTCTATCTCCAACACGGCATGGGAGAGGATGAGACCGGATGGATCTTCCAGGGCCATGCCAACCTGATTCTGGATAATCTGATTGCGGAGAAGAAGGCCGTGCCCATGATTATCGTTATGGACAACGGCTACGCATCTGTGCCTGCCGGACCAATCGGGCCGCCCGCTGTGAACCGCGCCGGAGACTTCGGCGCCTTTGAGGACGTGATAACCAAAGAGGTCATCCCGATGATCGACTCAACCTTCCGGACCATTCCGGACCGCGAGCACCGGGCGATAGCCGGCCTCTCCATGGGAGCCAATCAGGCGCTTCATCTCGGGACAGATCATCTAGAGACCTTCGCTTACATGGCCGGATTCAGCGGCACGATGAACGGCTTGAGCACCGACGCGCTGGATCCCGCGACAGCTTTCAATGGCATCTTCAAGGACGGCGCGGCATTCAATGAAAAGGTGAAGTTGCTCTGGATCGGCATGGGCACGCAGGAGCCCAATCCGTTCCCGGGAGCCATCGGCGCCTTCCGCGCCATGCTGGACAAGGCCGGAATCAGGTATGTCTACTTCTCTTCGCCTGGCACTGCGCACGAGTGGCTCACGTGGCGGCGCGATCTGAACGACTTCGCGCCCAGGCTGTTCAAATAACAGTTCACAATGCTCAATCCTATCTCTCACATTGCCTCGCGCAGGATTCTGCCTCAGCCGCAGATTTCGAGGAGTCTCCGCACTCAAGACCTAACACACGGAGCTTCTGCTAGGGATGGGCGCCGCGAGCATTGGGACCTACGGAGGCGCCGGAGGAGCCTATTCTCAGCCCTTGATTTGCAACTCCCCGGGATAAACTGTCGGTGCAGGAGTTCCCTGCGGCAATAAATATCCGAATCTAATAAAGTGTGTGGCGGACTTGTTCATCCAACCGTCACCCACCAAGGCGTAACGGACTCAATGATTCGTCAGCGTTACTTAGCAAAGCAGCAGTTTGAGGCAGCGAATCCCATATCGGGCAGGAGGCGACGAGTCCAGCCAGGAGAGTTATTTTTCGCTGATCTCTGGCAGCAGGGGCAGATGATCGTCGTCGAGCTCGATGAGTCGCTGTGGCTCCTTGATCGTGACACTTTTGAGCGGTGTTGTGTGGCCTCGCCTGCGCCTGCGGCGTAGAGGAGCCGACCTCCGTCAAGCGTCAGGCGACCGCCGATAAGAGGGCGGGCCCACAGCAAGTGAGAGAGTTGGATGGGGAGCGCGGATGGACGATCTTGGCGTTGCCGCAGGGCCCAGACGGCGATCCTTGAAACGAATCTTCGGGATAGCGGTGACGGCTCCGCATATTTCGCTTGCGAAACGCGGCGGTGTGGCAGTAACTGTTACCGTTGATCAAACCACGGTCACGATCCTCTCCTGCGGATGGTAGGAAACCATGATGGAAGGCGTTCGGCGGGTTTGGCGCTGGTTTAGCCGTGAGAGGGGCGGTGTGATCTTGTTTCCGCGGCTTCACGGCGCCGCGAGATTAGTCTTTGAACTCCCCGTGTTGCTCCTTATGGTGCACGAATTGTTGCGGTGGATTTCGACGCTTCCAGAACCAGGGCGGCGGCTCTTTTTGGCGACTGTTAGGAACCGTTTCTGCGCGGTTGGAATACTGCTGATGTTGGCGGACGAGATTGTTGTCCGTTATCTCCGCGACCAACTGCTTCCCGAACCCGTTCTCCTTCGGCGCATTGCGCTCGCGTTCCGAGTAGGAGTGCTGCGTTCCTATGCTGCGCGGTACGGCCGCGACACGGCCACCACAGTTGTGAGAGTAATCCAGATCGCCGCACTCGTTCTTCTCTTCCTGGGGATGCTAATGGTCGCCATGGAAACTAGGCGCGGCATTGGCCCCTAGCGTGCACTTGCGAGCAAGGTGCCCTGCGGAGGGCGATAATGGCGCCGGGCTACCAAACTATATTTGAAATTGGCCTGGGCTCTTTTCCGTGGACCCAGTTGCTGCATCCTATACCGTTCGTCGTCGTCGCGTTCCTTCTCTATCGGTTTTCAGGCAGGAGCCAAACTCTGAAGGCATTTGGCCTAATCATGACACTTGTCGCTGGGCTGTTTTGCGTAATTGCTTTTTTCGCTCTAGTTCCGAATTTTGCGAAGGAGCGGCTCGCCTACGCCTACGGGCACAGCTCAGTAGCTGAAGGCACAATTGAGAGCTTTCATCCCCCGCCCGCGCTGGGACCGGCGATCGAGTCATTCACCGTGGATGGCGTCCCGTTCTCGTACAACGTATGGGATACCACACCGTGCTTTCACAACGCACCTCCCCCGCGGGGGCGCATTTGCGATGGACTCTACGTCAGAATCCACTACCTAGATGGCTGCATTCAGAGAGTTGACGTTCGACAATGAGAATGCACTACCGGGCGTCCCTCGCGTGGCGCGGTTGAGCGATTTTCGTTTTGCGCGGGCCTGTTACCTACGCAGCTTTGGAGCGTGGGCAAGGTCGCAAGTGTGAACACTGGCAGAGTCACGCATCTCGCTCGCTTGCGTGGGCTCTATCTTTAGCCCTGGAAACAAACAGGATTGTGGCGTACAACATTGCGGCAGAGATACGTCTGTTGAGAGGATCAAAGTGGATGACTTCGCCCAAGGAAACTCATTTACGTCGGATTGGTCAGATCGCTGAAGTGTTGTCTCATCATGGCCTGGGCTCTCTCTATAGTGCGCTTGGTCTAAACCGCTTCGTACCGACCACGAAAGGGCCCGCCGAGCGCCCCACAACGCCAACTCCTCCAGAACACCTGCGGATGGCACTGGAAGAGCTAGGCGCCACCTTTGTCAAGTTGGGACAACTGCTTTCGACCCGCGCCGACCTGCTGCCGCCGGAATATATGGCGGAGTTGGCCAAACTGCAGGACTCTGTGCCGCCGGTCCCGACGGAACAGATTCAGGAACTGCTTGTCACGGAGCTAGGCCAGCCCGTTGATGCTGCTTTCGCCAGCTTCGATCCGAAGCCTCTTGCCGCAGCATCCATTGGACAAGCGCACGCCGCGACCCGCCACGATGGTGTTCAAGTTGTGATCAAGATCCAACGGCCTGGAGTTGCCAAACAGGTCGAACAGGACCTTGATATTCTTCGCAACCTCGCAGCGACAGCGAGCCACCATTGGGAGGTGGCCAAACAGTACGACTTGGTCGAGCTAGTGGAGGAATTCGAGGAGACAATTCGGGAAGAGCTCGACTATTTCCACGAAGCCCGCAACGTTGAGCGATTCGCCACCAACTTCGCCGACGATGCAAGTGTGCATATCCCCCGCGTTTTTTGGGACACTTCGACTCCACGGCTGCTCACGCTCGAGCGCATTTCTGGAATCAAAGTGAGCGATCAAGCAAGGCTCGATGCGGAGCACATCGACCATCAAGCGCTCGCTGAGCGTGGCGCTGGGATCATACTTAAGATGATCTTTGAAGACGGTTTCTTCCACGCGGACCTTCATCCTGGCAACTTTTTTATCGAGTCCGATGGACGGGTTGGGCTGATCGATTTCGGCATGACCGGTACCCTAGACGAACGCGTCCGTGATCGTCTGGCCGATCTGATCGTAGCGCTCAACAGTCAAGACTATGACCAACTGGTTGAGGGCGTTCTCGAACTCGGGATGAGCAAGGAGCGAGTCGATCGGAGTTTGCTGCGGCGTGACTTGGAGCATCTCATCAAGCCTTGCTATGGCAAGCCGCTGGGAGAGATAAGATTGGCGCCGGTGCTCAACGGTGTTTTCGCTATTATTCGTCAGCATCATTTGCACTTGCCGCCAAGCCTCGCATTAGCACTCAGGACGGTCATCATGACGGAAGGTTTGGGTGCCGGCCTCGATCCCTCTTTTAATCTGACGACCGTGATTGAGCCCTACGCTGAGCGGTTGATGGTCCGGCAACACTCGCCATCGCGTTGGGCCGGCAAGCTGGCTCAGGCAAGCATGGAAATGGCCCGGTTGGGCGTGGTCGTGCCGCAGCACCTGCGGCGTCTGCTAGGGGAGATGGAGCGTGGGAGCTTCGAAATCGGGATGCGTCCGGACACCTTCGGACCGCTCGTTCGTCGCATGGAGAGCTTAGCGAATCGCCTGGTCTTAGGCATTCTAGCAGGTGCTTTTATCGTTGGCTTGGCTGTTCTGGTCTCTTTCTACCATCCTCAGGGCTGGGAGCGATGGACCGGAGCGATGTTGGGGTTGGGCTTTGTGATCTCCGCTGCGTTGGGTCTGTATCTGGCGTGGAGTATTGTTCGCTCTCGCCACAATTGAATTGGATTCTGCCTGATTGTCCTTCGCCAAAATGTCAAATCTCCACGTCAGCGGGCGCAAAGTTTCTCTTCAGCGTGAATGAGACAGCTGGAGACCGGAAGCGAGCGAATCAGACGCCCGGGACGCAGATGATCTCGTAGCGGCGAGAACAAGCTGGAACGGAGGAACCGATGCAAGCGGGATCGGAGGTGAGTTGTTGCGGAGGCGGCACCAATGCTCGGGTGAGCGGGCGAGTTGTTCTGGACGACCGAAGTCGCGTATCGCAGCATAATGAAGTAGGCTCGCAAAAGGCACGGATGCAAGAGACTATTATCCAGCTCCCCGCCCACTGAACGAACGCGTCTGCTTTAGAAGACATGTTGTGGTCCTGTGTGTCCGCACAAGAGAGCCCTTCCCCCGATGTACGTTTCCGAATACCTCGGGGCCGCCAACTGATGACCGATGCGGCGGTGCGATTGCTGTCCTTGTTCAATCAGCTCGATCACGCCACGCGACGCGTCGTTGTCGACTTCGAGGAGGACGAGAGCGGGCTACTTTTCGAGGGCGGACTTGATAGTGGTGAGGGCGTTGAGGAGGCTGGAAACGGAGCGATCGACAGCGACTTTGCGGACAATCGAGCCCTTGGGACCGGTGAGTCCCGCCTGTTCTGAACCCATCACCATGATGAGGTAGAAGCCGGGATTCGCCGCGCTGTCACTGCCGCGGACGCAAAACGAGAGGTCCAGCGCGGTCTCGAAGTAGTGGCTGGAGTAGAGTTGCTTTTCGGCGATGGCGTAAGCCAGTTGGTCGCTTGGGGTGCCGCGCATGGTGACGACGTGGACGATGCGCAGCGTGGGCTTCAATCCGAATTTCACGTTCGCCCAATAGAACGTGTCCTCGACGTTCGCCGGCTTCGCGTTGGGATATGCCAAAAGGTATTGATAAAAATCCGGCAGACGCTCGGGCAAAGCACTGCTGTAGCCGAGCATGTAGGCGAATTGCTGCGGCACGATCGTCGGATTGCGTTTGTCATTGTAGACGCCGAGGGCCTGATTGCCTTCGCGTTGGTAACCAAGCAGAAACTGCAGCGCGGCTTTTTGCAGGAGTTGATTCACCTGCTCGTCCACGTTTAGAGCCGACCAGTCAATCGAGCGGTTTAGTTCTTCGATGGAAGTGGCGGGTGCCTGAATCAGGCAGTCGCCGGGCTTGCAGCGTTTCAACGCTTGTATGTTATCCCGATCGAACGCAAACCCTGCCAGGTCGGAAAGCCGCGGCGGAGTGTTGAAGACGCCCAGGGCGAGATAGTTGGGAAGCCGGCGAAGACGGTCAAAATCGGTCGCATACGAAAAATAAGCGTCGGGAGAAGCGTGGATGTAAACCGCGCCGAACAAGAAGACCTCGTCCGGCGTGCGAGAAGGAAGATTCTTCGCGACGGCCTGCCCTTTGCGGATCGCGGCGATCTGATCCGGGCTCAGTCCGATCTCCTGCTGAAAGAACGTCTGCAGCTTCGTACTCGACTGAGAAGAGCCGGGCGCGGATATCGCCGTGACCACGACAAGCGCCGCCAGCCCGAGAATAAAGGTCCGCATAGTGACCACCCACGCTATTTATATCCGCGTGCGCTCAGATTTTTCAAGTTGTCCCGGCAGAAGATTCTGCGGTACCGATTGGTTGCGTTGACGCTGGTAGAGGTGTAGCATCCGCGAATCCAAGGTCGGTGATGCGGGTCACAGACCGACCGCGCTGCACCAGGTAAAGATTCCTTCGGAGGAACGTAGATTCCTTCATACTTTTCGATATCAACTCTACTCAAGACTCAGATAAATACTTTCGGGAAAGGAGACAAACATGAGCGACCTGACTTTGATTGCGTTGACCGCAAGTTAAAAGACGGAGCGAAGCAAGCTCTTGAAGTGGCGAAGGCACTTGATCGTGATGGCTGGATTGAATTGATGGATTATGGGCTCATCAGCAAAGACAAGAAGGGCCACATCGCGATGCGAGAGATGCACGACGACCTATCGGAAAAGGTCGCGGCTGCAAGCGCGGGCGTAGCCGGAGGCATCGCCGGCGGTCCTGTCGGAGCGGCTGCCGGGGTCGCCGCGGGAGCGTTGGTCGGAGCTGGATCAATGCGGCTCATGGAGGGGTTTGTGCGTGGCACACTTCCAGAGGAATTTCTGGAAGGCCTCGATGCCGATAGTTCCGCGCTGGCGGTAGTTGTACAGGATCGGTACGCAGAGCGGCTCGATGAAGAGTTCCAGAAACTTGGGCGGACAGTTCAGCGGGAGCTCAAGCGGGCTGAACGAGATGCGGAATTTGAAGCCTACCTGCAGCGATCCAAGGACAAAATCCGTTCGATTCAGGATGACATCCAGGCTCGGTTGGTGAAAGCCCAGACCGCTACTGCCGCCGAAAAAACCAAAATTGAAGCGGACATCGCCGGCAAGCGAGCTGAACTCGAAGTCCTGCGAGAAAAGCTAGAAGATCGACTCAAAGCGGCGAACGGCGATTTGAAGTCGGAAATTGGAGAGATGAACTTCCGGATGGAGCTGGCCGGACTCAGAGCAAGAACCGGAATCGCGGCGGCGATCGACCATCTTCACCGCCAACTCAGTCGCTACAATGACGAACTCGAAGACCTCACCGAACACCAGATCGACGAGCTGAAAGCCCAGGCTTTGGATTTGAAGACAAGAGCTGCGAAGGCGAACGCAGAAACGAAAGCTGCCATCGAGAGCCATCTCTTGGCCGTCGAGCGGAATCTCCACAAACAGCGCGCCGCGCTTCAGGACAGTTTTGAGGAACGGCTGTCGCAATTGAAACTGTGGTTCGAGAGCCTTCGTGTCCAGTCGAGTTTGTTGCAGGCCAACGTCCGGGACAAAGTTCAAGCAACCATCGACGCGGCTCAGCATTCGGTCGCTGAACTGAAAGCTCGGGTGCGCATGCGAAATCGTGAAGACGAACGATCCTGGAAAGATATTCAGGAGGGCTTCAACAAGGCTGCGAAAGACTTGGAAGGTGCATTTAACAAAGCGAGCCACGAGCGAGTTTAGCAGGAAGAGACAAATCACGGGGCCAAGTGAAGAAAAGGAGGAGAGAAACATGAGTGCTACATCTGTAAAGAAGTCTCTTGGATGGTCCATCGCGTTGAGCGTGCTCATGATTGTGGCCGGGATTCTCGCGATTGCTTCGCCGCTGGCGGCGGGCTTCGCGGTGAATATTTTTGTGGCTTGGCTGCTGCTTCTTAGCGGATGCGTTCACCTTGTGTTTGCCTGGTACAGGCCGACCGCTGGCGGGTTCGTATGGGAGGTGCTCATCGCGATTCTCTACGGTTTCATCGGAGTGTACCTGCTAGTTCATCCAGTGAGGGGCTTGGAATCGCTGACGCTTGCGCTGGCGATTTACCTGCTACTGGAAGCGATTCTGGAGTTTGTGCTGGGATTCACGCTGCGGCCGCTTCCAGGGTCGGGATGGCTCGTCTTCGATGGGATCATCACGCTGATTCTCGCGGTGATGATCTGGAGGACGTGGCCTTCGAGCACGGGTTTTGTGATCGGAATGCTCGTGGGAATCAGCATGCTGTTTAGTGGCGCTTCCCGCCTGATGCTTTCTCTGGCGGCGCGCAGCGTCACGAGTAAGCTGGCCTAAGAGCCGGAGGAAATGCGCACTGCCGATTCAGCTTACAGACGCTTTGTAAATATTTCCGCCCGCACGGTTAGGCCCAATCCGAGGGGATTGAACTGAAGAAACCGTGCGAAATTAGGTGGACTCTGCCGCTGAGGCTCGGTGTTTGTGCCGTGAATTGGAGGATGACAGCGTGGGCGGAATGATCCCTCTGTCGGACGCGACTCGACGGCCGAGAAGTGTCCCCGTCGTCACGATTTCAATTATCGCCGTGAACGCGCTCGTTTTCGTGCTGGAATTGGCCGGCGGCGATGCGTTTGTAAATCGCTGGATGGAAGTCCCCGCGGATATTGTTTCAGGGCGGCACTTAATCACGTTACTTACGGCGATGTTCATGCACGCCGGGTGGATGCACATCATCGGCAATATGGTGTTCTTCTGGGCGTTTGGCCCGGAAATCGAAGATGCAATGGGGCCGCTACGCTACTTGGCGTTTTACCTGTTGAGCGGTCTGGCGGCGGCCGCGGCCCAGATCGCCCTGGCGCCCCATTCCACAGTCCCCAACCTGGGCGCCAGCGGCGCGATTGCGGGTGTGATGGGGGCCTTCTTGATCACCTACCCCCGCGACCGTATACGCACAGTGCTCTTAATTGGCTGGTTCGTACGCATCACTCAAATTCCTGCAGCGCTATTGATAGGACTCTGGTTTCTCATTCAACTCGTGAGTCAGATCGGCTCCGTGGCAAATGTGCAGACCGGCGGCGGCGTCGCTTACATGGCGCACGTTGGCGGTTTTGTTTTTGGAGCTGCTACTGCGCGTCTTTTTGAGGACCCGCGACGACTCGCCGAGTAGGATGGTTCCCATGCAGCCTGGTGCTGGTGAAGCCCGCGCCGCGATTACCGGCTTGACGCCGCAGGAAGCTGAGGCACGCCTCCAACAGTTCGGGGCCAATGAGCCTGCAGCGACACAGCAGCGCTCTTTTCTCTCCGATCTCCTCCATCAGTTTACGAATCCGCTTGTATTGATCCTGCTCATTGCCGCAATCGCGTCGGCGTTCCTGGGCGACAAGGTAGATGCGGGAATCATCGGCACCATCGTTCTGCTTAGCACGGCGATGGACTTAACTCAGACGTATCGGTCCAAGCGCGCCGTCGAACGCCTTCGCGACCAACTTGCCCCGACCGCAACCGTCCTACGCGGCGGGGAGTGGAAAGAAATCCGGCGGCGCGGTGTGGTGCCGGGAGACATCGTGCGGCTGTCAGCCGGAGATTTGGTTCCCGCGGACGCGCGCCTCCAGATTGCCCGTGATCTCTATGTCCAACAAGCCGCGCTCACGGGCGAATCGCTCCCCGCCGAAAAGGAAGCGACCGGAGAACCCGCCTCGACCAAAGCGGATGCGCCCAACATGGTCTTTCTGGGCACCTCCGTCGTAAGCGGAACGGCAACAGCAGAGGTCGTCGCAACAGGCGCCAGGACTGCCTTTGGCGATATTGCAGTTCGTCTCGCAGCAACGCCCGAAGAGACAGCCTTCGATAAGGGGTTGCGGAATTTCAGCCGGCTCCTCGCGCGAACGGTCTTCTTTCTCGTTCTTTTCTTGGTTGTTGCCAGCGTCGCACGACACCGCGATCCGCTTCAATCTCTGTTGTTTGCAGTTGCGCTGGCAGTCGGTTTGACGCCGGAGTTCTTGCCAATGATTACGTCGGTGACGCTTTCCAAAGGCGCCGTAGCCATGGCGCATAAGAAAGTCATCGTCAAACATCTCTCCGCTATTGAGAACCTCGGCAGTTTGGATGTGCTGTGCAGCGATAAAACGGGAACGCTCACCGCTGGAACAATGTCGCTCGATCGCTCTCTCGACCCCTTTGGGAATCCATCCCCCCGCGCGCTGGAGCTTGCCTATTTCAACAGCAAGTTCGAGACAGGTATTCGCAGTCCATTCGATGAAGTCATCCTTAAGCAGTCTGCACCAAAGATAGACGATTACGCCAAGTGCGACGAAATTCCCTTCGATTTCGAGCGAAGGCGGCTCTCGATCGTGGTGGAGCGGCAGTCCCGGAGGATTTTGATCACAAAAGGCGCTCCAGAAGGGATTTTCCCTCTACTCTCCAGTTACGAGGTAGAAGGCCGAACCGAACCAATCGCCGAAAACGCAGCCAAGCGCTTCCGGCAGACCAGCGACGACCTGAACACTCAGGGATTCCGCTCGCTGGCAGTGGCCTACGTCGATGTTCCCGCGCGCGCCAACTATTCCGTGGCGGACGAGCACAATCTAATCCTGGTCGGTTTCTTGACCTTTTCTGACGCGCCGTTGACCGACGCTGCCCAGGTTCTCGCTTCTCTAAAGCAGGACGGTGTCGGGATCAAAGTCATCTCCGGCGACAACGACCGCGTCACCGGCCGCGTCTGTGCGCAAGTAGGAATCGAATCCGGCCAAATCATCACTGGCGAAGGAATCGACCGGATGACGGACCCAGCGTTGGCGCACGTGGCCGAGGAGACGCAGGTATTCGCGCGCATTTCTCCGGCTCAGAAGAACCGGATTCTCCTGGCTCTCAAACACGACGGCCACGCGGTAGGGTTCATGGGTGACGGCATCAACGATGCGCCATCGCTTCACGCGGCGGATGTGGGCATTTCAGTGTCCAGCGCCGTGGACGTAGCTCGTGAGGCTGCGGACGTCATTCTCGTTCAGCCTGGCCTGAGAGTCCTCCATGACGGCATCGTCGAGGGGCGGAAGGCCTTTGGAAACGTGATGAAGTACCTGTTAATGGGCACAAGCTCGAACTTCGGGAACGTCTTGAGCATGGCGGCGGCTTCGCTTTTCCTGCCGTTCTTGCCGATGCTGCCCACACAAATCCTGCTGAACAACTTTCTATACGATGTATCCCAACTCACCATTCCAACGGACAACGTTGACGACACTTATCTCCAAAAGCCCCAGCACTGGGATATCGGTTTGATCCGCAGTTTCATGGTGTTTATTGGACCAATCAGTTCAATTTTTGATTTTCTGACCTTCTATGTGTTGCTGCATGTCTTCCATTCGAGCCAAGTGCTGTTTCATACCGGCTGGTTTGTTGAATCTCTGGCGACCCAAACGTTGGTGCTCTTCGTCATCCGCACGTCGAAAAATCCATTTCGCAGCCGCCCCAGCGGTCCCTTGACAGCAACATGCCTTGCGGTTGTGGCGATCGGGATGTATTTGCCGTTTAGCCCGCTTGCAAGCGTGCTCGGCTTCACGCCACTGCCGGCGGCGTACTTTGCTTTTCTTGCAGTCGCGACGGGAGCCTATCTTTTGCTGGTGGAAGCCGCCAAACGGCGCCTTCTCCGTGGGGCAATCAGAAAGAATACGATCAAGCGCGGACACACATTGGCGAGCGCAGCGTAGATTCATCCCTGGAGATGTCTGAAACGGAAAACATAAAAGCAGTGCGCATCCATAGCTGCTGCGGCGGCCTAGAAGTGCTGAAATACGAAGATGCGCCACGACCCGAACCTGGTGCTGCTGAAGTCTTGATAAGAGTCCATGCTGCGGGTGTAGACCCGATAGAGTGAAAAACTCGTGCAGGTGGTGAAAAAAGGCGGAATTCTCGTTTCTATTGTTGCTCCGGCCTCAGCCGAGAAGGCCGCCGCACACGGCGTGCCGCAGGCGTTTGTCTTCATGCAGCCCGCGGCCGAACCCTATCGTGAGCAGAATCGCCAGGCCCCCAGATGCTGCACACGCCGCTGCAATGACTTCGCTACAACATGCGGCAGGCGATCTTCCTCACGATGCGAACCCCTTTCGCCGCTCCACGAGATCGTTGGCGATCGACCTGGTCAACTCACGGGACAGCGGATAGAAGAAGAGGCATGCGGCAGCGGCAAAGAAGCAAACGCCCGCATAGACGCTGGCGGTAAGAAGGATGCCCCATCGTGCGTGCGGAGTTTGTACCGCGGCCTTAGAGTCGAAGCCGTAAGCGGAGAGGAGCCATCCCGCGAGGGCGCCGCCGAGCGCGAAGCCTACCCACAAAGCGAAAACAACGGCCGCGGTAACGGTTCCGCTGGCGCGCCGGCCGGTCTTCCATTCACCGTAGTCGGCGACATCGCCCATCATGGCCCAGAGGATCGGACCAGACAATCCGAACGAGAACTGACGCAGCACTTCCGTTCCGATGATCAGGGCCGTGGCCGCCGGGGGTAGGACAAGAAGCAGTGTGGTGAGGACGCCTGTCAGGATCATGCTTGCAATAAAGAGTTCGCGCTTGCCCACGCGTACGGAGACAGCTGTGGAAAAAGCAACTCCCAAGATCAGTGCCGCGAGTCCGAAACTGTTGAACCAGGGGTAGAGCTTCACATTGCCGACCACGTATCTGAAATATGGCGGCATGACGTTGCCACGCATGAGAATGGCCGTGAAATAAAACAGCGTGACCAGGAACAGTACGACCCACGGACGATTCTGGAACAGATCCGAGAGCGACTGGGTGAGCGAGGACTTCTGCTGCGGGTCGGGTTGGATGCGCTCTTTCGTCAGGAGGAAGGTGAGGATGAAGAAAACGACGCTGATCAGCGACAGAATGCCCATGGTCAGCTGGTAGCCGCGAGCATCGTTGCCACGCCCGAAAAACGCGACCATTGGGAGAGCGAGGCCTGCAATGACGAAGCCTGAGATGTTGGCGGCGATTTGACGGTAGGACGAGATGCTGGTCCGCTCGTCCGGATCTTCGGTCATGACCGCCGTCAACGTGGCATAGGGCACGTTGTTGACGACGTATATGACGCGCAGCAGCGCGTACGTGACCCAAGCGTAGATGAGTTTTGCACCCATACTGAGGTTCGGAGTTGTGAAGGTCAGGATGCCTATGACCCCGAACGGTACAGCGGTCCAAAGAAGCCAGGGGCGGAACTTGCCCCACCGTGTAGACGTGCGGTCGGCGATCAAGCCCATGATCGGATTGAGGGCAGCGGCAAACAGGCCAACCACAAAGAAGAGCGTCCCTGCCTGGCCCGGAGTGAGGCGGAAGGTGTGGGTGTAGAAATCCAACGCCAGTGCAATCATGAACTGGAAATAGAAATTCGCGGCCATGTCGCCGAGGCTGTATCCGATCTTCTCTGAATATGAAAGCCTGCGAGGGTCGCTCAAGAGCAGCGAATAATCCGCGATTTTGATCCAATAAACGACCCACGGCACCAAGAGAAACGGGCAAATGCACATGATGATTCCGATGGTCCGCCCCGGAGCCGACCCAGGGCCCCGAATTCCCCTAGTCTCAAACTCTTTTCCCAGAGACTTTGCCAGTTGCACGACAACGAAGAACTGCCAAAAGAAGCCGAAGACCGGAATGAGCAAGAGCCAAACGTGTCCTGGTTTCATTGCTCTCGAGGCAGGGAAGCATCTGTTCAACGCGCGAGACAGCGTCCTGATATAAAGCACCCCGATGAGTACATAGAGCGCAAGGCCGGCAATTCCAACACCAACAGCGAAAGCATCCATGTGGTCCTCCAGTCAGGGCCCGGCGTCTCCGGCCGTGCCCGTTTTGCCCCCCACCACAACCATTGCGCTCCTCACGCAGACTTTGGCTGCGGTCCGGCATGCCTATGAAGAATGCTTCTCCCTCAATCGCTTCCGGACGTCCTCCAGCGTTCCCTTGAACGGGCCAGGGGTTTCCATTTTGATTGAAACCAGCGCGGCCGCGAACTTCAACGATTCGCGCACATCGTGATCCAGCCTCCAGGCGAGATACGCCGCGAAGGTCGTGTCGCCGCGGCCGGTCCGGCCGGAGGTGTTGCTGTTGGAAAACTTCTCGTAGTATGTGACTCCTTTTACTCGGGCGAGGACGCCCTGGGAATGAGTGATCAGTGTTTCGGGGCAACCCCACGACTCGACGATGATGGCGGCTTTCTCCAGATCTTCAGTGCCGGTCAGAATCCGGGCTTCAACGACGTCCAGCTTGAGCTTGTCCATCATGGCCGCAATTTCTTTCTTGTTTGCGACGTCGCTGAACTGGATTTCATGGGTCACCGGCGTGACGTGGCGGACGAAATCCTGCATGTCGGCCGACAGGCTGTAGCCCCTGGATTTCAAGCCCTTCATCAGCGGCATGTCGAATTCGGTGTCGGAGATCCCGGCCAAGTGAACGCACATCGAGCGCAACTCCGGAACGTCATTAATGGAAATGAGACCGGCGGATTTAACGAGCGTGAGTTTGCGTTCATCGACATTTTCAGACTCGTGCAAAACCCTCGAATAGGTGGTCTCCGCGCTCGCGATTAGGTAGACGTCAACGCCGGCATCCTTCATCGGTTGCAGAATGTCTTCGTCCTTTTTCGCCATCTTCACCACTGCGGCAACTTGCTTTCCTATGCGGGCGGCGACCATCACGCCGCACAACACGGCGCTTCCCGGCGCGACGTGGGGTTTACCGCCGAACGGGATAATCTCGTCGTAGCACATGTGGCCGATGAACGTGATGTCGTACTTCTTGGACATGTCGATGGAGTCCTCAGTTGAGCATCAGGGTTCTTGGCCACGGATGGACACAGGACTCACACGGATCAGAAAAAAAGGGGGGTGAGTTCACCCCAATTTCACGGTCGATTCGCGATGTTCTCGCCCCATTTTATCCGTGTCGATTCCTGTGCATCCGGTGGCTAACTTTTATCTTCCGCTGCCCGGACCCTTGAGCAGCTCGGGGAAGAAGGGCATCAGGTCCTGCGACTCGATGGTCCCGGTCTTCTTCTTCGCCTGCATGTCCTTGACGTGGTTCATGACCAGGTGCGTCCAGACAGCTCCCGGCCGGGGATAGGCGGCGACGATGTAGTGCGGGCCGGGAGCGGACTCCCCCATTTCCTTTTCCAGCTCTGCCCGGAGATTGTCCGGAGTGATCATGGAATTGGCGTACTCGAAGACGACCCGGTCCATGTACTTGTAAACTTCCTTGCTCTCCTTAACCATGCCGTAATAATCCAACAACTCGGCGAAGACGTAATTGGATGTCGTGTAAACGTCCTTTCCCTGATCCGACTCCACTGGTTTGCCGTTCTTGGTTTTGCACATGGCCCAGCCCATAAAGGAGCGGTTGTTCCGGTAGATCGTCTTGAGGATCTTTTTGGCGCGGTCTTCCGGTATGAACGGCTCTTCGCCGATGGAGATCAGGTACCACAGGGCGTCGAGCTGGTTGGTCCAGACATCGGTGTTGGCGTTTCCGCTCTCGGGATCGAAACAGGTGATGTAATACTGGAGTTTCTCGCCCTTCTTGTTCTTCCCATCCCGCCACAATTTCTCGAGGCTGTTCCAGCCCTTGTCGAACACCTTTTGGATGTGCGCCTCGCCGGCTTTGTCCTTGAGCATGCGAGCCATTTTGATCATGGCCTGACAGCCGCCCAGGAACTGCGTGGCGTCGTAGGCGTCGGCGCCGAAGAGGACCAGGTTGTCGAAGGTGTTTTTTACTTCGTCGGGATAGCCTTCGGGGATGCCGTCGTCGTCATAATCGAGTTTCAACAGCGATTCGAGCCCAAATTTGAGCGTTTTCCAGTTCTTCTCCAGGAAATCGATATCGCCGGTGAACTTCACATTACGCAAAACCCGCATCATGAGTTTGGGGAACAGGTCCACCCAGTAATTGTTGTTGTACCAGGCGTAATCGCTCACGTTACGCAGCGGATGGCCCTTGGGCATGGCGCCCAGGTCGTGCGCCACGCTGCCCTTGGTCTTGAAGGCATCGCGGATTTGCGTCAGAGACCTGCCTTCGTATGCTTCCGGGTGCTCCAGGAAATGCTTCCGTGCCTCGACGAACGAAGCGTGATGGTGGTAAAAGCGCAGCGTGGGATCCTCGGCCAGAATCGAATCGATGAAACCCTGGCACAGATCTTTTTCCACGCGGGGGAACAACATCAAAAGCACCATCGAATACCAGTCCACGTCTGACGGGTCGATATAGGCGTAATCAAAACACTCCAAGAACCGTGCGCGCTCATTTCCCTTCTCGTCCTCGATCCAAACGATGGCGTTGGAGAGGGGGAAATGGAGTTCATTCAGGATCAGCCGGGTCAGGCGCAAAGCGCCGACCCGGTCACCTTTGTAGGAAGGGCTGGACAGGATCCTATCGAAAATTCGTTTTTGAATCGTGACGGTCCGGTCCCACCACTGCGGATAGCTGTCCAAGGCGAGCTTTGCCATGTCGACCGGCCGCGCCTTGACGTCCCCGAAGCTCTTGACGTATTTGCGCTGGAATTTCGTGCCGTCGATGTAGACCTGTTCCGGGAAATCCAGCGCCACGGCCACCGGAATCTTCCTGGAGGCTTTCGGTTCCAAACTGAAGGCGATGCTGATGGCCGCTCCGTAGTCGCTGCGGAGTACCGGTTGCCGTTTTTCGTAGAAGCTCCCGTCCTCGTTTAACAGCAGATCGCCCGTGTACCGGTTCAGGCAGAAGTACGGCTGGGTGTCCACGGCGACGTCGGGCAATTCGGGAACAGCCAGCGCCATGCGGTTGGGGCTTTCCGTGCTGCCCATGATCACGCCTCGGACGCCCGCCGACTGGAACTCCTCATGCTTCTGGCCGCGGACTGGAGCGGAGCAGACGTAGACGCTGTCCTGGTCGGTCGGTTTGAGTTCCTTCTCCTGGAGATTGACGAGGGACGGTCGGGGTACCACGAGCGTGATCTCCTGAGCCTCATTCGCGGCGTTTTCCACCTCGAACTCTTCTACCCCGAACGGCGTCAACACCTGGTCTCCCCCGAACAGCAACGGAGAAATCAGTCTCCGGGTTACTTTCACCTTCCCCAGCTTGTAGGCAATTTCCAGCGACGGTGTGGCGATGGTGAGGAAAACGTTTTTTTCGGGGACTGTCGGGTGGTAGTAGTTCTTGACCGCCGGGATGTCGTCGGGCTGTTCGGCGTCCCCCGGCTGCTTCTGAGTCAGCATGGTGTACTTATCGCCGATGCGGATGAAAGGCGCGGACGCGAACTGGACCGCCGTTTGGTTGAGCATGATGAGCCGGCCCGCGTCGTTCAGGCGGTTGTACAACCCGTAGGGGGAAATACCAATCGAGCACGTGGGCGCTCCTTGCAGGGCCACCGTTTGCGGGAATTGCAGGGTCTTGGACATACCCTGGAAGTGGACCGCCATTTTGTTGTGTTCGTAGATGGCCGTGACCCTGGGTCCTGGGATGGTATAAACATCGCGCACGTCGAACGAAGTGGATTTCGGCATTTTACCTTCCCCCATTGTCATTTTTGTTTCGCCCACACGGGCAGGAGCTACTATGCTCTTGCGTCAATTGCTGTTCCGAGCGCCAGCCCGGAATTTCAGATTCGTCGCTGGCGCTCGGAATCATGAATTGAATTCGGTGTGGGGGATGCTTTGCTCTAGCACTTTCCTCCCCATGGATTGGCTTCTTTCCCCGCCTTCTTTGCGGGCTTCTTCGGGCGCGCCGCCGGCGCCTCGTCGGGGAGGTTCTTCTCGGCACTCAAGTCGATCGGCATCTTCGTCGATGGATAAGGTTTCACCGCCCCGAACACAAGATCCGCGGCCGCGCGGATCGAATCGGGCGAACCTGAGAAGTTGCAGATCACGGCATCGGCTTCCGTGGTTACGCCTTTGCGGTACGGGAAGTTGGTCACGACGATGACCGTATGTCCCGCGTCTTTCAAGGCCTTCACGAGGTGCCGGTTGTTGCCGCGCTTTTCAATGCGCGCGTAATAGTTTGTCACGACGACCAGGTCCGCTTGCTTCGCCAGCTTCACCGCCTCCTCCACTTCCTCGTCGC
>DASPOJ010000003.1:0-23564 GCA_035626055.1 Candidatus Methylomirabilota bacterium | reverse complement strand
ATGGACATCGGACCCGTCATCGAAGAGCTGTACGGTTCCGCGCGATACTGCTTCATCTTCGTCCTTACGGGCGCTTTCGGCTACGTCGCAAGTTCCTTCTTCGGCCACAATAGCGTCGGCGCCTCGGGTTCGCTGCTCGGCTTGATCGGAGTGATGCTCGCAATCACGTCGCGCCGCTCGGGAATCGGCATGCAGATGTTGCGGAAGCAATTGATCTGGTGGCTCGTATACATCGCCATCATCGGCTTCGTGATGCGCGGGACAGACAATTTCGCTCACGCCGGAGGATTTGTCTCCGGATTCCTGCTGGGCAAGATCATGCCGGATCGGCAGCCGTCCGGCGTGGCGGAGCAGCGAAGCGCGCGGATTCTGGGCTGGACGGCCGGACTCGCCGTTGCCCTGAGCTTTGCGTTCATGCTACTCGGATATTTCGGCCGCTAAGACCGTTCCAGAAAACTGGAACGGCACGAGGCGCACGACAAACAGTTCAATCCGCAGTCAATCGCCGCGCGACCGTCACGCTGTAGTGAAACCCGGAGAATACGGTGAAGATGGCCACCAAGGCGGCGAGCAAGCGCCGCACGAGCGGCACCCAATGCCAAGTCGTCACCGCCATTCCCAACACCGCGAAGACGAACAGAATCTGAAACAATGTCGTGAGCTTGCCGTAGCGGCTCGGTGGAAACGGCCGGTACCCGACGGCGAGCAAGATCACGACGGCGATCGTGAGAAGCAGAACGTCGCGGCTTAGAACGAGAACGGTCAGCCACCAGTGAATCTTTCCCCGGAGTGCCAGCACAACAAAAGAAGACGAGAGCAATAGTTTGTCGGCAATCGGATCGAGATACGCCCCCAAGGCCGATTTCTGATTAAGCCGTCGAGCGAGCAAGCCGTCCATGCCGTCGGTAAACGCGGCGGCGCTCAGCAGACCGAGCGCCCAGCCAAAGTGGCCGTAGATCACGGCAATCAGGTAGAACGGGAGAAAACCGAGACGCAACAGCGTCAGCTCGTTCGGCACCGTAAAAATGCGCGAAAACATTCTCTGAAGCTCCCGGGGGCTCAAACAAACTGCGAAAGATATTCACGCAACGACTGGCCCACCTTGCGCTCGAACACCTCGGCGAGCGAAGGAACGGAGCCGCGCGCCTCGTCGAGCGCGATGCGTTCGATGCGCAGCATCGGGAAGAACAGCGTGGGCAGGCCGATGCGTTCGCCTTCGGGATCGAGCACCTGGCGAATGAAGTCATCGAACGAGTTCAGGTCAATGCCGCGAAGCGTGATTCCGGCCGGATGCATCTCGACCAGCTCGCCCCAGAGCTTTTCCTTGGGGCTATGCAAGTTCACGACGACGATGGAGTGTGCTTCCATGAATTCTGTCCTCTTTGCACCCATCTTAGCGCAGGCTGGCTTCAGCTTGGTCACACAGCACTGTGCGCCGCGTATGACTTGCCACTGGCGGTTCAAACGTGCATCGTCTTCACGCCGGGCGCGAGACGAAGCTGCGGCTCGGTCAGGCGCTGAACCTCATCGCGCGTAACACCGGGCGCAATTTCGCGAAGCAGCAAGCCATCGGACTCAACCTCGATGACGGCGAGTTCGGTGACGATCAAATCCACCACGCCGACGCCGGTGAGGGGCAACGTGCACTTCTTCACGATCTTGGGCCGGCCCTCTTTTGTGGCGTGTTCCATCGCGATGATCACGCGACGCGCGCCCGCGACAAGGTCCATCGCTCCGCCCATGCCCTTCAACATCTTGCCGGGGATTGCCCAGTTGGCCAGATTGCCCTGCTCGTCCACCTGAAGCGCGCCCAGGACGGTGAGGTCCACGTGGCCGCCGCGAATCATGCCGAACGAATCGGCGCTCGAGAAATAACTCGAGCCCGCCACTTCGGTGACGGTCTCCTTGCCGGCGTTGATCAGGTCCGGGTCCACCTCATCGTCGAGGGGATACGGGCCGATGCCGAGCATGCCGTTTTCGGATTGCAGGACGACATCCATCCCCGGCGGGATGTAGTTGGCGACGAGCGTAGGCGTGCCGATGCCGAGATTGACGTAGAAGCCGTCGCGCAATTCCTGCGCGACGCGCCGGGCGATCAATTCCCGCTTCTCGTTTTCATTGAGTGGCATCCCGCCCCAATTCCCACCTAGAGCCTTCTCATAAATGACGCCCAGAATCAACAAGAGACCTGCGCCGCCGACACGCTGCGCACCGGGCGCTGGCCACTGGCTAGCAGTGTCAGGAATGTCCCCGGTCTGATCTGTCAGGGATCCGCCCAGTCCGCACCCTGTGTAAATCATCTCGAATCGGGGGCGGCGGAGATCCAGAACAATCCCCACTTCCACAAACAACGCAATGGTGGCACAACCGCAAAATCTCCACGCTGGTTAAGGCCGTGCCACCGGGCAAATTCGTGGTGCCGGGGGCTGGGGAGGCGTATGTCGTTCACTGATTTCCTTTGATTCCTGTCGGCGAATTTCAACGGCTACGTAGAACATTCACGTCGAATTCACACGGTTGTAACAGGGACAAACTAGCGTCGTCATCGCGGCCCAGTAAACCGTACAGCCGGGGGCGAAAGAGAGTATACTGCGTGCGTCTAGTTACACACTTTCCGCCGTGCCCGCCATGGGCGACGGTTCCTGTGCTGCAAGACGTACA
The DNA here is from genome assembly GCA_035626055.1 of Candidatus Methylomirabilota bacterium. GTDB lineage: Bacteria > Acidobacteriota > Terriglobia > Acidiferrales > UBA7541 > DASPOJ01. The sequence continues at coordinate 20,903 of DASPOJ010000003.1, read as the reverse complement.
TCTCGCGGACCGGGTATGAGGCTGCGGTCTCGGCAATCCAACTGGCCGTCGAGGTGTAGGCAGGTGAAATCCGAATTAAGGAGAGCGCAGATGAGTCCCCAAGCAGCAACAGCAACGCAGCCCGCCAAGGCCGCTGTACCAGTCAAACAGTCCGCCGCCGACGAGATCGTGGAGCGGATCCAGCAAACCTACGACTCGATCGCTCACAGAGCATTCGAGATCTTTGAGAATAACGGCCGGTGGCTCGGTCGCGAATTGGACGATTGGTTTCGCGCCGAGTCCGAACTGCTACGTCCTGTATTCCTGGAAATCGCGGAATCCGACGTCAGCCTAACCGTTCGGGCAGAGGTGCCTGGATTCAGCGCCAAGGAACTCGAGATCCATGTCGAACCACGCAAGCTGACGATCGCCGGCAAACACGAGACCCAGGAAGAGAGCAAGAAGGGTAAAACGATCTACTCCGAGCGGTGCGCGAACGAGATCCTACGGGTCGTTAACCTGCCAGCGGATGTTGACAGCTCGAGGGTGAGCGCGACCTTGAAAGATGGCGTTTTGAACATCGAACTGGCAAAGGCTGCCCGTGCCAAGTCGGTTCGCATCGAGCCTAAAGCAATATAGGCGGACAGAAGCGCAGCAGGGCGGGACCGCACTGCAATTCGCACCCGCCCTAACTCCACCCCCAGCCCGAAGCCGTTGTCGCGAGGCGCGCGCCGCATCATTACCCAATCATCTAAACATCTGCACGATTTACGACATCGGCGAATGCGGAGGCCGGCCGTTCATCGCCTTGGCTGTCGGCGACCAGCCCAGATCTTCTAATGTTGCCGCTAAGCGCTGACAAGCGAGAACCGCCGAGTCAGCAGGCGAGCCACTTCCTATCTCATGTTCGCGGCTCGATCTTAGCTTGGACCGCTTGGGACAGCAAGGAAAGCTCAAAGACACTGGGAGATGATGATAGGATGCTGGTTAACGAGACTGAGCGACCCGCGAGGGTCGCGAGTCCTAGGCCGCCTGTGAAATCTCAGATGAATACGTTCTTGATCAACGTGGGCGACGACAACTTCTTCCGGGTGCTTCCGGAGGAACTGGACCAGTCAAAGCATGACGGCGAGCGGGTCAAAGTAATGGCATTTCCGCCCCTGGGCATCCAGACGCTCGCGCCGGTGCTGCGCCAACGAGGGCACCAGGTGCGGATGTTCGACACGTGCCACCCGCGGATGAAGGAGGAACACATCGCACGGGCGGTTGCGGAAGAGCCGCCGGACGTGATTGCGCTCTCGTTTCTATCGACAACCACTTACCCGGCCGCCAAAAGCATGGCCCGGCGACTCAAGACGGAGGCCCCGAAGATCCCGATCATCGTGGGCGGACCGTTCGCCACTTTGAATGCGGATCGCATTCTCAGGGACTGCCCGGACATCGACTGCGTAGGCATGGGCGAGGGCGAGGAGTTGCTTGCGGATTACGTGGAACGCCTCGATAGTCCAGGTTCTGTTGCGGGTCTTGTCTGGCGTGAGGGAGAGAGAACCATCCGGAACGCCCCGCGTCCACTTCTCCGCGATCTGGACCGGTTTCCGTACCCCGACCGGACCAGTCTGCCAATCGATTACATCGAATCCCTGCCACTGGATGTCCCGGCGGTTCTTTCGTTGGACAAGTTCTGCACGGTGCAAACTTCGCGGGGCTGCCCGTATTCCTGCATCTACTGCGATATCCCGGCGCTCGGGGAGGGCCGGTGGCGAAGCCGTTCGCCGGAGCATGTCCTGGGAGAACTACAGGCGCTGAACGAAATGGGCTATCGCTCGATTTATCTTACTGATGACCATTTTCTTATCAACCGGCAGCGGATTGAAAAAATCTGCCGCGGCATGATTCAACGCAAGCTGGAGTTTCACTGGGGCTGCGAAGGCCGTGTGGATTCGGTCGCAATCGCGCAGTTGCCGATCCTGCGCGAGGCCGGATGCAATTTCCTGGCGTTTGGCGTGGAAGCAGGGACACAAAAAGTGCTGGACCGGCTCAAGAAGAAGCAGACCCCCGCCCAGGTCGAGCATGCGGTCAGGGAAGCGAAACGCCATGGGATCGAAAGGGTACATGGATTCTTTGTAATCGGCTCGCCCGACGAAACTAAAGAGGATGTTGTCGAGAGCTTCCGGTTCGCCGCCCGGTTGGAGCTGGATACTTTTTCTTTCAATCGTTTGTGCGCCTACCGCGGGACGCCGCTCTGGCAGGAGTACATAACGCGCGGGATCATCCACGACGAGCGGGATTGGCACAAGTGGTTCAAGTGCTCGGATATCGATCCCACCGCTCTGCCGAGTCGGGTGGTGAACCAACTGCGGGCGAAAGGAATCGGTTTGCTGTTTCTTCACCGGATCTTCAAGCGTCCGATCCAAACCTGGAAGCTGCTGCGCACCTTCGGCCGCCATATGAAGACGTCCGACATCCTCAAATTGCTCTACGGTCCCTTTCACCGACGGACGTTGACGCGGAAGCCCGAACTCCCGGCCTGGATGGTGGATGCGGGACTCGATGAGCCGGACCGTCGAACGGTTCCCGTCCCGGGCCTGGCGCATTGTTGGGTCGGGAATGAAAAGACAGACCGGAAAACCGCATCGCCTTCCGGAAATCAAGGCTCCGGTTCGTGAGGCGCAGGTTGAAACCCGGGATGTTCGCCGTCCGCCGAAACGAGAGTGCGTGAAGAACTAACGAGAAACCAAGATTCAGGGGAAAAGCAAGAAGAGTCCAGGAGTGAAATGAGACGGATGCTCTGCCCTCGGGCAGGGCGGCGCGGCAGGACAAAAGTGCCAGACGCTGATCCACGAATTGCTCGAGCGGGCGACGCGTGGACGACAGACCGGCATCTAGGCCGTACTCATATGCCAGCCCTCCAAGATTGTGCCCACTGACCACAACCCACGAGACTGCAAATGCTCGCAAAGAGCCTGTGGGTCTCATCTCACAACAGATTAATAGCGATGCAAGGAGCCCAAGCGACTATGAATGGAGGACCTAATATGAACTCAATTTCAGGAGCAACCGATCTTGGTGCGGCCTTATCACACCCCTACGTTCTGCTGTGTTCGGTTCTCTGCCTGTGTGCAAGCCCTCTGCTAAAAGGGCCGCGCCCGAAGGTGATCGAGCTCGACAGCGGAGGGAAGGACTACCTGCAAGTCCTCGCCGGACCGCCAGAAAGCGTCAAGATGAAGTCGGGGTTGGTGATGCTGCCCCCGAACAAATCAGTCGGTGAGCACACTACGGGACAATACGAAGAACTGCTAGTCGTGCTCGAAGGACAAGGCGAAATGAGTTTCAAGGATGGTTCGAAGCTGGACGTTCGAGCAAACCATGCCCTCTACTGCCCGCCCGAGACCGAGCACAACGTGACCAATACCGGTACCACCGTGCTTCGATACATTTACGTTGTGGCGAGTACCAAATGAGACGCCATAGGCTACGCTTCAAAGGCTGGGATGATCGTGTGTCCGCATCTTCTGCTGTTGAACACGAACCACCTGCTGGAGCTTCTTCACCTGCTCTTCGAGTATCTCGATACGCTGGTTGGAGTCGGGATGCTTGTGACCAGCTTCTTGCTCGGCCATAAGTCCTCCTTATTAGTCGAACATTCATTGAATACGGGCTCGAGACCACGTGTGGTGTCGGTACGTTCGACGCGCGCGGAGCAACGGGCGGCTCGCCGGTATAGACTGCGGCTCCAGGCCTATCTCAATGGCGCGAAGATCCATCCTCGCCCTTCTAGAAGGGGGCGATCGGCGAACCATCGGCCGCTCCGGCGAAGTGGCGGCAATGGTGTCGGAGAATCCGCGACTGTTTCCGAGGCTGATCTCAGGCATGTGGTCCCAGGATCCGCTGGTGCGAATGCGCGCGGCGGACGCGACGGAGAAGGTCACGCGGGAGAATCGCGAGTTGCTCCGGCCTTACAAGAAGGAACTGCTCGGTTTGATGGCTGAGGCACGAGAACAAGAATTGCGCTGGCATCTCGCGGTCATGGTTCCACGGCTTCCACTGAACGCCAGGGAACGACAACTCGCGGCAACTATGTTGAATCGCTACCTAGAGGACCGAAGTTCCATCGTGAAAACATTTGCCCTGCAGGGACTGGCCGACTTGGCACAAACTGGCCCGAACATCAGAGCCGAGGTGTTGGAAACCCTGCGCGAAGCTGCTAGGAACGGAACGGCTGCGATGAAAGCGCGCAGCCGCAAGCTGTTGCTTCGGCTGGAAGGTTCCTAACCTGTCCAAGCATCCGGCCACGCCCTGGCCAACCTCAACAGCGCCTTTGAAAAAGATCAATCGAACACCACGGAAGTTCGCGTGAAGAGCGGAGTCAACTACTCTTGCGGGTGGTGCGTTTTTCGACGCGCTTTTCGTAGGCAACGCCCTGGAAGATAGCGTCTACGAAAATCCCGGGCGTGTGGACGTAATTGGGATCGAGCTGACCGAGCTCGACGAGTTCCTCGACTTCGGCGACGACGAAATCAGCGGCAGTGGCCATGATGGGATTGTAGTTGCGGGCAGTGCGGCGATAGATAAGATTGCCCCAGCGATCGCCCTTCCAGGCTTTGATGAAAGCGAAATCGCCGCGCAAGGCGCGTTCGAGAAGAAATCTCCGGCCGTCGAATTCGCGGACCTCCTTGCCTTCGGCGACCATCGTGCCGACCCCAGTGGGCGTGTAGACGCCGGCGAGGCCCGCCCCGCCACAGCGGAGGCGTTCGACCAGCGTCCCCTGCGGATTGAGCTCGACTTCGAGCTCGCCGGCGATGACTTGCTGTTCGAAAAGTTTATTCTCGCCGACGTAGGTCGCGATCATTTTTCGGATCTGGTGCGTTTGCAGAAGCAAGCCGATTCCGAAATCAGCCACGCCGGCGTTGTTGGAAACGACGGTGAGGTTGCGCGTGCCCTTGTGGCGGACCGCAGCGATGAGATTCTCAGGGATGCCGCACAGGCCGAAGCCGCCCATGAGAATCGTGGCGCCGTCCTTCAGATTCGCAATGGCGACGTCGGCGTTGGGAACGCGCTTATCCATTTTCGGGAAACGAGTCTACTGCAAATCGCGGAGGATTTCGTAGAGTTCGGCGGCGGCGGCGAATTCGTCTTCCAGTTCGCGGCCGCGCAGGACGGCGCGCAGGTTTTCGATGGCCTGCTCCATGCGGTCGAGGGCGCGGTCAATGTTGTCCGTATTGGTGAGAATAATATCGCGCCAGAGGGAATAGGGGCTTCCGGCAAGACGCAGGGCGTCGCGGAGGCCGCGTCCAGCGAGCGTCAGTGGAAGGCCGGATGAATCGGTTGCGTTGCGAACGACTCCGGCCAGCGCGACCGAGAGCAATTGCGGCAGGTGCGACACGATGGCCGCGCCGCGATCGTGCGAATCGGCGTCGAGCCAGACGGGTTCCGCGCCGAGTTTACGAACGAGCGCGGCAAACGCGTCAACGCGCGGGTCCACCTTTTCTTCAGCGGCCGATCCAGCCCGGCGGATCAGTGCGTAACGCGCGCGGCGGAACAATCCGGCGTCGGCGGCGGCGATGCCGGAGAGTTCCTTGCCCGCCATGGGATGTCCACCGAGAAAGAGCGCGCGTTTCTGGAAGCATTCGGAGGCGCGGGCGCAAATGGCGCGTTTGGAGCTGGCGGAGTCGGTCACAAGCGCCTTGGCTGCGGCGGCGCGCGCGATTTGCGGGAGCAATTCGAGCGTCGCACCCACAGGTAGCGCAACGTAAATGAGATCAGCACCCGCAACGGCGCGCGCGAGATCCGGCTCAGCCCGATCGATGGCGCGGCGCTTGCGCGCCTCGCGCAGCACTTCGGGCTTGTCCCAGCCGATGACGCGCGGGCGCGGACGAAGTTTGCGCAATGCCAGCGCGAACGAGCCGCCAACCAGGCCCGTGCCCAGCACCGCGACGCGGCGGAAGCGAACGGCCATGGCTTGCCTGCCAGCGGGCATGGCTCAGGCCACGCGGCGGCCGACCGCGGGAGCGATGATTCGCAGCTCGGCCATCAACTGCGCAAACTGATCGGGAAAAAGCGATTGCGCGCCGTCGGAAAGCGCGTGCTCGGGATTGTTGTGAACCTCAATCAGAAGTCCATCAGCGCCGGCAGCGACGGCGGCGCGCGCCATCGGCGCGACTTTATCGCGGCGGCCGGTGCCATGCGAAGGATCGGCGATGATGGGCAAGTGGGAGAGTTTCTTGATGACGGGAATGGCGGCGATGTCCAGCGTGTTGCGCGTGGAAGTCTCAAAGGTGCGGATGCCGCGTTCGCAAAGGACGACGTTGTAATTGCCGCCGGCCAGAATGTATTCGGCCGAGAGCAGCAGCTCCTCGATCGTGGCCGACAGGCCTCGCTTCAAGAGCACCGGCTTCTGGATCTCGCCGAGCGCGCGGAGCAGGTGATAGTTCTGCATGTTGCGGGCGCCGACCTGAAGCATGTCCACGTAAGGCAGCATCAACTGGATTTGCGACGGATCCATGACTTCGCTGACGACGCCGAGGCCGTTGCGATTGGCGGCCTCGCGAATGAACTTCAGCGCCTGCTCGCCCAATCCCTGAAACGTGTAGGGCGAACTGCGCGGCTTGAACGCGCCGCCGCGGAGAAGCTTCGCTCCGCACAGCGCGACGCGTTCGGCGATGGTACTGATCTGCTCGGCCGATTCCACGGCGCACGGCCCGGCCATGATCACGACTTCGGGCCCGCCGACGCGCACGCCCTTGCTCACTTCGACGACGCTGCCGGCCGGGCGAAAGGCGCGGCTGGCGAGCTTGTAGGGCTGCGTAATCCGCATGACTTCGCGAACGCCGTCGAGCAATTCGATATCGCGCGTATCGAAATCCGCGCGCACGCCGACAGCGCCGAGAACCGTGTGCGATTCGCCGGTCGAGCGATGGATGTCAAAACCCATTCCGACGAGGCGGTCAATCACGTGCTGGATTTGGGCCTCGGTGGCTCCTTCTTGCATCACGACGACCATATTCGAAATCCTCTCTCTCGATATTCTTGAAATCTGAATTCGCGCGGGCAGCGTGGCCCGCTAAATCTTCATTCCTTTTCGTGCTCGTGCATGACGGCGCGCTCGACGGAACGCGCTTCATCCAAGATGCGCTCGAAGAGGCGGCGAACGGCCGCTTCGGAGAGCGGGCCGCGATTGGCGCGCTCGGCCGCATCGAGGACCTCGCGCTCGCGCTCCGGTTGGTAGAGCGGCTCGCCGCTCACGCGCTTCAGCTTTCCGATTTCCAGCGCGCACTGCGAACGCTCGTTGAGCAACTCCACGAGCTTGCGGTCAATCTCATCGATTCTGCTGCGCCAATCCTCGATGCTCTTCATGCGTTTTGTCTCCGCCGGCTCATCCCTTCGAGTGCGGCTCCCTTCAACAGACGGACGCGATCGGCCAAGGCCCGGGCCCCGGCCTCAACCGACGGCGCGCGTTCGATTTCCTCCACCAGCGCCGAGCCGACGACCGCGGCGTTCGCCAGACCTCCGAGCAGCGAAACGTGGCCCGGCAACGATATCCCAAATCCTACCGCGATGGGCAGGTTCGTGAAGCGCCGCGCGCGGCGCACAAGATTCGGCAGATCATCCGGCAAGGTGTCCTTCGCGCCGGTCACGCCGGTGCGCGAAATCAAATACAGGAAACCGCTCGAGGCTCGCGCGATGATTTCGAGGCGCGCGTCGGGCGAAGTGGGGGCGGCGAGGAAAATCGTGTCGAGCGAGCTCGCGTGCATCGCAGCGCGATAGTCGGCGGCTTCTTCGGGAGTCAAGTCGGTGGCAAGGACGCCGTCGGCGCTGGCGGCCGCAGCTTCCGCAGCGAAACGCTCGAGGCCGCGCTGCAGGATGGGATTGTAGTAGCTGAACAGAACGAGCGGCACATCGGACTTCGCGCGCACCGAGCGGACAACATCGAGCACGCCGGTGAGGGTTGTTCCGGCGCGCAGGGCGCGTTCGCTGGCGCGTTGAATCGTGGGCCCGTCGGCGACGGGATCGCTGAAAGGAACGCCGAGCTCGACGACATCGGCGCCAGCCTCGGCGAGCGCGAGGACAAACACCGTTGTCGCCTCGAGTGATGGATCGCCCGCGGTGATGTAGGCGATCAGCCCCATCGCGCCTGCATCGCGCAAGCGCTGGAAGCGAGTTGTGATTCGCGTGGTCATTATGCAAATCGCGAGGGCGCTAAAGATAGCGCGCCAAAATTTCCATGTCCTTATCGCCGCGGCCGGAAAGATTCAGGATGACGAGCTGATCGCGTTTCATCCGCGGGGCGCGCGCGGCGAGCTCCGCCACGGCGTGCGCTGATTCGAGCGCCGGAATAATTCCTTCGGTCCGCGCAAGGAGGAGCGCGGCTTCGACCGCGGCGTCATCGCCGATCGCGGTGTACTCGGCCCGATGCTGTTCGGCGAGCCAGGCGTGCTCCGGGCCGACTGCAGGGTAATCGAGACCCGCAGAGACGGAATGCGTTGTCGCAACTTGCCCTTCTTCGGATTGCAAGAGATACGTGAACGTGCCTTGCAATACGCCGGGGCGCGCACCGGTGAATCTTTCAGCCGCGGCCAAGCGCGCGGCGTGTTCGCCGAGAGTTGTGCCGCGCCCGCCCGCTTCGACGCCCAACATTTTTACGCTGGCGTCGCCCAGAAAATCGTGGAAGAGGCCGATGGCGTTTGAGCCGCCGCCAACGCACGCGACGAGCAAATCGGGCAGGCGCTTTTCCGCTTCGAGAATTTGCGTGCGCGCTTCACGTCCTATCACGCGCTGAAAATCGCGCACGATCTCCGGATAGGGATGCGCGCCGAGAACGGAGCCGAGCAGGTAATGCGTCGTGCGCACGTTGGTGACCCAGTCGCGCATGGCCTCGTTGATGGCGTCTTTGAGCGTGCGGCTGCCGGCATCCACGCCGACGACTTCCGCACCGAGCATGCGCATGCGCATGACGTTCAGTCGCTGGCGCTCCATGTCCGTGGTGCCCATATAGACGACGCATTCGAGGCCGAGGCGCGCGGCCACTGTGGCCGTAGCGACGCCGTGCTGGCCCGCGCCGGTCTCCGCGATGATTCTCCGCTTGCCCATGCGGACGGCGAGAAGTCCCTGGCCCAGGCAATTATTGATTTTGTGCGCGCCGGTGTGCAGCAGGTCTTCGCGCTTGATGTAGATGCGCGGCCCACCGAGATGCACCGAGAGGCGGTCGGCGAAGAGCAACGGCGTGGGGCGACCGGCGAAATTGCGGAGCAGATCGTCTAGCTCGCGCTGGAAGGAAGCGTCGGCGCGGGCCTCGGCATAAGCGCGCTCGAGTTCTTCGAGCGGAGCGACGAGCGTCTCTGGGACGTAGCGGCCACCATAGGGGCCAAATCGGCCGCGCGCGTCGGGCCAAACTTGTGGAGTTGCGGCCATTGTCTTGAGTACGCGTCCTCTCTTTTCTTCTCTCTGTTTTTCGTGTTCGCGTCGCCCCGAAAAATCGCCGCCCAGACGAACAAAGGGCCGCGACCCGTCTCTGGAATCGCGGCCCGTCTGGGAATCTCGCTCGGTGTTAGTCGCTTACCCGATCACCTCAACCGCGCGCACGCCCAACCGGACCGCTTCTCCAATACCAGTAGGAGAAGCGGTGGCTAAAGGCGTAGTTGGGTGCAAATCTCATCATTTAGAACCCGAAAGCGAAGTTTATGAGCGGGCCGCGCGGCTGTCAATCATCTTTTTGTCAGCGTGGGGAAGCGAGGCAGGATCGGCGTCGTGGACGGCGTCGAAGAAGGCGCGCATGCGGGCTGGGTCCTTCTTGCCGGGGCTCGATTCGGTGCCGCTGCAGACGTCCACCGCGAACGGCCGCGCGGCAAGAATCGCTTCCTTCACATTTTCCGCACGCAAGCCACCGGCGAGCACGACGCGGCCATAGCGTTTCGCGCGGAGCGCGACATCCCAATCCACCGTGCGGCCCGTCCCGCCGTAGAGGCCGGGGAGATGGCCGTCGAGCAGATTGGCCCAATCGAAGCGATAGCGGGCGAGTGCGGCGAGGCGGAACTTCGGCGAAACGCGAAACGCCTTGATGACTTTGTGCCTGCGGGACAGCGCGCGCGCGTCGGCAACGGATTCATCGCCCTGCAATTGCACGGCTTTCAGACGAATCGCGCGAGCGAGCGCGTCCACCGCTTCCGGCGCCCAGTTGACGAACACGCCGACCGGAACGACGCACGGCGGCAAAAGGCGAATGATGCCCCACGCGGCGGCGGGCGAAAGAACGCGCGGGCTCTGCGGATGAAAATTGAAGCCGAGCATTTCGGCGCCGAGATCCACGGCGAGCCGCGCGTCCGGCCAATTCGTGATGCCGCAAATCTTCACACGGACCAAGGAGGCTTTACCCCGCTGCGGGCTTCAATAGTGCGCCGAGCGCGAGGCCGGCATCGGGCTGCGTCATGAGATGCTCGCCGATCAAGAATGCGTCAAAACCGGCTGCGCGCAGTTCTTGCAGGTCTTCGTGCGAGCGAAGCCCGGATTCGGCGACGGCGATGCGATCGTCGGGAATGAATTCGATCAGCTCGAGCGAAGTCTCGATGCGCACTTCCAGCGTGCGCAAGTCGCGATTGTTCACGCCAATCACGCGCGCGCCGGCCTCCAGCGCGCGATCCAATTCACCGCGCGAATGAACTTCCACCATCGGCTCCATGCCCAATTCGCGGCCGAGAGCCAAAAAATCACACAACGCTTCTTGCGCGAGCGCGGCTGCGATCAGAAGGAACGAATCCGCGTTCGTGGCGCGCGATTCCCAGATTTGCCACGCGTCCAAAATGAAGTCCTTGCGCAGGACCGGCAACGCGACGCGCTTGCGCGCCTGCCGCATGTAGTTCAGATCGCCCTGAAAGAATTCCTCTTCCGTGAGGACCGAAAGCGCGGCGGCGCCCGCCTGCTCCAACTGAGCGGCGAGGGTGGCCGCATCGAACTCCGCGCGCAGCACGCCGCGCGAAGGCGACGCCTTTTTCAGTTCCGCGATGACGTTAAGGCTGTCGCGCGTGAGCGCCCCCGGAAAATCCCGGATGGGCTCCGCCTTCTCAGCTCCCAGGCGGAGCACGGCTTCTGGCAGGACGCGCTTCCGGTACGCAACCAAAGCTCGGCGCGCTTCGACGATGCGCTCCAGCACGTTGCCCGATTTGTTTTCCGACACGATGCGCGCGCCCCCCGCCGAGTCGCCAGTTGAATTCATAGGTTTTCATGCTATGCCGTGACCCGGGCGAAGTCAATTTGGCGTTTGAGCAGCCCGAGCTGCCTTACGGCAGGGTGCCGACAGTGTCCACTTGCGCGACACGGCAATCCCAATAGCGGGCAAGCCAGCGCCCTGTGGCGAAAAAACTCCAGCTAACAGATTGACAATGCAGCACTTATAATGCTGGCGCACGGCATAGCACGTGCGGTGTATTCGTACTGCGGAGCATTCCATGGACATTGCACGGCCGGAACTTGCCAGGGCCAAAAAGGTGCGCCGGGCCATTTATGGCAGCGTAGCGCTCGTCGCTCTCATCCTCGTTACGATTGGAATTGCGAAGCTGAAGCCCGCCGCGCCGACCGTCGACCGCTCGACGGTGTGGAGCGGGACCGTGGCGCGCGGCAACATGCTGCGCCAGGTGCGAGGCCTGGGTACGCTCGTGCCGGAAGACATCCGATGGATCCCCGCGCAGTCGAATGCCAGAGTGGACCGCATCGTCCTGCGCTCGGGCGCGATCGTGAAACCGGATTCGATTATTCTCGAGCTTTCCGATCCACAGCTTCAGGATGACGCTCTCACGGCTCAGCTCAACTACCAGGAGGCCGAGGCCGATTACGAGAACCTCAAGGTTCAGCTCGACAGTCAACTCATGGCGCTGAAGGAAGTGAATGCGGGGCTGTTGGGACAGTACAACCAAGACCGGCTCCAGGCTCAAACCGACAAGCAATTGGCCGACCAGGGACTGAAGGCGTTGGTGCTCGCGCAGCAATCGCAAATGAGAGCGGATCAGGAAGCGACCCAGCTCAAACTTGACAATGAAAAACTGTCCATTCAAGCCGAGGCGAATAAGGCGCAGCTGGATTCGCAAGCCGCGAAGGTGGATTCCGCGCGCGCGCTCTACAACTTGAAGAAGAGCCAGCTCGACGCCTTGCACGTGCGCGCGGGCATCAACGGCGTCCTGCAGGACGTGCCCGTTGATGTCGGCCAGCAGGTTACGCCCGGCACGAACCTCTGCCGCGTGGCGGATCCAACACACTTGAAAGCGACGATACAGGTTGCGGAAACGCAGGCGAAAGACGTTGCGCTCGGCCAGAAGGCTTCCATTGACACGCGCAATGGAATCGTCCCGGGCCACGTGACGCGCGTCGCGGGCAGCGTCGTGAACGGCACCGTGGATGTGGATGTCTCGATCGATGGGCCGCTTCCGCCGGGCGCCCGGCCCGATCTGAGCGTGGACGGCACAATCGAGATCGAGAATTTGCAGAACGTCCTCTACGTCGGCTTGCCCGTGCACGGCGAACCGAACAGCACGGTGGGCCTCTTCAAGCTGGTGGATGGCGGCGATGAAGCCGAGCGCACAACCGTGAAGCTGGGCCGCGCTTCGGTAACCACAATCGAGGTCCTGGATGGCTTGCACGAGGGTGACCAGGTGATTCTTTCGGATATGTCGGCGTGGGACAGCGTGGACCGCATCAAGCTGAAGTAGGGAGCAGAGGCAGGAGTCGCCCGTAACCGGCGCGTCGCGCGGGAACACATTCAGGATGCAAAGCGTATATCGGATTAGCCGTAACCGGACAAAGGAGAAACCATGGAAGCATCGAATGAAGTCCTGATCCACCTGGATGGCGTGAAGAAGGTTTTCTACACCGACGAGGTGGAAACCCACGCCCTCTCGGGCGTCCATCTCGAGATCAAGCGCGGCGAGTACATTTCCATTGCCGGCCCCTCCGGCTGCGGCAAGTCGACCTTGCTCTCCATCCTCGGGCTTCTCGATTCGCCCAGCGAAGGTAACTACACGCTGAACGGGAAGGCGGCGGCAAGGCTGACGCTGTCCGAGCGCACGCGAATCCGCAACCGCGAGATCGGCTTCATCTTTCAGGCGTTCAACCTGATCGGGGACCTCACGGTCTATGAGAACGTCGAGTTGCCGCTCACTTATCGCGGCATGGGCTCTGGCGAACGCAAGCAGCGCGTGCAGCAGGCGCTCGAAAAAGTCGGCATGGCGCACCGGATGAAACATTACCCCTCGCAGCTTTCCGGGGGCCAGCAGCAGCGCGTCGCGGTGGCGCGAGCGCTGGTCGGCGAGCCCTCGATTCTTCTGGCGGATGAGCCTACCGGCAACCTCGACTCGAAAAACGGCGAGGCCGTGATGGAACTGCTGCGCGAGTTGAACAATCAGGGTTCGACGCTCTGCATGGTGACGCACGATCCGCGCTACGCCAAGTTCGCGGACCGCAACGTTCACTTATTCGACGGCCGCATCGTGGACGAAAACTTCGAGGAGTCCCAGGCAAGCGTCATGGCGGATTGACGCTTCATACGCCGCCGATCGTGGGAACCCTAGAATTGCGGCGCGCCGCGAAGACGCAAGGCGCCCCCGAAAATGGGAGCCGAGCGAGGGCAGAATGGACACACTCTGGCAGGACATCAAGTACGCAGTCCGCATGATGGCGAAGACGCCCGGCCTTTCTGCGATCGTCGTACTGACGATGGCGCTCGGGATCGCGGCCACCACAGTTATCTTCAGTGTCACCAATACTCTGATGCTCCGGCCGATGCCGGTTCCACATGCTTCCCGATTCGTGGCGGTCGGGTTTCAGCAGCAAGGGAATCCGCTCGGCATGGGAGGTCTCTCGTATGTGGAATGGCGGGATTACCAGTCTCAATCGGGCGAAGTTTTCGCGTCCTTGATCGGAGACATGGAAAGGCTGTCTGCCTTCGGCCTGGAAGGTCGCCCGGCAGAGCAGGTTCTGTCCCATTACGTGACCGGGAATTTCTTCAGCGGGTTAAGCATCAAGCCGGCGCTAGGCCGTCTGTTCGCTTCCAGCGAGGGCGAGAAAATGGGCGCGCCACGCACGGCGGTGCTCAGCTATGCGTTCTGGAAGTCGCATCTCGGCGGCGACCCCAGCGTGGTCGGTCAGCAGGCACTGGTCAATGGAAAACCGACGGAGATCGTCGGCATTGCCCCCGAAGGTTTCCACGGCATTGAGCCTTCGCTGATTGACGTCCAGTTGTATCTTCCGCTCAGCATCGTGGCCGAAGACGAGCTTCCGTCGTATCAGAGCGGAAACTTGTTCACGAGCCGCGTCTCCCGCGAGCTCGCTGTGGGCGGCATGTTGAAGCCCGGCGTCAGCGTGGCCCAGGCGCAAAGCATGGCTCGCCTGATCCAGGCGCGGCTCGCCAGCGAGTATTCCAAAGACGAGAAGGGGCTGGTAATCGAAGTCATCTCTGCTTCTAGCGGCGTCCCGGACTTCGGCATTTTGCGCCTGATCGCGGCCTTGTTTGCGGGTCTTTCAGGGATGGTTTTGCTGCTCGCGTGCATGAACGTGGCCAACGTGCTGCTGGCGCGCGCGACCACCCGGGAGCAAGAGATGGCCATCCGTTCGGCGATGGGCGCGTCCCGCGCGCGGATGGTTCGTCAGATGCTCACAGAGCCCGTACTGCTAGCTCAGCTGGGGGCCGCAGCCGGAATGCTGGTGGCCCAGTGGGCCCTGGCCGCCATCTTCTCTTTTCCTGATTGGGCGATGCAGAGCTTTGTGAACCTCAAGTTTGAGTTTGATTGGCGCGTGTTCGTGATGGCCTTTGGCAGCGCGACCCTGTGCGGAATCGCCGCGGGGATGTGGCCGGCCCTTCGCGTCGGCAGGGCCAACCTGAGCCTGGTGCTGCACGCAGGCGGCCGCAGCGATTCGGGAGGGGCCGAGCGCCATCGCCTGCGCAATATCCTCGTTGTCGCGCAAGTAGCCGGGTCGCTTGCGCTTCTCATCGCCGCCGGCTTCTTCGTCCAAACCCTGCGCCGGGCCCAACATGCCTATCTCGGCTTCGATCCCACGCATCTTGTCGTCTGCACGATGGATCCGCAAATGATCGGCTACGACCGCACGCGCACGACGCAGTTTTATCAAGAGCTGAACAGCCGCATCGCCGCCTTGCCCGGGGTGCAATCGGCGAGCCTGTCGTTCGGCGGTCCCTTCATAGGACTTGAATACAGCGCCAACGTTTACCCCGAAAACCGCGTTATTCCTCCGGGCCAGCAACCCCCGTTAATCTTCCATAACGTCGTGGACTCCGACTACTTCTCGAACCTGCGCATACCGCTGCTTCAGGGACGGGCCTTCACGGAATTCGACGATGACCACGCCCCGCTCGTGGCCATCGTCAACCAAACCATGGCCCGCCAACTCTGGCCCGGCGAAAATCCCGTTGGGAAGCGCTTCCGGACAGAGACTGACACAAATCCGCTTATCGAAGTTGTGGGTCTGGTGGGCGATGGAAAGTATCAGAACATCTGGGAGGAACCGCAACCGTGGTTCTACATCCCGTCGCACCAGGAATTTCAGCCTTTTCGCGCGATTATGGTGCGTTCCGCCGCGCCTCCGGAAAGCTTGATCCCGGAAGTCGAAGGCGAAATCCGCTCCCTTGCTCCAGGCTTGCCAGTTCGCAATAGCGCTACGATGGAGCAAATATTGGACCTATCCCAGCTCTTCAACTTCAGGCTGGGCGTATACCTGGCCGGAGGCGCAGGTCTGCTGGGCTTGTTCATTGCAGTAGTGGGCGTCTATGGAGTCGTATCGTACGCCGCCACGCAGCGGACTCGCGAAGTGGGAATTCGGATGGCCCTGGGCGCGACGCCAGCGAACGTGCTGAAGCTGATTCTGCGCCAGGGATTGCGCCTGATCGCAGCAGGGTTGGTGACGGGCGTGATTCTCGGCTGGCTGCTGACGCGCGCAATTGGCCACATCTTTCACGGTGATACGGGTGTCTCGGTATTCTTCATCGCGGCGACGCTCCTCTCGGCCGTCGCGCTGGCCGCCTGCTACGTGCCCGCGCGGCGCGCCACGCGCGTGGATCCGATGATTGCACTTCGCTACGAATAGGAGTGTGCCATGGGCGGCCTCTGGCAGAACATCAGATTCGGCGCGCGAATGCTTCTGAGGAGTCCGGGGTTTACGCTGATCGCTGTCCTCACTCTGGCGCTCGGAATCGGCGTGAACACAGCGATCTTCAGCATGGTGAACTATATCGTGCTGCGGCCCATGCCGGTGCGCAATCCTTCGCAAGTCGTAGTTCTCACTCTTCGCCAGAAGAACGGACCGATCCTGGACTCATTCTCGGTTCCCGAATATCGCGACATCCGCGATCAAGTAGGCGGGGTATTCTCCGGAACGGCCGGGTACCTGTTCGGAGTCGATGGACTGAGCGTGAACGGCAAGTCCGCAGAAATTTCGACCTTCTACGTTACTGGGAATTTCTTCTCCGTAATGGGACTGCAGCCCGCTCTCGGACGATTCTTCAAGCCATCCGAGGGAGAAGTCGCCGGAGCGGACCCGGTTGTAGTCCTGAGTTACTCCTACTGGCAGACGCGATTCGGCGGCGACCCGAACATTATCGGCAGGCCGGCGAGCTTTGACGGGCGCCCCGTGACAATTATCGGCGTGGGTCCGAAAGGGTTCGACGGCATCTTCCCGGTGTTTGCGATCCAAGGTTTCCTGCCGCTTGGCTTTGCCCCAGCCGGGAATTATCCGAGCGACCTGATGACCAATCGAGGCAACCGCATGATCGGCGTTCTGGGGCGACTGCAAGAGGGCGGGAGCCTGAATCAAGTGCAAGCGCAGCTAGCCGTTGTGGCCGAACGGCTGAGAACCCAGCATCCCGACGTGGACAAGGACTTGAGCCTGCGCGCTTACCCCGAGCTTGAATCCAGAGCCCCTCCCGATTCCCCCAATGCGCTGAAGATTATCTCGAGCCTGTTCCTGGGGCTCACGGCGATTGTGCTCCTGCTCGCGTGCGTCAACGTCGCGAACCTCCTTCTGGTGCGCGCGACTTCGCGAGCGCGCGAGATGGCAATCCGTGCGGCGCTTGGCGCGCGGCGCGCCCGGATGATGATGCAACTCCTGACGGAAAGCCTCCTGCTCGCGCTTGCGGGCGGTGCGGTGGGCGTCGTCCTCGGCAATTGGGGCAGCGCCGCGCTCAGCTCGCTGGACCTTCAGATCAGTCGAGTCACGCCGATCAATTTCCCGTTCGACTGGCGCGTATTTGGCTACTCGTTGGGCGCCGCAATCCTCACCGGGATTATTGTCGGAATCGTGCCTGCGATTCGCGCCACACGCGGCGATCTGAATTCTGTTCTCCACGAAGGCGGACGCGGCGTCGTGGGAGGGCGGAGCCGGCTGCGTAGCGCGCTCGTCGTCGTGCAAGTTGCAGGCTCGCTGATGTTGCTGATCGTGGCCGCGCTCTTCACGCGGAGTCTCTTCCAGGTGCAACATCAAAACTTCGGCTTCGAGCCGCGCCAAGTCCTGGATTTCGGGCTGAATCCGGCCGAGATCGGCGACGATGATGCCCAAGGCATTCAATTCTACAAGACTCTTCTCAGTCGCGTGCGCGCGCTGCCGGGCGTGGAATCCGCAAGCCTCGCGAACTCCGCTCCCATGGGCTACATCTCCAATGTGGACTCCCTCACAATTGACGGCTACCAATCCCCCGACGGCCAGCCCGCGCCGGTCGTGCAATACAACGTGGTATCCCCCGACTACTTCAAGACGATGCGGATCGCGCTGCACAGCGGGCGCGAATTCACGGACGCCGACAACCAAACAGCCGCTTACGTCGCCGTTGTGAGCGAAGGGATGGCGCGAAAATTCTGGCCAAATCAGGACCCGATCGGCCACGTATTCCGCATCGCAAGCGATATGAAGCATGACGTCCGAATCGTGGGCGTCGCCCAGGACGTCCGAAACCACGGATTCCCCCACGGATTGGCCGGGGTCATCGATCCTTTCTTCTACATGCCTCTCCTGCAGCATTACGAATACAACTCGCTCGAAGTGCTGCAAGTCCGAACCGCCGCGCCGCCCCAGGTGATGTTGCCCGAGATTCAGCGCCAGATCCAAACACTCGCACCGGAACTGCCCATCCAAAACGTGAAGCCGTTGACGCAAGCACTCTACACGCTGGACGGCTTGTTGATTTACGAGTTGGGCGCGTGGCTGGCGGCGATTCTGGGGGCTCTCGGCCTTATTTTGGCGGTGGTCGGAGTGTATGGCGTGGTTTCCTATTCGACGCAACAGCAAACGCATGAGATTGGAGTCCGCATGGCGCTGGGAGCGCAACCCCGGGAGATCCTGCGCATGGTGCTCCACCATGGAATGGGAATTGTCGTCGGAGGAGTTGCATTCGGGCTCGCAGGCGCATTCGCGGCGGCGCACGTCGTCGGCAGCTTCCTGGCCGTGAGCGCGATCGATCCGGTGACGTACGCGTCGGTGTCGTTCGCGCTGGCGCTCGCCACGCTCGTCGCCTGCTACGTTCCGGCTCGGCGCGCGACGCGCGTGGATCCGATGGTCGCGCTGCGGTACGAATAGGGGCCCCGCATGGGTGCGCTCTGGCAAGACATCAAGTTCGGCTTCCGAATGCTCGCGCAAAAACCGGCGTTCACGGCGATTGCGGTGCTGACTCTCGCGTTGGGCATCGGCGCGAACACCGCCATTTTTTCCGTTGTCAACGCCGTCCTGCTGAACCCGCTGCCCTATCCGCAATCGGACCGCCTCATGGCCCTTTGTACGAAAGGGGCCAATTTTGATTGCTCCTCTGTTTCCTATCCGAATTTTCTTGATTGGCAGCGCGAGAATCACGATTTCCAGGCCATGGCCGCCTACCGGAAAGACGACTTCAATCTCACCGGCCAAGGCGAAGCGGAACGCTTGCGCGGCGATATGGTTTCTGCGGATTTCTTTTCAATCCTCGGAACCAGGCCAGCGCTCGGCCGGTTGTTCAACGCCGGCGACGACCACGTCGGTTCGGAACCCGTACTTCTGATCAGTTCCGGATTCTGGAAGAGAAAGTTTGGATCGTCGCCGGATGTCGTTGGCAAGACGATGACGCTCAATGGCGTCAATTATTCTGTCATCGGCGTGATTCCGCCCGACTTTCATTTGGACCGCACGGACGATATCTGGGTGCCGATCGGACAGTGGAATGACCCGACCTTTCGCGATCGGCGGGCTACTCTCGGCATGAGAGTGGTAGGACGGTTGAAGCCCGGCGTGACTCCAGCGCAGGCTCGGACTGAGATGGACACGATCGGCAGAGGACTCGCGGCATCCTTTCCTGAGGCCGACGCTGGCTCTAGTGTCACGGTGCGGTCGCTGAAAGACAGTATCGTCGGAAACACCGGCCGGTATCTGTACGTCCTCCTGGGCGCGGTGGCGTTCGTGCTTCTGATCGCATGTGCAAACGTTGCGAACCTTCTGCTCGCGCGCGCCATCGGGCGCTCGCGCGAGTTTGCGATTCGCGCCGCGTTGGGCGCGGGACGTGGCCGCGTGATTCGCCAGCTACTCACCGAAAGTGTTCTGCTCTCCGCCGCGGGCGGGGCGCTCGGCCTTCTGATCTCGGCCTGGGGAACGCATGCGGTGATTTCGCTTCTGCCCGACGCGCTGCCTCGCTCCCGGGAAATCGGCATGGACTCGCACGTCTTCATATTCACAGCAATTGTCTCAGTGGCTTGCGGAATCCTGTTCGGGCTGGCGCCCGCGTTGAAAATCTCGCGGCCGGACTTGCAGGAAACGCTCAAGGAAGGCGGCCGCGGATCGAGCGGCACGCACCATCGGGTGCAGGGCATCTTCGTCACGGTCGAAGTGGCCATGGCGCTGGTGCTGTTGATCGGCGCGGGCCTCATGCTGCGAAGTCTCGCGCGGTTGTGGAGCGTTGACCCCGGCTTCAATTCTCACAACGTCCTAACCTTTAACGTCGCCCTCGCTCCTGCGGTAGCAGGCAATCCCACGGCGGCACGCAACGCGCTTCGAGATCTGCATGATCGCCTGAGCGCGATCAATGGCGTGCAAACTCTTTCCTTGATGGCGGGCTCGCTGCCGGAGTCGGGCGACGATTCGGAATTGCTCTTCTGGCGCGATGGACAACCCAAGCCCGCAACCGACAACGCGATGAACGCCGCATTGTTCTACCTAGTCGAACCAGAATACCTGAAAGCGATGGGCATTCCTCTTGATCGCGGCCGTTTCCTCACCGCGCAAGACAGCGAGCACGCGCCGTTCGTCGTGGTCATTGATGAAAGCCTGGCCCAAAAATATTTCCCCAACGAAGATCCCATCGGGAAGCGTCTGAATATTGACTTGGTCAACTACCATTCGGAGATCGTCGGCGTCGTGAAACACGTGAGGCACTGGGGCCTCGATGCTGACATCACCAATCCGATTCAAGCGCAATTCTATCTGCCGTTCGTCCAGCTTCCGGACCAGTTCATGCCGTTTATCGTCAAGGGTGTGACCGTGGTGATGCGGACGCAGGGATCGCCTGAGGCCCTGGCGGGAGCGGTCCGCCAGACCGTCGCGCAAGCTAACAGCGAGCATGTGGTGTACGACGTGGAATCGATGGATAGCATCGTGTCCGATTCCCTCGCCGACCGGCGATTCTCGATGGCGCTTCTGGGAGTGTTTGCCGCGCTGGCGCTCTTGCTCTCGAGTGTGGGAATTTACGGCGTCATTTCATACGTTGTTGGCGAGCGCACGCACGAGATCGGCATTCGCATGGCCCTCGGCGCCCAGCAGCGCGACATCCTTCGCCAGATGCTCCATCAAGGAATCCGGATGGCCTCCCCCGGTGTCGCCCTCGGACTCGCCGCCGCTCTTCTTCTCACGCGTCTGATGGCGAAGATGCTGTACGGAGTGAGCGCCGTCGATCCGCTCACGTTTGTGGGCGTGGCGGCGCT
>DASPOJ010000002.1:0-3902 GCA_035626055.1 Candidatus Methylomirabilota bacterium | reverse complement strand
CCGACGAGGCGTTGAGCGACGGCCTGCAATCGCTCACCTTCGACCAATTCCGGGAAATGATGGAAGATCTGCTGCGTTACGTTGCAGTTTCTCGCGGCAACGACGACGCTCGCGCGAAAGCGTTCGTCGCCGAAGGTGCGGGCTAGATGCACCCTCGGGCGGCCATTCTTCTTGTTTGTGTTTCCCTCGCTGTGGCTTTGCACGCCGGGCTTTCGGGCGCATCGACGTCCAGCGTGCCGTTGCTCTACACACTTGCGCGCGAGTACAGTCCGCTGGCCTGGATTCAGGGAGGCGAGCGATTCCCGCAAGGTGCCGCGATTTTCCTCAGAGACGGCGGGAGGCAGCGGGCGCTGGTTCCGGGATTCGCGGCCTCGGCGGACGCGAGCGTGTCCTTCGATGGAAAAACTGTCCTGTTTGCGGGGAAGCACGGACGGCGGGAACACTGGCAGATCTGGGAGATCCCTGCGCAATCCGGCGAGGCGCGGCAAGTCACTCAATGCGACGACGATTGTATCCGGCCGCTTCCCGTGCCGCCCGACCGAGTCGTCTTCGCGCACAAGATCGCAGGCAAGTTCGTCTTGGAAATTGCTTCTCTGAGCGCCGTCAAAGAGAATGTCCTGCAACTCACTTACATCCCGGGAAACTCTCTTCCGCTCGACATCTTGCAAGACGGCCGCGTCTTATTCGAAGCGGCCTACCCTTTGGGCGCAGGAACAACTTCCGAGCTATACACGGTGTACACCGACGGAAGCGGGGTCGAATCGTACCGCTGCGATCACGGGGACTCGCGGTATTCCGGGAAGCAAATCTCCTCCGGGGACATCGTGTTTGAGCACGAAGGAGGCTTGGCTCGCTTCACTTCGGCTTTGGCGCACGAGGTCGTGATTTCCGCACCTGCGGGCGCGTACGCGGGTGACGTGATTGAGATGCCGTCCGGCGAGTGGCTCGTCAGTTGGCACTCTGGAACGCAGAAGAATTTCGAACTGCGAAAATGGGAGCCCGGCGCCCCTGCGCTCCAGCCGGAAGTAGCCGAAACCGGCTCGAACGTCGTTCAGCCGGCGCTGGTAATGGAGCGAGCGACACCCAACTACCATCCCTCAGGGCTGCACAATTGGTCCTACGCAAATCTGCTTTGCCTGAACGCCTATCGGTCGCAACAGCACTTCGAAGAGGGTTCCATCGCTGCCGTGCGGTTTTACGGGCGTGGCCCGTCGGGGTCACCACAATTGCTGGGGACTACTCCGGTCGAAAAGGACGGATCGTTCTATGTGCGCGTTGCCGGAAACCAGCCGCTGAAGATCGAGTTGCTCGACAAATCGGGAACTACTTTGAAGAAGGAAGCCGGATGGTTCTGGACGCGCGGCGGTGAGCAGAGAATCTGCGTCGGGTGTCATGCGGGTCCTGAGGCTGCGCCGGAAAATGCCGTCCCCGCAGTGTTGCTCCGCTCGACTGTTCCGGCGGATATGACCGCGGGCAATCAACGATCTTCCACAGGAGGGCGCTAACATGCTGGCCCGGGTCACGCTGGTCATTCTGCTGCTCACGCCTGCCGCGCTGGCACAAACGCCTTCCGCGCAACCGGAGAGCCCGGCTTCATCGCCGATCCGCTTCGAGGACGCGACCGCGTCTTCCGGTATTAATTTTACGCACAGTATCGGGGCGGAGAAACTCGGCTCCCTGCTCGAAGGCACGGGAGCAGGCTGCGTTTGGTTCGATTACAACAATGACGGATTGCCCGATCTCTTCGTACTCAGCGGGAGGCCGCTGGGAGATGACATGCATCCCTACCCGCTGAAGAATCCCCCGGCAGTGGCTCCCCACAATCATCTTTACAGGAACAACGGCGACGGCACATTCACGGATGTAACCGAGCAGGCGGGTGTCGGAGGGGATATTTACGGCATGGCGGCAGTCGCCGCTGACTTCGATAACGACGGCTATGAGGATTTGTTTGTGACCGGCTATGGGCATTCGATTCTGTACCACAACAACGGCGACGGGACTTTCACGGACGTCACAGCCAAGGCCGGGATCAATGTCGACGGTTGGTCCATCGGCGCCGCAGTGCTCGATTACGATCGCGACGGCTGCGTCGATCTGTTCGTCGGCAGGTACGTGAAGTTCGACCCGACCTACCGCACCTACTACGCCGCCGACAATTATCCCGGACCGCTCGATTACGAGGCCACCACGAACCGGCTCTATCACAACAATTGCAACGGTACTTTTACGGACGTAACGGACGCTTCAGGCATCGGCGCGTACAAGGGCCGCGCCATGGGCGTGACCGCCGCAGATCTTGAAGGCGATGGCTGGCCCGACATCTACGTCTCCAACGACAGGACCGAGAATTTCTTGTTCCACAACAACCACGACGGAACGTTCAAAGAAGTTGCAGTCGATCTGGGCGTCGCCTACGGGCAGAACGGCGAGATGACCTCCTCCATGGGGCCGATCGCGGCGGACATAGAAGGCAGAGGCGTGCTCGATCTATGGGTGACGGACTCGAACTACGACCGCCTGATGCGCAACAACGGAAGGCTTGGATTCGAGGACATCACGGCCAGTTCGGGAATCTCCGAGGCGAATGGCCAGTATGTGAGTTGGGGGAGCGGAGTCTACGACTTCGACAACGACGGCTGGCTAGACATTCTCGTGTTTCACGGCGGACTGATTCACATGATCCCCCAGGAGCACTCACTCTTTCGAGGCGTGGGAAATGGCAAGTTTGTCGACATTTCCCGCCAGGCCGGGGCGGTTCTCGACGTGAAGACCGTCGCTCGCGGCGCTTGCTTCGCCGATTATGACAACGACGGCAAAATGGATGCCTTTGTGGTGAACCTCGGGGGGCGCGGGACTCTGTTGCACAACGTTTCGCAGAACCATAATCACTGGATCACGATCGTGCTCCAGGGAACAAAAAGTAATCGTGACGGCATTGGCGCACGCCTGGAATTGGTTGCCGGCGGCCGCAAACAGATGGCCGAGCGCGTGGCCGGCTCGGGTTATCTCTCGCAGGACGATGGACGTGTGCATTTTGGGCTGGGGGCCGCCACTCGCGTGGACAAACTCACTATTCACTGGCCAAGCGGTCGAGAACAGGTGCTGTCGAATCTGGCTGTCGATCGGATTCTCAAAGTGACGGAGCCGAAATGAAGCGGCAACTTCCAGCGGTGGCCCTCCTGGTACTCGCATGCTTCTTGGGAGCGGCGGCCGAACCCGCCAGTGACGAGTCTTCTTACCTCTCACCGGGGGAGATGGCCGTTTCGCCCGACGGGCATTGGCTCTATGTGGTTTGCGAGAAAAGTGACGAGCTTCTGGTTGTGGACACGCAGAACGGAAGCGTCATCAAGCGAATCGCCGTCGGCCACGTACCGCGAGGACTGGGAATTTCAAGTGACGGCAAGCAAATCTATGTCGCAAATTCGTGGACGGACACGGTCTCGGTTATCGACGCTGAAAAACTGGAAGTTGCTCGCGATCTGCACACGGGATTTGAACCGATTAGTGCTGTTGCCGATCGGGAAGGCAAGATGCTTTACGTCGCCAACCGCCTAAGCAACGATGTTTCGATAATCGATCTGCACACCGGCCTCGAAGCCAAGCGGCTCGCGGCCGGCCGGGGCGCCAGCTATCTGGCGCTTTCCGCCGACGGAACGCGGGTATTCTGCACGCACATCTATCCCAACATTGGCTATTCCCGGACGCCCCCAGAGTCCGAAATAACGGTTATCAATACCGCCACCCGGCAGGTAGTTGAACGAACGGCTTTGCACAACTCAGCGGGCGTCTTTCACCTCGCGCTTTCGTCCGATGGAAAGCTGGGAGTTGCAGCACAGCTTCGCCCGAAGAACCTGGTTCCCATGGCGCATGTGGAACACGGCTGGGTGTTTGGGGACTCG
>DASPOJ010000001.1:0-13010 GCA_035626055.1 Candidatus Methylomirabilota bacterium | reverse complement strand
CGAGACCGGCCAATTGGGCGGCAAAGGCTCGGATGCGCACAAAGCCTCCGTCGTGGGCGATACCGTCGGCGATCCGTTCAAAGACACCGCCGGCCCTTCGCTGCACGTGCTCATCAAATTGCTGTGTACGGTAGCGTTCGTGATGGCGCCGCTGTTCTTGTAAACCGGCCGCGCGAGGTTCGACTCATCTCTGTTCCGCATGGGGGAGAACTTCCCCCACCCTTTTTTCTTGTGAATGCTGAATCTATTGGGAGGTGTGCGGCCCGGCTACGACGCGGCGGCCCAGTTCGTGCGTTCCACGATGGTTGGTGGCTCGTAGGTGCGTCCCTTTGCCAACCGTTTCTCTTCCCGGCGCGCGAGATACAACAAGACGGGGCCGATCAAGGCTGCGTTGAGCCGCGCCTTGACGGGTGATTCCTTTTCGATTTCTTTCCGCAGCGAGCGAATCTGCTCGCTCACGCTTTCGTTGACCCTCTTGAACTCCCGCTCCATCGCCCAAAGCGCCGCATTGTAGGCGCCTCTCAGTTTTTGCATCTGCCGCGCGAACCGCGCGCGCACGCGGGGATCCGGATAATCCTTGTAGCGCCGCCAGCCCAGCAGCATGGTCCGGCACATGCGATAGAGGCTGGGGCCATTGCGCTCGAAATCACGGCGGAACGCCCAGTCCAGGAATTTCTTCGAGTCATCGCGGGAGATCGCCGCGTGCCGGAAGTTGAACTTGAATTGCCCGTGGGTATCGGCCAGGTCGATATTCTGCAGGAGCCGGCCCTGTTGCGCCATGTCTTGGTACAGCGGCGTGCCCGGCACGGGCGTGTACAGCATGAACTGGTGGAAGTCGGTCTGGTAGCCGATTGCGTGCTCGATTTCCCCGGTGATATTGCCGGGCGTGTGGTGCTCCAGGCCGATAATCGTCGAGCCCTGCACGCGGATGCCGTTCTCACGCAACTCCCGCGTGAGTTGCGTCAGGTCCGCGCCTTGCAACTTGCCGTAGCTCGAATGCGGCGATTCCAGCCCCATCCACAGCCAGGAGACGCCGAGCTCCGCGAGTTCCTGCATGGAATATTTTCGGATGGCGTTCACGGAAGCAAAGACGGACAGATCCCAACTCTTGCCCGCTTCCTTCATGCGTTCCAGCAAGCGAAGGGCGCGCGGGCGGTAGAGCAGGAAATTCTCGTCCATCACAAAAAACGAATGGACCTTCAGCTCTGCCTCGACCGCGCACATCACGTCAAACAATTCATCGCCGCTCGCGTAGAAGTTTATGAATTTCCCTTTGCCGCCAAAAAATGACGAGGTTGTGCAGAAGTTGCACCCCATCGGGCAGCCCACGGACGGAATGATGGTGGCCGCCGTGCGGCCTTTCCGTCTCGGTATCCGCGCTCCCATGAATCGCTCCTGTAGTCCGGAAACGATGGCCGGATGCCGAATCGGAGCGTGCTCGTCTTCTCCCAGGTACTTCCGCATCCAGGCGATGCCTTCTCCGCGCACGATATGATCGGCGTCCACGAGCGCTTCCACGTTTGGAATCGCGGCCACGTGCCCGCCCACGATGATCACCGACTCCGGAGACAACTCCCGCACCATCCGGCACATCTCCTGCACCTTGCCGAGGTTCACGATGATGCCGGAGATTCCGACCACGTCGTAGTGGTTCGCCTTCAATTCGCGGGCAAAGTGTTCGCGAGTGGGAAAATCCAGGACCGTGCAGGGAGCGGAAATATTCGCCTGAATCATCATGATGCCCCACGAGCGATGAAACATCCGCGGCGAGAAACAGCCCTGCGCCCGGGTGACCTGGTTGTGAAAAAGTTCCATCGGGTTGATCGTCCGGCTTCCGAAATCGTCATCTTGCGCGTACGGACCGAAGACCGAGCTCAGCAACACGCGCGTAGAAACACCCTTCGGGGCACTTTCCGTCTCAAATTTCAAACTTCACCTTTTTCCCAGTGCGGGACTAATCGGCGGCCGCTCGTCGAGGAATACTCAACTGCAGTTGAAGATTGGGGCGCAGTCCAATTTCATTCTACGCCTTTTCCTCGTGGACGGGGGGAATTAGTTCTTCGCCCGGAGCGGCAAGGTAGCAGCGCAAAGAGGTTTGCGTCCGAAGGACAAATAGTCCATTGTGGCGCGCGCAGGGGTGAGATAGCGTTAGATGGTTGCGGTGGCCGTCATTGCAAGTTTTCTTGACCGCGGGTGAGCCGCATGAATTCAAATGAGCCGCTAGTTCGCAACATCTCGGATACGGCGCTCTGGGCGGCGGTGTACCGCGCGCGCGAAACAGAGCGGCCCAATCCTCTTTTCCGCGATCCCTACGCGCGCCGGCTGGCGGGAGCGCGGGGCGAAGAGATCGCCGCTTCCATCCCGTTCAGCGAGAAGGGAACCTGGGCGTGGGTTGCGCGCACGGTTCTCTACGACCGATTCATCACCGAGCAGATTCAGCAGGGCGTGGACGTGGTCGTGAACCTCGCGGCCGGCCTCGACGCGCGGCCTTACCGCATGACCCTGCCGCCCGCGTTGCGCTGGGTGGAAGTGGACCTGCCGGAAATTCTCGATTACAAGGAAGAAATTTTGCAAGGCGACACGCCCGCGTGCGTGATGGAACGCGTGCGGCTCGATCTGACTGACCTCAACGCGCGCCGCGAACTAGCTGCGCGGCTTGGGCGCAATGCAAAACATGCGCTCATCGTGACCGAGGGCCTGCTGATTTATTTCACGCCGAAGGAGGTCGCATCGCTGGCAATCGATCTCGCGGCAGCGCCTAGGTTCGAGCGATGGGTGCTAGACATCAGCTCGCCGGGACTCCTGCGAATGTTGCAGAAGCACATGGGCCCCCATTTGAGCCGGGGCGGCGCCAAACTGCAATTTGCCCCACCGGAAGGGCCGCGATTTTTCGCGCGCTGCGGATGGAAGGCGATTGACGTTCGCTCCCAGCTGAAGACGGCGGCGCGGCTGAAGCTGCTGCCGTTTTGGTTGCGGATGATGGCGATGCTGCCGGAGTCGAATGGCGCGCAGGGCTCGCGCCCGTGGTCCGGAGTTTGCCTGCTTGCGAAGCAATCGTGAGCGAGAAATTTTCGGAGACGCAATGAGCGCGAGTTGGACTGGCCGATTGACGGGAGTTTACTTGGCGCGCGAGGCCTAAGCCTTCAGCACGCCGCGGAATTTGTGCGGATCGTTGTCGAAGCCGGGGAAGACGGTCGCGAGGTCGCGGCTGCCTAGATGATTGGCGATGAGTTCGCCGAGCACGGAACGGAAATCGGTCGTGAGCGCGAGATCGCGGCCTTCGTTCAATTGGTCGGGGCCGATGCCGGGCCATTTGCCGTACACTTTGCCGCCCTTTACAGGCCCGCCCATCACGAACATGCAGTTTGCGTGGCCGTGATCGGTGCCGCGATTGCCGTTTTCGTGAGCGGTGCGGCCGAATTCGGACATCGTCACAACGACGATCTCTTCCATGCGATCACCAAGGTCCTGATGGAACGCCGCGAGGCTCTGCCCGAGTTCACGCAGCAGATTCGCAAGCTGCCCTTGCGAACCGCCCTCGTTCACGTGATTGTCCCAACCGCCGGTGTCCACAAACGAAACTTCCAGGCCCACGTCGGCCTTGAGTAACTGCGCGACTTGCAGCATCGTCTGCCCCACGCGCCCCTGCGGATACTGCGCGCCGTTTTCCGGCTGGAAGTGCGCGGGATCAGCTTTGCGCAGCATGTCCACGGCTTCGAACGTTTCCGTGCCGGTGCCGCGCAGCACCGCGTCCACCGTCTGCGCGTAGAGCGCCTCGAACCCGCCTTCGGCGGCGGGCGATTGCGCGAACACTCTGAATTGGCGCACATCGGGCAGTGCGATCGCGGGCGCCGAGCCGCGAAGCGTCAGCGGAAGATTCGGCCCCATTGCCACGGCGCGAAACGGCGTCGCATTTTCCTCCGGCGCGCCCACCAGCGCGCGGTTCAGCCAGCCGTCTTCGGTGGCTTTCACGCCCGGCGTTCCGGACTCCATGTAATCCTGCGCGTCGAAGTGCGAACGCGTCGTGTCGGGGGAGCCCGCGGCGTGAACGATCGCGAGTTGACCTCCGTGAAACAGCGGGCCAAGCGGCGCGAGCCCCGGATGCAATCCGAAGAAGCCGTCGAGGTCCACGGCGGCCTGATCGCTCTGGCCGCGGCCGGGGGCGGGTAGCGCGATCGTGGGACGAAGATTGTAATAGTTCGGCTCGGCGAAGGGCACGACCATGTTGAGGCCGTCGGCCGCGCCGCGCTGGAAGACGACCACGAGTTTTTTCTTGTTCGCCGAAGGAGTCGCGGCGATCGCGCGTTGCAAAAACGCCGGCAGCGTGCTCATGCCGATCATGGCCACTCCGCCGCTCTTCAGAAATACTCGCCGTGAAATCTTCATCGTTGTTTTCCCCGGCTTCTCGCTAGCGCCTCTGAAATTCCGGTGCGCCCAGAACAAGTCCGGCTATCAGATTCACATTCACTTGCCGCACGGGGTCGTCCAGTCTCGCCTGCAGCACCTGCGGATTGTCGAGCTGCTTCTCGAGCGTGTCCCGCGTCTGCACCGTCGCCTGGCCGTTGAGCAAAACTTGTATTGTGCGGTCCAGCACGGCGCGCGGGTCATCGAGCGAAGTGTCCCCGAGGAGCGATGCCATATCAGTCCGCACACCGCGCATGCGATTTGCCGTGAGCGCGAGTGAATAGTTCAGCCGGTTCAGCAGCGCGCCGGTATTGACCCACGCGTCCGCTTTGTCCGAATAGCCCGTCGGCGGCTGGCACTGGTAAAGCGGCTGGCCAATGCGCGCCGACCATTGCACTATCTGCAGCGGCAGATCCACGTCGGCGCCGACGGCGCGCGCGGCCGATACCACCAGCTCGAATGGCGTCTTCACCATCGACCGATACGCGTCCCTCGACCAGAACTCCGGCGAATGAATCATCGTGTGCAGCACGGAGCGGATATCGCCGTCGGAATGTAAATAGGTCTGCGACATCTTATCCACGAGTGATTCTGGCGGACTGTCCGAGACGAATCGCTGCGCAAGTTCATACGATAGGTGATGCGCCGTGTGCGGATCGCGCGCCAGCAGATCGAGCACGGCCTCACCGTCGCGCATTCCGCCGTAATCGATCTTGTGGCTGAGCACCATCTTCGGTTTGTTGTCGTGCAGGCGAGCCTCAAAATAAAACTGCGGGTCGCGCTGCGGCGTGCGAATCGACCAGCCGGTGAAGCAGCGCGCCACCTCGATGACATCCTGCTGCGTGTAGCCGCCATCCACGCCGAGCGTGTGCAATTCCATCAATTCGCGGCCATAATTTTCGTTGAGCCCGCGATCCTGATTTTGCCTCTGCCCATTACCTTGCTGCCGCGGGAATCCCATCCCATAGCGCTGCTGCCGCATTTGACGCTGCGCCTGAAGTTGCTTCCAGGCGTCCGGATCGACGCTCAGCCAGTTATCAAGATAGAAAAGCATTGCGGGGCTTTTCGCCGTCGCTTCGAGTAAATCGCGGAATTTTCCCATCGCGTGCGGACGAATGGCGTCGCGCTCGTAGGCCGTCAGCAGCCAAACGTCCTGGCCCTTCCCGGCGAACACGTTGAAGTGATTGAACCAAAAATCCACCATCTGCTCGTAAAGTTGCCGGTCGCTGTAGATCGCGCGCTCCGTTTTCGCCATCGCCAATTCGGCCACTACGCGCTGCGGCAGGTGGATGTTCTTGTAGTCGAACATGTTGTTGCCCGCGCCAGCCTGGCTCTCGTCCTTGACGAGCGCCTGAAGCTGCATCGTGATTTCGTCTTGCTGCGTCCGCTGGCCGTTCGGCGAGCCGTTCATCGAATTGTTGCCCGAGGGCGCGCCTCCGCTGGTGGCAGTGTTGCCGCTCGCCGAGCCGCCTCCAGCGCTGCCGCCGGCGTTGCTTGCTGAATTATTCGATCCGCCGTCGGCGTGGTCCATCTGCATTCCGCCGCCGGCCATTTGCAGTTGCTGCCGGCGATATTCCTCAACCGTGATTCCTTCGCGCCGCGCTTCGAGCTCCGGCCGCGGAAACTGCTCGAGCAGTTGCGCCGAGGACATCTTGAGCGTCGGATATTTTTGGAGTCGCGTCTCCAGCGCCGAATCGTCGAGGGATTCCGGGTGGAGTTGCTGCTCAATCCACTTCGCGAGCCCCATTTTCTGCACAGTTTCGATCTCGCCCGGCGTGGGGCCGTAGCCCAGCCGGTCCAGCGCGTGCTGAATCGCCTGCGGCGCGGTCAGATCGGTGACGGGCAAGCCCGCAAGAGCGGCGTCCGGCGCAATCGGTTTTATCTTGTTGTTTTCAGCGGAGAGAGAGAATGCCGCGAGGAGAATGGCCGCGATCCCCGCGACAGTCAGTTGCGCCGCCGCTGCCCAAGCGTTTGCTGCAGACTTGCGGCGATTGCGGCGCGATTTCACTGGCATTGGCAGGTGCCTCCAGGGGCAGACAGCGCGCGCGGTGGGCGGGGGCGCAGCGCGGCCACTCAGATGTTAACCCGGGGCACCGGGAAAAGTTGCTCGTGGACGGCCTGCGCCGCCTTCCAGTCAACCGGCCAGTTGGTCAGTTCGCGGCCACGACTCCTGGGTTCTCGCCGCTTTGTCTACAGTCACCACTCTCGCGGTCTGGTTCTGTTTTGCCGCGCTGGAAAGCTCTCGATGGCAGGCCACGCCTGGCAAGATGGCCGTTGGATTGCGGGTGAGCGACATCAATGGGCATCGGCTAACTTTGGGCCGCGCCCTGGGCCGAAATCTTGCAAAGTGCCTCTCGAACCTGACGATTGGCATTGGCTACATGATCTGTGGATTCACGAGGAAGACGCAGGCCTTACTCGACGTAATCGCGAGTTGCATGGTCACCCGCCGCCCATCACGATGATCGATCCGAAGTCCTGCTAAACGGACAACGACATCTCCTTGGCCAGCGCGCTCGTACGGGAAACGGCTAGCTTTTCCCACGCTGGCCCACAACCAATCAACCATCCGCCTTTGCATTCGCGCGAGTTCCCGTGCAGGATAGGGGCGAGGCGAGGCACGGTTCTCGGCGAATGCTCCTGCGCGATTTCATACTCTGGCTATCCACCAAGAAGCGCCTGACCAATTTCCTCGCGCGGCGCGGCATGCGCGCCGGGTTCGCGCGGCGCTTCGTGGCCGGCGAACTCCTTGCAGACGCCATCGGCGCGAGCCTCGTCCTCCAGAAGCTCGGCTACGGCATCATCCTCAATCATCTCGGTGAGAACGTGACCACGCGCGAGGAAGCCGCTCGCACGCGCGACAGCTACGTCGAAATGATTCACACGCTCGAATCCGCCGGTCTGCGCGGCAACATCTCCATCAAGCCCACGCAACTTGGCTTGGATCTTGGCCCCGATCTCGGCCGCGAACTTTGCCAATCGCTCTCCATCGAGATCGCGCAAGAGGCCAAGCGCCTCGGCCGCGGAATTGAAGTAGACATGGAAAGCTCGGCGTACACGGACGTCACGCTCGACATTTTCGAGGCCATGCAGCGGCAGGTCGGAAACGTGGGCCTGGCGGTTCAGTCGTATCTGCGGCGCACGGAAGCGGATATCGAGCGCCTCGCGCCGCTCTCTCCGAAGATTCGGCTGGTGAAGGGAGCCTATCGCGAACCGCCGAGCGTCGCGTTTCAGAAGAAGCGCGAAGTGGACGAGAATTATCGCCGCCTGACGGACCGCCTGCTCGTTCTCGCCGGCGAGCATCGACTCGTCGCGGCGATTGCGACGCACGATCCGGCGATGGTCGAGTACGTGCGTGCGAAAATCGCGCAGAACGGCTTAGAGAAAGATCGCTACGAGTTTCAGATGATCTACGGCATCCGGCGCGACCTGCAGCAGCAGTTGTTGGCGCAGGGCCATCCCATGCAGATTTACGTGCCCTTCGGCACCGACTGGTGTCCCTATTTCATGCGCCGCCTGGCCGAGCGCCCCGCGAATTGCTGGTTCGTCGTGCGCAATCTCTTCGCCGAGCGCAAGTCAGCCACGGCGGACTGAATCTTGGCGCAGCGCGACCCTTCGCCGCCCGAAAGTTGTGGATCGCCTAATCCGATGTCGTTTTTGACGCCTGAATCGCCCACACGACCCCGTCCCGAAGGAGAATCATTACGGTGTTGTCCGAGGTGTAGGGTTCCCAGTGGATGGTTTCTTGATGCTCGTGCAACCAGATGAGTGTGTCGCCGCGCCTGGCCGAAGGGGGGCCGAGCGTCTTCAACACATCCTTCTCCGACATCCCGAGTTGAAGCGCGATGGGCAATGCCACGCTATCGCTCGTGCCTTGAACCTTGCGGCAGCGTTCGTCGAGCACTGCGCCCTCGGCGAGACGGCGCCACTGAAAGTCGCCCACCGTTCCCCCGTTAATTTCCCCGCTCCCCAACCATAGCGCCCAGCGCCCTTTGGAATCCGTCCCCTGATAGCAAAGCCATTCATAGAATTCACCAGCTTCGCCCGACTGCCCAAATGTGCCCCCAAAGCGTGTTTTCACATCGTCCATCTTGGTTTCTTCAAGAGTGATACGGAAACCTGACACGCGCAACGTCGCCAACATCTCTTTAGCAACAGTCGCTTGGGGGAGTTCGCGCGGAAAATCCCACGCCGGGGGCTCCCATATCGCCTGACCGCCGGCGGGCGGAACTGGATGACTGGCCGTTTGCGCAAAAGCCGCGCATGTCGCGATAAGAAGCAATGAGAGCATGGCGAGGCGACTCATAATTTGTCCCGATTGTATGAAATGTAATCCGCGCCAACAAGAATTGCCTTTGCGAACGAGCCCACACATGCGCGGTCGTTCACGTGTTTCGGCTCCGCTTCGCGCGCCACCGCTGCAACCCTACGGCGATCAGCACGACAATCCCTCCGGCGACGACCAGGGGCATCAAATGAATTCTGTCCGTCGGATGCTCGATCTGCAGCATGAGCGCGGGGTTCACGAGCGTGCGAGCCACGTCCTTGCCGTTCACCGAAGCGTAGGTGACTTCGACTGAGGAGCCAGGATCAATCGGCGAAATGATATTCGTGTGCTGGTCAATCCCGAATGTCATTTGTTTCCCGTTGTCCGCTTGAATCACGATCTTGTGATCCTCGATGGAAAACGAGACAACCTGGCCGCGAACGAATTCCGTAGTCTCTTCCGGCTGGGCCAATCCGGGGTATTGCTGCTGAGCGAGGAGGCGCATAGCCAACATCAGCAAGGGAAACAGAATCGCGTAGGTGGGAACCAAACTTCGAAGCGGGCGATTTCTCGATGTCATCTTTGGTTTCCAGACGGTCTACGCGTTGGCGGAGGACGCGGCTCCCTGCTGCGCGAGCCACTCGAAAACCGCCGCATAGTCCAGCTCGGAGAAACCCCCGCGCGCGGTCGCGTCGTAAATGTCGCGCAGCGTCCGCCCGCCGGGCAGCGCGACGCCCGCCGTCGCCGCCGCATCGAGCGCCAAGTTGAGATCCTTGAGCAGATTGCGCACGTAAAACGTCGGCTCGTAATCCTTGCGCACGATCAACTCGCCCTTCCTTTGAAACATTGGCGCGGCGAGCGCGGACGCGCGCACGATCTCCATAAACGTTTTCTGTTCGATTCCGGACTTTTCCGCCAGAAGCATCGCCTCCGCAAACACTTCCATCATTCCCGCAAGCAGAAGATTGCAGCAGAGCTTCGTCGCGATGGCGCTCGGTGGCTGCTCGAATCGCCAGATTTTCTCGCCAAGCGCCGAAAAGAACGGCATGCACGCGTCGATCGCCGGCCCGTTCCCTCCCGCGAAGATCAGCAACTTACCGGCTGCCGCGGCGTGCTTATTTCCGAGCACGGGCGCGCTGATGAATTCCCTCCCCTGCGTCGCGTAATGCTCCGCCATCCGCCGCGAAGTGGCGAGGTCCACCGTGCTCATGTCGCAATGTATTTTGCCGCGCGCGAGCGTTTGCGCGATCCCCTCCGGCCCCAGCGTCAATTCCGCGAGCGCCGCGCCGTCCAGCACCAGCGTGATCGCGATGTCCGCGCCGGTCACCGCCTCCTGCGCCGTGGCCGCGCGCTTCGCTCCCAATTTCTCGAGCGGCGCCGCCTTCTCAGCCGTTCGGTTCCACACGGTCAGCGGAATCCCCTGCAAGAGCAGTCTTTCCGCCACCGCCGAGCCGAGTATGCCCAGCCCCAGAAATGCGATTTTCGGTTGCACGAGTGCGCCTCACCCGCGAGGGATGTACGACAGAAATAATTTATGGACCATCAGCGGGGCAGCCGCCACTTCTCACTTTCGGCCGCCGGCGCGGAACCCGTCCACAGTCCAGAAGTCCTGCCCTTCGTCGTGCCGAAGGAGGTAGTAGTTGCCATCCTGCGCGAGCACGCGGAAATAAACCGCGCCCGGCGAATACCACTGGTCCTCGACCTGCTCGATTTCAAACTGACGCCCGCGAAGCGTAAACCTCTCGGGCCGCTGATCGGCGCGATATCCCGAGTAACATTCCACTCGAATCTGGCTCATCGCTGCCTCCCGCCCAAAGAATTCCAGCGCTAGGCCAACCCGACTCGGCTGCATTTTACGCCCGTCGTTCGGCGCTGTCAGCCCTGCGGCTTCGCCCCCTCGGAATTGAACGCCGCGCCCAAGAACAAAATGGTCGCCGTCAATTGCATCCAGAGCATCAGGCCGATCGCCACGGCCAGGCCGCCGTACACCAGCTCGTACGGCACGTGGCGCATGTAATATCCAAACGCCGCGCTGACCATCCACCACAACAATGCTGCCAGCAACGCGCCCGGCATTACCGGCTCGCCGCCCCGCCACTTTGCGCGCGACGGCCGCCCGACCCTGTAGATCGCGGCCAGCACCAGCGTCGCCATCAGCAACGCCACGGCAACGTACAGCCCCACCCAGAGAAAGCGTACGAGCAGCGGCGATCCCGAACGGCTGATCACCCAAATCCGCGCCTGCTTGCCGAAGACGAGCAAGTTTGCGGTGACGAGCCACGGCGCCATCGTCGCCAACAGGAGAAGCATCGCGCGAAGCTGCTTGCTCCACCACTTATGTGCCATGGAATCGCCGTCCATCAACTGAAAACCGTCGATCACCAGCCGCATCATTTGCGTGCCCGCAAGCAGCGTCCCGCCCAGCCCCAGCGAAATCCAGCGCCACGGGTGCGTGCTATGGTGAACGATGAAACGCAAAATGATGGCGTGGACGCCCGGCGGCAACACGGTTCGCAGCCGCATCACCAACTCGTTGAATCCCTCCTCCAGCCGCGCCGAGGTCGAAACCACTCCCATCACGATCAGAAGCATCGGCATCGATGCGAGAAACATGTTGAACGCCACGGCCTGCGCTTGCCCGATGCAACCGGGAAACACACGCTTCGCCGCGCGGTACAGACGGCTCCAAAATTCATTACTCTTCATTTCAAATCGCAGCCTTCCCCGCTGCCAAATCTTCCCTGCCCTTCAGAGTCGCCGGTGCCGAATGCCGGCCTGCAATGCACGCCCCCACGCCGCGGCGGCGTCCGATGCCCCCGGGCCCCGCCCTTCCGGGAGGCGGCCGGCAACTCCAATCGCGCGCGATTATACATGGGAGGTCGCGGGTTGGAACCCGCAAGCTGTCCATATTTCTCCGCCGGGCCGCGGACGGCTCGCCGTGCCCGCTTCTTGTACCCTCCGTATGCTAGGGTTAAACTCGACTCTCTTCATCGGAGGTGCATTATGGAGCGTTCGGTGCGCTGCGGCTTGATTCAGGCCGCTTGCGATTGGTCTCCCGAGAAATTTCCGGTCGCCCAGATCAAGAAGCGCATGATCGCGAAGCACGACCGCCTCATTGCCGCCGCCGCGAAGAAAAAAGTTCAGATACTCGGCTTGCAAGAGCTCTTTTACGGCCCCTACTTCTGCGCCGAGCAGCAAGCGCGATGGTACGAACTCACCGAGCCGGTGCCCAACGGCCCGACGGTCGCCCACATGCAAAAGCTGGCGAAGCGCTATCGCATGGTGCTCGTCGTCCCTGTTTACGAAGTGGAAATGACCGGCGTTTACTTCAACACGGCCGCCGTGATCGACGCCGATGGAAAATATCTCGGCAAATATCGCAAGCACCACATCCCGCATTGCCATCCCGGCTTCTGGGAAAAATTTTATTTTACCCCGGGCAACGTCGGTTACCCCGTTTTCCA
Source organism: Candidatus Methylomirabilota bacterium (assembly GCA_035626055.1). Lineage (GTDB taxonomy): Bacteria > Acidobacteriota > Terriglobia > Acidiferrales > UBA7541 > DASPOJ01. Next base: position 875 of record DASPOJ010000001.1, on the reverse strand, counting down.
GACGCGCTACGCCAAGGTCGGCGTCTACATCTGCTACGACCGCCATTTCCCCGAGGGCGCGCGCATCCTGGGCTTGAACGGCGCCGAAATCGTTTACAACCCCTCGGCCACCGTCGCCGGACTTTCCGAGTACCTCTGGGAACTCGAACAGCCCGCGCAAGCCGTCGCGAACCAGTATTTCGTGGCGGCCATCAATCGCGTCGGCGTCGAAGCGCCCTGGAAAATCGGCGAATTTTACGGCAAGAGTTACTTCTGCAATCCGCGCGGCAAGATTTTCGCGCAGGCCGCCCGCGACAAAGACGAATTGCTCGTCGCCGATCTCAATCTCGATGAAATCGAGGAAGTGCGCCGCGTCTGGCAGTTCTATCGCGACCGCCGCCCCGAATCCTACGGCGAAATCACTCGCACGCAGACGGCCGGCTCCGCGCAGGCCGCGGATTGAGCGCCCTCCCGCGCTGGAGAAACTCATGACCACCGATGCGAAGCCCGCTGCCGCTCGCAGCGAAGAGCTCGTTCGCAAGTACAGAAAATACGTCTGGCCCGTCGCTTCCAACTATTACAAGCAACCGCTGGTCGCCGATCGCGCCTCGATGCAGTACGTCTGGGACGTCGAAGGCCGCCGCTATCTCGATTTCTTCGGCGGCATCCTCACGATCTCCGTCGGCCACACGAATCCGAAGGTCACGTCAAAAATCAAAGCGCAGGTGGACCGCCTCCAGCATCTCTCGACGCTCTATCCCAACGAAGCCATCATCGCGCTCGCCGAAAAAATGGCGCAGATCACGCCCGGCCGCCTCGAAAAGAGTTTCTTCACGAACTCCGGCACAGAGGCCAACGAAGCCGCGATCCTCGTCGCGCGCATGGCCACCGGCCGC